>NZQM01000091.1 GCA_002695905.1 Parvibaculum sp.
ATGCGGGATGGTGTGATCCGTCACCTGCAATCAATCGTTGGCAAAAGGCCCGTGCCAGGCGATTGGGTCTATGTGAATAATTTCACGGACCCGAACAAACCTGCTGCCCTTCGCACAACAGCCGGTCGGGCAGAAGCGCTGCGCTCCGGCGTTGCGGATCTGATCCAGGACCTGCGCGGTTCCATTCCGGCGATCCTCGAAAGTGAGGAATATAAAAAGCGCCTGGCGGCTATTGATGCGAACTATACGCAGCATCAAGGTCAGGCGTTTGAAGCCCTTCGCATCAAAGCCGAAGCAAAGAACATTACCCTCCTATCAACACCTTCCGGCTTTGCCTTTGCCCCTCAGCGAGAAGGCGAGGTGATGAAGCCCGAGACCTTTAACGAACTGCCGGAGGAGGAACGGGAGAAGATCAAGGACACCATCGGCGAGCTTGAACAGGAACTGGCGTCAATCTTCCAACATGTGCCTGGCTGGGAAAAAGAACGTCGCACGCAGGTCCATGAATTGAACCGCGAAGTGGCGACGAATGCGGTGGGCCGCTCCATCCACGACCTCACTTCCATGTTTGAGGGGAATGAAAAGGTCGCGGCGTGGTTGCGCGAACTCGAAGCGGATCTTGTTGAAAATATCGGCCTATTTACAATGGACGAGCGCGAGCAGTTTGCGGGACCGATGGGGCCCATAGGTGGAGATGTTTTTCGGCGCTACACAGTCAATGTCATCGTCAACAATGGCCCGGATGCTGCACCCGAGCCAACGGCGGGAAACAGCGATGGCGGGTTCATTGGCGGCGGCGCGCCCATCATCACAGAGGAACATCCTGCCTTCGCCAATCTGATCGGCAGGGTTGAGCATATGTCCAATATGGGCGCGTTGGTGACAGACTTTAGCCTCATCAAGGCGGGCTCCCTCCATCGCGCCAACGGTGGTTACCTGCTTATCGATGCGTTGCGCCTGTTGCGTGAACCACTGGCGTGGGATGGCTTGAAGCGGGCACTTAGAACACGGCGCATCGTGCTCGAGGCGCCCGGCGACTACTTAAGTCTTGTGAGCACCGTTGCGCTAGAGCCCGATCCGATACCGCTTGATACAAAGGTCATCCTATTTGGGGATCGTCTGCTCTATTACATGCTGGCTGAGAATGACCCAGAATTCAGTGATCTGTTCAAAGTGTCTGCTGATTTTGATGACCAGATCGACAGAGATGGAGACACAGACCTCCTTTATGCAGAGATGATCGCGACGCTCTGTCGTGAAAACGACTTGTTACCGCTCACCGCCGCCGCAGTAGGGCGCGTCATTGAAGAAAGTTCTCGCTTTGCAGAAGACGCGGAGAAACTGTCACTTGAGGTGGGCAGTATCACAGACCTGATGCAGGAAGCTGATCTTTATGCCCGCGATGATGCGGCAGATGCAATTGATGTGCCCCATATCCTGCGGGCGATAGATGAGCGGGTCCATCGGGCAGATCGGCTGCGAGAGCGCAGCCTTGAAGCAATTACCCGCGATGTGGTGATGATTGACACAGAAGGGTTCGTCGTCGGCCAGGTCAATGGACTGTCGGTGTTGAGCCTGGGTCAGGCGAGCTTCGGCCGCCCGACACGCATCACCGCGCGCACCCGCATGGGGAAGGGCAACGTGGTCGACATTGAGCGGGAGGTTGATCTGGGGGGCGCGCTTCATTCCAAAGGCGTGCTCATCCTGACAGGCTTTCTGAGTGCGCATTTTGCCATCAATATTCCCCTCTCTCTCACCGCAACGCTCGTTTTTGAGCAGAGTTATGGCGGCATAGACGGGGACAGCGCGTCGGTTGCAGAGCTTGCGGCTCTCCTGTCCTCTTTGGCAGAAGCTCCTATCAATCAGGGCCTCGCCGTGACAGGCTCACTCAACCAGCTGGGCCAGATTCAACCGATAGGCGGGGTAAACGAAAAGATCGAAGGATTTTTCGATATTTGCATGCGCCGTGGGCTTACGGGAGACCAGGGCGTGATCATCCCCGTCGCCAATGTCAAACACCTCATGCTGCGCCGCGACGTTGTGGACGCTGTAGAGCGCGGCATGTTTTCGGTCTTTGCGGCTGAAACCATTGAAGATGCCGTCACCATTATGACCGGTGTTCAAGCTGGGCACCGCGATGAAAATGATGACTTTCCACCTGGCAGTTTGTTTGAACGGGTCGATCGGCGGTTGCTGAAGTTTGCAGAGGCACAGGTGGCCTTTGGAAAAGAAGATCGCGGGGAGACAGCATCATGAATGCAAAGCCCGAAGAAGACGCGGAGGTTGTGAGCCACAAGATTCTGATTGAAATCGACTCGGCGGTTCCACAGGCAGAAGCCATCTCCTTTGCCAAACGTATGGGTGAGCCGATCGGCGCCAAGCTGGTCGGATGCTTTGTGGAAAATCAGGCGCTGATGGATCTGGCAGAACTACCCTTTGCCTCAGAGGTGTCTTTCAGCGGCATAGTAAAGCCACTGGAAACAGAGCGCCTGACGCGCGAGTGGGAGGCACAGGCAGGGCAGGCAAAAGCGGCTTTCGCAGCCGCGGCTTCGGAGATCGGACTTGAATGGTCTTTCGACGTGAAGCGCGGTCGGCCACTTTTCGCGGTGCTTGAAAACGCGAACCGGGAAGATGTGCTGGTGATGAATACTGGCAATCATCTGACCTCTCTAAATGACATTCGACGCGCATTGCACACAGCAACTGCTGATGTGCACGCAGACGTCTTGTTGACCAGTGCCAGACGGGGAATGGGCGCTGGCGATGCGCCGCTCGTCGTGCTGGATGACATGACGAGCCAGGGTGAGTTTTGTGCTCATGCCGCAGAGGCGCTGGCGACGCGCGCAGGCATGGTGTGCCTCCCCGTTCGCGGAGCTGACAAAAACCTGGCAGATCTTGCAGAAATTGTGCGGCAGATGGGGCCAAGTCTGGTGGTGGCGAATGCTCACTCAAAGTTCTTTGAGAAGGACGGGGACGCGACCGCCTTTTCTATGGCGGTTGGCTGTCCTGTTTTGCTGCTAGGATCGGAGCGTGACCTGCAGAAAAGCGATTAATTTGACGGTTTGATCTGGGTCATAGGGACATCAAAAATCTGGGACTAATGTGTGTTCATCAGATGGCATAAAGGAGGTCGGCAATGCCTATTCGGAAAGTTTTGGTTCCTGTTCATGGAACTGAGTCAGATAAACCAGTATTGAACGCAGCCTTGTTGGTAGCGAAAAAATTCGGCGCGCAGGCGAAGGTTCTGTTTGTTCGTCCGGATCCAAGTGAGGCTCTGCCCTATCTGGGCGATGGTGTGTCCGGGCAGGTTATTGAAGATCTGCTTCAGGCTGCCAAAGAAGGGTCTGATGCTGCGGTTGCAGCAGCGAAGCGTAGCATGGAGTCTGAGGCTTCGGCCGCTGGCCTGCCAGTTTTGACCGATACAGGCACACTTCCCTCTGCGCGGTTCGGCGAAGCGACTGGGCGGCGCGATCTTGTTGTCGCTGAGGAAAGCCGTCTTTCAGACCTGGTGATGTTCTCAGGCTCAGAAATCGAAGACGGCATTGCAGGCGGCGACGCCCTGGAAGGCGCGCTGATGAGCGCAGACCGTCCGGTCTTGATCGCGCCAAAATCAGCCGCTGCATCGATCGGCGACAATATTCTGATCGGTTGGGATGGCAGTCTACAAGCCTCTGCTGCGGTAACGGCAGCAATTCCCTTCATTGAGAAAGCCTCCAAAGTCACCATTCTTTGCATTGACGAAGGCGATGATGATGGCGTGCCAAATTCTGTATTGGAAAACTACCTGGCGCTTCACGGCGCAACGGTAAGCTTCCGCTTTGTAAAAGCGGATGGACGTGCTGTTGGCGAGGTGCTGCTGGAAGAAGCCGCGAGTGCAGGTGCTGACCTGCTCGTGATGGGCGGTTATGGCCATAGCCGTCTTCGCGAGTTTCTCTTTGGTGGTGCCACGCAACATGTGCGCGCCCACACCAGTGTACCGGTTCTAATGGCGCACTAAGCCTAAAGTTTTCACGTTTTAATAGAAGGAGGGCAGGTATGACCCTGTACCGTATTCATATGAATGCTGCCCGCAGCGAAGAGTTTCCTGAAGGCAGTGATAAACACGGCTATGATTTTGTGGCACCCTTGGATGCTGATGGCCATCTGGACCCGGTCGCCTGGAAGGCACACAAGCAAGATTGTGTCGTGAGGCGTTTCACAAATGGAGAACCCGACGAGCGGGGGTTGCTCCGCCATATTGGGAAGGGCTGGACCATTGACTATGATCCAACTACCGCAGAAGGCGACGAGCCCTTCTTTAAGCTTGATAAACATCTGATCAGCGTCGGAGAATATCTCTCAGTATTGGAAGATGACGGCGAGATGCGCACTTTCCACATTGTGGCGGTGCAGCCCTATTTGAAAAAATAAGTGCACTCAGGAAAAGTGTCGTGCGGTTTTCCGTCCGAGTGCGCGTTCAGAAAAATAAGCGCACTCAGGAAAAGTGTCGTGCGGTTCTCCGTCCGAGTGCGCGGTCAAAAAGGTAAGCGCTTTCACGAATGCAGTGCTTAAGCGACCTGGTCGTTTAAGCACGTTTGCGCACAAGCACGCTGCCAGCCGAATAACCCGCGCCAAAGCTGCAGATCACGCCGGTATCACCCTCTTTGAGATCGTCACTATATTTATTGAAAGCGACGATGGATCCAGCGGAGCTGGTGTTTGCGTAGTCTTTCAGAATATTCGGCGACTCTTCGACAGTTGGTTCGCGGCCCAGCACCTTCTTGCCGATAAAGTCGTTCATGCCTTTATTCGCTTGGTGCAGCCACAAACGTTTGAGTGCGGCCGGCTCAATGCCTTCGTCCGTCGCATGCTCAATAATGAGCTTGGAGACCATGGGCACGACTTCCTTGAATACTTTACGGCCTTCCTGAACGAAGAGCTTATCCGCGTCCTGCGCCGTCTCCGGCGCTGTGCGGTTTAGGAAACCAAAATTGTTTCGGATGTTGTTGGAAAACTGGGTCATCAGCCGTGTTCCCAGAACTTCCCAAGCGCCATCCGTTGTGCATGTCTCGTCGCGTTCAACGATGATGGCTGTGCAGACATCACCAAAGATGAAGTGACTGTCGCGATCGCGGAAGTTCAAGTGGCCGGTGCATATTTCAGGATCAACCACCATGACGCAGTCAGCGCCGCCGCTAATGACCATATCGTGCGCGGTTTTCAAGCCGAAAGTTGCAGATGAACAGGCTACGTTCATGTCAAAACCAAAGCCATCAATGCCAAGAAGATTTTGCACCTCAATGGAAATAGCAGGGTAGGCGCGCTGTAGGTTTGAGCAGGCCACAAGAACCGCGTCGATGTCCTCTGGTTTTTTGTTGGCGCGTTCCATTGCTTCCTTGGCGGCGATGACAGACATCTCAGCCAGGATGGAGGGCTCGTCATTGGAGCGGTCCGGCAGGCGGGGACACATGGTGTCTACATCCAGAATGCCGTCTTTGTTCATCACATAGCGGTTCTCAATGCCGGACGCTTTGTAGATGAACTCGGCGCTGGAGGGATTGAGGGCTTCGACATCGCCGCTTTCAATCGCTTGCTTGTTTTCAGTGTTGAATTTCTCAACATATGCATTGAACGACGAGACGAGTTCCTCGTTGCTGATTGAGTTGGGGGGTGTAAAGACCCCCGTGCCACTAATGACGACTTTTGCCACGCTTCCCACCCGAAGAGTTTCGCTGCGGAGAAAGAGGCCAAGAGCGCTAGGGCGTTGGTCTCAAACCCACCTGCATAATTAAATTGCTTTGTTGCCCCAAAAATAGTGCAGCGCGGGCTGGCTGGCTATAGATTTCGGTGGGCGGTTGAGAGCATTTCCAGGAAAAGTGCTGGGCGGTTTTCCGTCCGGAAATGCGACAGAAGAAGATGGAGTAGTTACCGCTCAATGCCCAACCAAACAGAAATGCCTGCCTACTATGAAGACCTTAACTCTGTCCAGACCACCTGGCGGGAGATGCTGCTAGGCGCTGTTTCCGAGCGAACGCATCCTTTCAAGAAACCGGTTTTGACAACAATCGGCCTTAATGGAGGACCGAAAGCGCGGATCATTATCCTGCGGGACTTGGATCTTGAGGGGCGGTCAATCCGTCTTCACACCGACGCGCGATCGGACAAAGTTGCTGAAATTGGCAAAAACCCCAACGTCATGCTGGCTTTCTACGACCCAGCACAGGAAATTCAGATTCAGGTCAGTGGCGATGCCACAGTCCATAGGCACGATACATATGCCGACGCAGCCTGGAGAGGGGCAGCGCCTTCCAGCCGACGGGCTTACCTTGCCGAGTGGGAACCTGGGACGCCTTTGTCGGGCCCGGCCTCCGGTCTCCCAGCTGATGTTGAAGGCAAAATTCCCTCGGAAGAAAGGCTGGAACAAGGCCGGTCAAATTTTGCGGCCATACGGATGGTTTTTGAACAAGTTGACTGGCTGTTTCTGTCACCAACGGGCAATAGGCGCGCGCGCTTTGTGGTCAAGAGTAACAACTGGACCGGCACCTGGTTGGCACCTTGAGCGCTTATTCTCTGATTTTGATCCCACTTTTTTCGTGTAATCGGCGTGAACCTCCCCATATCGCCGGAAACTGAACCGAAGGATGAAGCGCATGGCGACGACAAAAATCTGTCTGATTACGGGTGTCGGTCCGGGGACGGGCACGGCCCTTGTGAAACGGTTTGCAGACGCGGGTTACACGATTGCGATGATTGCCCGTAATGAGGAGCGCCTCGCTGCGCTCGCAAGCGATGTGGCCGATACACACGCCTATCCCTGCGATGTCTCTGATGAGGACGCGCTGAAAGATTGTGTGGGGAGGATACAGTCGGACCTTGGCGCGCCAGAAATCGTCATCCACAATGCGGTTGGCGGCGCTTTCGGGAGTTTTCTCGATGTCGATCCGAAAACCCTGGAGCTCAACTTCAAAATCAACACGATGGCCTTATTGCACCTTGCGCAATTGACCACCCCGGCCATGATCGAGGCAGGCCACGGCGTCATTCTGGGGACGGGAAACACATCGGCCTATCGTGGCAAGGGAAACTTCGCAGCTTTTGCGCCGACAAAAGCCGCCCAGCGCATCTTGCTTGAGAGCATAGCGCGTCATGCGGGACCTAAGGGCGTGCATGCGGCCTATGTAGCCATTGACGCGGTGATTGATGTGCCTTGGACACGTGAAGCGATGCCGGATCAGCCGGACGAGTTTTTCTGCATGCCGGTTGATATTGCCGATGAGTGTTATCGGATCGCGCACCAACCGCGCTCAGCCTGGTCGTCGGACGTGATCATCCGGCCTTTCGGCGAAAACTGGTAGCGGCCTCTACCTCTTCGCCAGCGCGGCACATTCCTTATGGCGGAAACAATTGGTCGTGTGATCATTCACCATGCCGACGGCTTGCGCGAAGGCATATACGATGGTGGGCCCACAAAACTTGAATCCACGGGCTTTGAGTTCCTTTGAGAGCTTGGCACTCATTGCAGTCTCGGCAGGGACTGACTTCATGGTCTTGAAGCTGTTCTGAACGGGAGCGCCGTCGACAAAGTCCCAAAGGAAGTCCGCAAAGCTTCCTTCCTTTTCCATGATCGTGAGGTACGCCTTCGCGTTGCCGATGGTTGCTTCAATCTTTCCGCGATGGCGAATAATGCCTGCATCCTGCAGCAGCCGGTCGACTTTTGTCGGCGTATAACGCGCGATCTTCTCAGGCTCGAACCCATCAAAGGCTTTTCGGAAATTGTCCCGCTTTTTCAGGATCGTGATCCAGGAGAGCCCAGCTTGAAAGCCGTCGAGCTGAAGCTTTTCAAACAGGGCACGGTCATCCCATTCCGGCACGCCCCATTCGTCATCATGATAGGCCACGTAAACCGGATCATCAGCCGCAGGCCATGTGCAGCGTGTTTTGCTCATGTCTGGGTGCCATCCGTCGCGGCATCAGACAACCAACTGGGAAGTGACGGCTGCACTGCAATCTCATCAGCGGTAAGGGGATTGTCCAGACGGTCCAGGCGCAGCAGCGCAAGCCCTTGGCTGCCGGATGAGGAAAGCAATTCGCCTGCCTGGCGCTCACCTGCCATCACCGCCGTATGGGGCGCTGGCAAATCGGCGGCAGCACGCACTGTCACAATGCGTTTTCGGACCTGACCTTTGCGATGGGTGCGCGAGGTCACTTCTTGTCCGACGAAGCAGCCTTTCTGGAAATCAATCGCATTGAGTAGATCAAGATTAGCTTCCATCGGGAAGGTCTTGTCGGCGATCAGGTCTTGCGCACCCGGCACGGCCAAGGCGATGCGGTGGGCATCATAATCTTGGGGCGTGCTGGCCTCGCCTATGGATAAGGCTGCGTCAGCCAACGCTGCAGGCACCATGAAACGCTGCCCTAAGGCACTAAGGCGCGGATCGTTAAACCGCAAGCCATCATGAAACACGTCCACCTGGCCAGCCTCACTAGACGTTTCGGTGTCCCAAATGGCACCCACGACCCAGTCGTCGCCCATGCTTGCAAGCGTCACGTCCGCGCGCAATTTGTAAAACATTAGCCGTTTCAACAGCTCTGGTGCGGCGTCCCGGTCACAATCGATTAGATAGTGCCCATCCTGTTCGACGATAAAGAAGTCGAACAGATATTTGCCCTGCGGCGTTTGCAGAAGCGTGTAAATCGCACGGGTCTGTGAGACCCGCTCAAGATTGTTGGTCAGCAGATTTTGCAGGAAATCTTGGCGCTCCGCGCCACCAATCTTACAAACCACCCGGTCGGGCAAGAGGCTCACTTTTGTCACGGGACCACCTTGTGTTTTCCATCGAAATGGGGAGCTTTAGATGTAAGTCGCCCTTAGCCGCCCCGCAAGCGGAAGCTGGCGTGCAACATGCCTTGGCAGGGCGGGTTGGCCCACCTATAACCGAGAGCAAGCCCTTAGGATCGCAGACCTCAAAGGACCATCATCCCATGCGCCTTCTCTTCATCACCTCAAATCGGATCGGGGACGCCATCATGTCTACTGGTCTGTTGGGGCATTTGATGGAGACCCTGGCAGGTCCCGAGGGTGGGCCAGATATCACCGTGGTCTGCGGTCCTGTCGCGGCGCCCTTATTTGCGGGTGCGCCTGGCGTGTCGAATGTCCATGTGATGCGTAAGGAGAAATACTCTCTCCATTGGTGGCGGCTGCTCCGGGCAACGTTTGGAACCCGGTGGGATATGGTCGTTGATATTCGTGGGTCGGCGACAGCTTATGTTCTGCGCACCAGAAAACGGTTCGTCCTGAAACCGGATCACACAAAACCCCGTGTCGAACATATTGGCGGCGTGATGGGGCTCAATCCGCCCCCATCGCCCAGGTTATGGCCTAGTGAGATCACGCGGGCGCGGGCCAAGGCCCTGCTGCCGGAGGGAGTTCCCATTCTCGCAATAGGGCCAACCGCCAACTGGCCAAAGAAAATGTGGCCGCAGGAGCGGTATGCTGAGCTTGTGCAGGCAATGATGGCTCCTGGAGGTCGGCTGGAGGGGGCACACCTTCTCCTGACCGGCGGACCGGGCGAGCAGGATCAAGTAAAGGCGCTCTATGATGCGGTTCCGCAGGATCGATTGATCGACCAGATCGGGGCCGATCTCATTGATACCTATGCGCAATTTGAGCGGGCTTCCCTGTTCATCGGCAATGATTCAGGCCTGATGCATTTGGCCGCGGCAGCTGGTATCCCGACACTTGGGCTTTTTGGGCCCACACGGGATGATCTCTATGCGCCGTGGGGCGACAATTGCGCCTCTATACGGGGGCGGCGAACTTGTGATGAGATCACCTCAGATCCGACATACGATTTTGATAGCCCAGACAGTGCAATGACCGACTTGACCGTTGATCAGGTTGTTAAAGCGGCAAGTGACCTTCTCGACAGAGTTGGCAGCTAATTAGGCCTAATAAATCGGCCCGATAAAAAGCAAGGAGACCTTTGTGTCCGAGATTATCCCCCTGACTTTTCTAAATGCCTTTGATGTCATCTATTCCGGCGGAACCGTCGTTAATCAGGACGGCACGGGAATAGCCGATATCGGTATTCGGGATGGGCGCATCGCTGCCATTGGTGACTTGTCAAAAGCGGATGCGGGCGAGCGCATTGCCGTCACGGGTCTTCATGTGCTGCCAGGCGTGATCGACACCCAGGTTCATATGCGTGAACCCGGCAACGAGCACAAAGAGGACTTGGAAGCCGGTGGCAACGCCGCTGTCTTGGGGGGCGTGACGGCAGTTTTCGAAATGCCGAACACCAAGCCGCCAACCACAAATTCTGACGCCTTGGCGGACAAAGTGAAGCGCGCCCATCACCGCATGCAATGCGACTATGCATTCTACGCCGGGGCGACGACTGAGAACGCGGATATCCTTGCGGACCTCGAGCGCGAGCCCGGCTGCTGCGGTGTCAAAATTTTCATGGGATCATCGACAGGCAACCTGCTTGTCCCCGATGATGAACATGTCCGATCTGTGCTCCGCGCGATCAACCGCCGCTGTGCGGTCCATTCAGAAGACGAGTACCGCCTGCGGGAACGTCGCGAATTGGCAGAACTCGGCAAGCCCGAAACCCATCCTGTTTGGCGCGACGTTCAAACAGCGGTCATGTGTACCGAGCGACTGCTCCGTCTTGCACGCGAAGAGGGGGCTCGTATTCATGTGCTCCACATCACGACGGCAGATGAGATGCCTATCCTTGCGGCGAACAAGGACATCGCCACGGTTGAGGTAACACCGCAGCATCTGACGTTTGCGGCACCTGATTGCTACCAGGAGATCGGAACGCGCGCGCTTATGAACCCACCCATCCGCACCGCCGATCATCGTGCGGGCCTTTGGGCGGGGATTGCCGCAGGCATTGTGGACATCGTGGCGACAGACCATTCCCCTCATACGCTGGAGGAGAAATCCCAAGCCTATCCGAAAGCACCATCTGGCATGCCAGGGGTTCAGACGTTCGTTCCGGTCATGTTGAACTATGTAAACGAAGGTAAGCTCAGCCTTGAGCGTTTTGTGGACCTGACATCACATGGTCCAAACCGCGTGTTCGGCACCGCGCGCAAAGGCCGCATCGCTGTTGGCTATGACGCTGACCTCACCATTGTGGACATGAAAAAGAGCCGCACCATTGAAGATGACTGGATCGCGTCCGTGTCCAAATGGAGTGCTTTCAGCGGCCGCACAATGACCGGCTGGCCCATTGGCACGGTGATCCGCGGACGTCAGGTGATGTGGGACGATGAAATTCTAGGCGCGGCCCAAGGCGAACCTATCCGGTTCACCGAAGTTCTTTAGCGCTGCAAGCGATAGACCCTTCGAGAGGAGCCCAAAACGTTCGGGCCCTCCTCAGGGTGAGGGTAAAATAGACGACCTCATGCTGAGGAGCGAGCACTTGTGAGCGTCTCGAAGCAGGGTTCTAAGGCGAATGACTCTCAGCGCCAGGACCGAGTGGCTGGCCATAAGAAAACTCAACAAAGCGCCCATCCGGGTCTTTCAGCGCGCAATAATAGCCGACCGGATAGGGGGCCTGGCGAGGCGGCCAGGCGAGCAGGTCTCCGCCGCGCGCAGCAACATCATCAACAGCCTGTTTGCTCTCTAGGGCGAAGCCCAGATGGCTGAAATCGCCTTCGGGCTGCGACAGGGGACTGCCTTTGTCGATGAGAACCACCACAAATTCATCCCCTTTGCCGGGTTCGGCGAGCCACGCCACATTGGCGCCTTCCGGCTCATCGCGGAGATGCACCGTCTCAAGGCCGCAATAATCCTCATAAAACCGAATGGACCGGTCGAGATTGGCCACATGGAGGGCGATATGGGTGAAAGCGGGGCGCATAGCCGCAGTTTATCCCACAAATCATAGAATTCGAGCGGCTTTCGGGAGGATTGCTTGACCGGGCGCCCGTTTTCGGGTGGGTTGTGCCCAACAAAAATCAACAAATGGCAGCGCGGCGGCTCTAATGAGCCAAAAAGCCGCGCACCACATGATATAGGGAAATCTCATGAGTGACACGTTCCGCGCCCTTCAGCTCTCCAAGACCGATGATGGCCAAGAGGCCAACATTGTTGAATTGACCGAAAACGATCTGATGGACGGTGATGTGACGGTCGAGGTCACCCACTCCACGATCAACTACAAGGACGGTCTGGCGCTCACAGGCGCGGCCCCTGTGGTTCGCACCTGGCCAATCATTCCGGGGATCGATTTTGTCGGCACTGTCACAAAGTCAGAGCATGGCAGCTGGAAGGAAGGCGACAAGGTCATCCTCAACGGCTGGGGCGTAGGTGAAACACATTTTGGTGGCTATTCCCAGCGCGCCCGTGTGAAGGGCGACTGGCTGGTTGCCCTGCCTGACGGCATTTCGCCGGAGCGCGCCATGGCCATCGGCACCGCTGGCTACACCTCCATGCTTTGTGTGCGTGGTCTGGAACGTCAGGGCATCACGCCCGACGCAGGTGACATTGTTGTGACAGGCGCTGCCGGTGGCGTGGGGTCTGTTGCTATCGCACTTCTTGCGAAGCTTGGCTATCGCGTCATCGCCTCAACGGGCCGCGCGTCTGAAGCTGACTATCTCAAAGGCTTAGGCGCAACAGAAATCATCGACCGGGATGAACTTTCAGGCGAAGGCCGCCCACTTGGCAAAGAGCGCTGGGCCGGTGCGGTTGATGCCGTCGGCAGCAAGACACTCGCAAACGTGATTGCGCAGACAAAATATGGTGGAGCGGTGACGGCATGCGGGCTGGCACAAGGTCCGGATCTGCCCTCATCTGTCATGCCCTTTATCCTGCGCGGTGTGCAGTTGATCGGTATCGACTCCGTCATGGCGCCCATCGAAAAGCGGCAGGATGCGTGGAACCGCCTCGCAGCCGATCTCGATATGGCGAAGCTTGATGCTATGACAGAGACGGTTGGTTTGAGCGGTGTGACTGAGATTGCTCCGAAAATCCTCGCGGGCCAGGTGCGCGGACGCGTCGTCGTAGACGTCAACGCCTAAGCCTAACCGCATTCAATCAGCTTTGAGGAGGAAGTCTTATGGACATGCCAGCAGAGACTCTGCCCCCATACAGACAGGTAAATTATGCGGAGCGCCGCGTCGAGATTGACGAGCACCCTGATGGCAGCATCGTCTTGCGCAATCCCCACCCGGTGGGCGAGCCGGCGTCCAACCTTATTGAGCCCTTGCGCAAGTGGGCGGTCGAGCGACCTGATCATGTGTGGCTCGGCAAACGCCTTCCACCACAGGCCGGACAACAGTTTGGTGATTGGGAAACCGTCACCTATTCGCAGGCCAATGCCCGCGTGAACGCGCTGGCTGAAGGCATGCTGGCGCGGGGGCTCACCCAAGACGCACCGCTCATGATCCTCTCAGGCAATTCCATTGAGCACGCGCTCATGACCTATGGAGCGATTTTGGCGGGCGCACCCGCCGTACCTGTTTCGCCATCCTATTCCCTCATGAGCTCTGATCATGAAAAGCTGAAATATGTCGTCGACCTTATTCAGCCGAAGATGATCTTCGTCCAGGACTCAAGGCCATTTGAAAGGGCGCTTGCTGCCCTTGATCTCACCGGCGTTCCAGTTGTGGCCTGTGAAGGGCCTTGCGACATCACCTATGCAGAGCTGGTCGCTACAGAGCCGACAGAGGCTGTCGAAGAAAGTTATGCCGGACTCCACTGGGACATGGTGTCCAAATATCTCTTCACGTCGGGCTCCACCGGCATGCCCAAGGCGGTCATCACCACCCATCGCATGATGTGCATGAATTCGGTGATGGGCGAAAATCTCATCATCAAAGATGAAGATGAGGAGCCGCCAGTGCTGCTCAACTGGTTGCCTTGGAACCATTGCTTTGGCGGCAATGCGGTTTTGAACAATCTGCTGACTTCAGGCGGCACACTTTACATTGATGGCGGACGTCCGGTGCCCGGCGGCTTTGAAGAAACGCTTGAGAACCTGCGGGAGATCGCGCCGACAACCTACTCCAATGTACCAGCGGCTTATGGTCTGCTGATTGCTGCTTTGGAAGAGGATGAAGAGCTCGCTAAAAATTTCTTCTCCCGTGTGAAGTTTCTGTCTTATGGCGGTGCAGCGCTGGCGCAGGACCTCTATGATCGTCTTCAAAAAGTCTCCATCCGCACGATTGGCGAACGCATGATCTTGTCGTCAGGCTATGGCGCAACGGAGACAGCCCCGACGATCATGAATGTCCATTGGGCGACGGAACGGATGGGGCTTCTGGGCCTGCCGCTTCCGGGGGTAGAGATCAAGATGGTGCCAACTGGCTCCAAGCATGAAGTGCGCGTCAAGGGCGACTGCATCACCACGGGCTACTACAAAAACCCCGAAAAGACAGCAGACGCCTTTGATGAAGAGGGCTTCTACAAGCTGGGCGATGCAGCGAAATTTGTTGATCCCGACAATCCGGCTGAAGGTCTGGTGTTTGATGGCCGCGTGGTCGAGGATTTCAAACTTTCAACGGGCACCTGGGTGAGTGCAGGGCGTCTGCGTGTGCAGACGGTGGAAAGCTCAAACGGGATCTTGCATGACGCGTTGGTCGCCGGACTGGATGAATCCTATATTGGCATCCTGGGCTTCCCTAATATCGCGGCCTGTCAGGCCTGCGCGGGCGATGGCGATTTATCGGCTGAAGAGTTGGTCCGTCATCCAAAGATCCTGCAAACTCTGGCGGATGGGTTGCGCGCGCATAATCAGAAAAACCCAGGCTCCAGCACGCGCATCAAGCGAGCACTGTTAATGGTGGAGCCGCCTAGTGTCGATAAGGGCGAACTCACCGACAAGGGCTACATCAACCAGTCAACGGCATTGGCGCGTAGGGAGGACCTGGTGAGAAAGCTCTATGCAGAAACACCAAGCAATGATGTGGTTGTGCTCTAAGCACAGCGGATTGACGTAAGGCCTCATGGATATATTGGTCCTCATATTGAGCGGGCTTTTGATCGGTGTCGCCGTTGCGGCACCTATCGGGCCCGTCAATCTGATCTGCATTCGCCGGACATTGAAATACGGTATGCTGAACGGGTTCGCGTCTGGCGCGGGCGCGGCGGTTGGCGATGGCATGTTTGCGATCGCCGCAGCATTCGGCGTGACGGCAGTGATCAGCTTTGTGACGGCCTATTCCGGATGGCTGCAGCTGGTGGGCGGCGTCTTTCTGCTGGGGCTTGGTGTCCGCACCTGGTTTGATCACCCACACCTGGACGACAAGCTGCCGGAAGGGAGTCTTGGTGATCTGCTGCCTGTCATTTCCGTCACTTTTTTTCTCACCATCACCAATCCGGCCACAATGCTGGGTTTCGTCGCGATTTTTGGCGGTGTTGCAGACTTCACCATCGGCACGGAAGACTATATGCGCGCAAGCATCCTCGTGGCTTCTGTGATTGGGGGCTCGGTCTTGTGGTGGGCGGCAATCACCGGCTTTGTCTCCCTGTTTCGCGACCGCATGACCGACACTGGACTGGCTCTTCTGAATAAAGCCTCAGCGGCGATCATCGTGTTGTTTGGGGCGGGTATTCTTGGGCGGCTTCTACTATCGTGAACTAGGTGATTGCCCACGCTTAGGGTGCGCACGTTCGGTGCGGGGAGGACAGAATGTCAGACAGGCAACGGGGCTTTCGCTCCTTTGGAGAGCAGGCACTTCATTATTTTGATCGCCCCCACGAGGCCGTCACCACGTCTGAGATCGCCAGCCCAGCAGCCTGGATCGGTCGTGATCTACCCCCTTTGGAAGAGATGGCTTACGTCCTGAGCCAAGGCGAAATTTCAGAGATCGAGGCCGCTATAACAGTCGCCAAGGCAAGTGGCAAAGAGCCGCGCGATCTTCTGGCCGACGACTTTCCGCTGCCCTCATTGGCCCCACATATTCGTGAATGGCGGGAGGCTGTAGGCGAAGGCGTTGGATTTCAGGTCGTGCGCGGCGTGCCGGTTGAGCGTTGGTCGCAGGAGGAGGCAGAACTCTTTTTCTGGTGCCTTGGCCTGCATCTGGGAAGACCTGGCGGACAAAACCCGAAAGGCGACCTGCTAGGCCATGTAACTGATACCAATGCCTCAAAGGCTGATCCCATGGCCAGGCTTTATCAGACATCCGCCAACATTGATTACCACTGTGACGCCGCCGATGTGGTGGGGCTTCTCTGCCTCAAGAAAGCGAAGTCAGGCGGCAAGAGCCGGATCGTCAGTTCCGTCACCGTCTTCAATGAGCTTGTTAAACGACGTTCCGACCTGGTGGCGCGCTTGTTTGAGCCTTTTCAGTTGGATTCGCGGGGCGAGACCAAGGGCGACGCCCCAGGGAGCATTCCCATCACCCCCTGCTGCTATGCAGGTGGTAAGCTCAGGACTTTCTATCATTCGGACTATTTTCGCTCGGCTGTGCGTCATGCAGAGGTCGCGCCCTTCACCGAAAAAGAGCAGGCATTGCTCGATACTTACGAACAGATTGCCGCCGAACCCGGCATTTTCCTCGATATGGATTTGCAACCTGGCGACATTCAGCTTTTGTCGAACCATACAAACCTCCACGCCCGAACGGACTATGAAGACCATGAAGATCCAGCAGAGCGACGGCATCTGCTGAGACTTTGGCTGTCTCTCTAAGAACATTCCCAGGAAAAGTGTGCTTACGGTTTTCCGTCCGGGAATGCGCCGATAGAAAATCTTCGACAGCGTTTCCATTGTGAGGACATCTCGTCCTATGGCGCTATGGCGCATGATCTGTGTATCATTGAAGAAACAGCCGGGCGCATGTGGCGACAACTGGCATAAAAATTCGCAGGGAGAAAATCCATGAATGGTGCGGAAAGCCTTGTCCGAACGCTTGTTGATAGTGGCGTCGATGTCTGCTTCACAAATCCGGGCACATCGGAAATGCACTTTGTAGCGGCACTCGACAAAGTTGAGGGTATGCGGGCAATTCTGGCCCTCTTTGAGGGCGTTGTGACTGGGGCCGCCGATGGCTATGGCCGTATGGCGGAAAAACCGGCGGCAACACTGCTTCATCTGGGTCCTGGCCTGGCGAATGGGCTGGCAAATCTTCACAATGCGCGCCGGGCTGATACGCCACTGGTCAACATTGTGGGCGATCATGCCACCTACCACGCCCAATATGATGCGCCGCTAGCGTCTGACCTGAAGGGCTTCGCCTCTCCCGTATCAGGTTGGTATCACTCATCGCCCTCGCCCAAGACAGCTGCAGCGGATGGTGCCCGCGCAGTGCAGGCCGCCATGTCAGCACCCGGTCAGATTGCCACGTTGGTTCTGCCCGCAGATACCGCCTGGCTTGAGGCGGAAGGACCCTCACCGGCGCTCGACATTGTCGGACCTGCCGCTGTTGAAGGCGCTGCAGTTGATCGCATTGCCGCGCTGCTGAAAAATGAGAAGAAGACGGCGATCCTGATCCGGGGGGCTGCCCTTAAAGAAGACGGGCTGCTGGCTGCAGGGCGGATCGCTGCGAAAACCGGTGCGCGGATCATGTGCGACACATTTACAGCTCGTATACAACGTGGCGCTGGGCGGGTCATGGTGGACCGTTTGCCTTACTTCTCAGAACAGATAGAAGAAGATCTGGCCGGAACAGAACAGCTGATCCTTGTGGGAGCCAAGCCACCCGTTTCCTTCTTTGCCTATCCCGGCAAAGCCAGCTGGATGACGCCGGAAGGCTGCGAGATCAATGTGCTGTCCCATCCACATGAAGATGGGACAGGTGCACTGGAAGCGTTGGCAGAAGCCATTGGCGCGCCTGCCGAACCAATCAATGTCGCTAAATTGGAATTGCCTGCGCTGCCGACCGGGAAACTCGACAGCTTCACCGCTGGACAGGTGGTCGCACACTACCTGCCGGAAGGCGCCATTGTCTCTGACGAAGCAGCGACCAGTGGCATCGGGCCAGCGATCTATACAGCGACTGCGGCACCCCATGATCACCTCTCACTTACAGGTGGGGCGATTGGGCAAGGCCTGCCGGTTGCAACCGGCGCGGCTGTGGCCTGTCCTGATCGCAAGCTTGTGTGCCTCCATGGGGATGGGGGCGCCATGTATACGCTGCAATCGCTCTGGACACAGGCGCGAGAGAAACTGGACGTCACAACTGTGATCTTCGCCAACCGGTCCTATGCGATCCTCAATGTTGAGTTGATGCGCGTGGGGGCGGAGAATCCGGGTCCCAAAGCTCTGTCCATGCTGGACCTGCATAACCCAGAACTCGATTGGGTGCAGCTGGGCCAGGGCATGGGTGTCAATTCCATGCGGGCCGAAACGGCAGAAGAGTTCGCCGAACAGTTTGCAGCCTGTATGAGAGAGAAGGGTCCGCACCTGATCGAAGCGGTGATCTGAGGTGCAAGCGTTTTCAGGAACAGCGGGCTTCCAGTTTTCCGTCCGGAAACGCGACAAAGAAACCAAATGGGTTTTTAGCTGAAACTGGGGTGGTATGCCGGGCGAGCTTCGCGGGTCACTCATCAGACAAACAAAAACAGCGCTCCGCTAATCAGCGAAACGCCGTTTTATTGGATAAATAGAGCTAGTGGCGGGTCTGATTGAGCGTGAATTCGCCCTGTTGGACGCGAGCCTTCATACCTTCAGCCATTTCACCTACCGCTTCCTCGCCATAGGTCTCCACCATATCGCTGAATGCTGCAAAGATGGCTGTGCTGGCGAGAACGTCCGGGTTTACGCCTTCTGCAAGAGCATCGTCCCAGGCATCCAGGAATATCTGAAGAGCAATACGGCGCTGCTCGTCGTCATCTGGAAGGGGGAATTCGAATTCTTCATCTTCGTGAAGCAGATCGTTGGCAGCAGTGTCGCGAGAGTCGGCCATGAGCGGCGGCGGCCTTTCTTGAAACAGGCAGCTTTTGGCGCTGCCTTTAGGAACATGTCGTGTTCTGTCCCGAATTGGAACAGAGCGTGGGTTCCTTTTAACATATATCGCCGCTTTGTCCCGTCACAAGTTGGGTCAAAGGTTAATCTCAGGCTGAAAAAGCCGGGATATTCTTAATCGATAGTGCTCAGCCACGGGTTCTGGCCGCCAACCGTTGTGCCAGCCCTGATCCTTCATCGAGAAAACGCGCGGCGTCTGTGCGCGCTTGTCCCGTACATCGCGGATAGGCCAGCCGGTGTTGGTGATAGGCGCGGTTGAAGCGTGCCACCATCAGCTCTTTCATGTCGGTTGAGGGCTTCTCGTAGCGCAACAGGTCTTGCATCTTGGAGCGCCAGAGCTGCCCTTCATTGGCATTGCAGACCTCACGGAGATGATGCACCGCGCCCAGGATCTCGGCCAGACGGACCATTTCTCCCTCGCTGGCGCCGCTTCGGGTCTCTCCGTTGGCACTGCCGACAAAGGCGAAAGAGACCATCAAAAGGGCGGCCAGCCCCATAGCAGGACGCATCAGCTGTTTTGTCCCAATTTGGGACAGGTCAACCAGGCGTTGCTGTCGATTTCTTACATAATTCAGCATCATGAGCGGGTAACTGCAGGAAATGCGCCGCAATTGAAGGCATGAAAAAGGCCTGAACGTTTCCGCCCAGGCCTTATTCAAATCGGCAGATACCCCGCCAGATCAGAACATCGAGTAGCCACCATCAATGATCATGGTCGTGCCTGTTGTGTAGGTAGAGGCGTCGCTCGCGAGATAGACCGCCATACCGCCAAAATCTTCTGGCTCACCCCAGCGGCGGATCGGCACGCGCGGGATCACTTTTTCGGCGAAAGCTGGTGCGGCCTGTGCCTGGGACGTCATGTCCGTGGCAATCCAGCCAGGAAGGATGGCGTTTGCGCGGATATTGTACCGGCCATATTCAGACGCACAGGCTTTGATCATGGAAATCACGCCGCCCTTTGTGGCTGCATAGGCCTGATTGCGCGCTGCCCCTTCAATCGCCGCAAGGCTTGCAATGCCCACGAGGGACCCGCCCTTGTCACCGTCTTTTGAGCGCTCGACCATGTGCCGTGCGGACTCACGCAGTGTCCAAAAAACACCATCTAAATTGACGGCAAGGACCTTCCTGTAGACCTCGGTGGTCATATCCACGAAAGAGGGTGATCCGAAGCCAATCCCGGCATTGGCCACAACAGTATCGATACGGCCGAGCTCGGCGACGGTCGCCTCGACGCCGTCAATGACTTCCTGTTCGTTGGAAACATCAACGCGGCGCACGGCGACTTTTGTCCCATGTGCTTTGAGTGCTTCTGCTGCCTTGGCATTTTTCTCTTCATTCGTGCCCCAGATAGCCACGTCAGCGCCACTTGCCGCCATGGCTTCTGCCATGCCGAGGCCAATGCCGCCATTGCCGCCTGTCACCAGGGCAACTTTGCCTGTCAGGTCAAAAGGTTTGTAAGTCATGATCGTCTCCCCAGAGTCGTTATTCTTAGTGATATTTGTTGGGGAGACTATAGCACCGACCGGCGCGAGAACGAGTGTCCTTTGGGTGCAGAAAGCGCTGATGCACAGCTAGTCAAAAAGCGCATCAATTTCGGCTTGAGACGCTGCGTCATCTTGTGCGCCGAGCGGAGCAGGGGCTTCGGTTTCCCACGCGGCGGGTTCTGGCGCTGCTTCTTCATCGTCAATTTCAGAGAGCAGCGTATCGATTTCATCCTGGCCGGAGGTCTCGACCCGCCCATGGATCACAGCGCTTGCAACATCAACAAAGCGTTGAAGCTTTGTCGTCACCCGTGAGACAAGCAGCTGCGTTTTTCCAGCGTCACCAAGGTCCGACGATGCACTCAAGCCCTTCAGTGCGGCAATGACCGTGGCATCCATTTGCTCCACCAACTGGTCGAAAGGTTCCCGGTAGCGCCGCGGGGCGTTTTCATAGGCAAAAATCGCGAGCGCCTTATTCTGAAAGCTGGAGTCTTCAAAGTGTTTTTCATAGCTCTTTGGCTTCCATTCAAGCGCGTCTTCGAGGCAATCGGGCATGTCCGCAACGAGTTCCAGCAGCATCACGATCTCGTTAAAATGATTGAGATAGTCGGTGGCCAGAAGCGTGTCTTCATTGATGTTTTTGCCCTGGACGAGCAGACGCAGCGTGCGCGGAAAGCCAATGCCACCCGCTGGACGTTCCATATCATCCCGGAATGTTTCTACGTCCGTCGCCATCTTGCCTCTGCATAATTTCCGACCTGCAGCGATGCAGCCGGAAACTGCCAACCCCAACAACCCAAAGTAGGGATTAGATCTTGATATTTGGTTGTCTTGATATTGGCACAAAACTGCCAAAAAAGGTCTTGTGGGCGGCGCTTCTTAGCTTCGGGCTCTCAGGAGAAGCGCAGCTGCGCCATTGGCGCCGAGAAAGAGCAGCAGCGCCGCCACCACGATCGAGGGACCGGAGGCCGTATCAAAGGAGAAAGACCCCCCGAGCCCAAGAGCAACGGAGAGGGCACCCGCAAGGGCGGCGAGGACCGCCATCTGTTCGGGCGTCGAGGAGAAACGTCGGGCCGCCGCCGCCGGGATGATCAGCAGCGCAGTGATGAGCAGAACCCCAACGACCTGCATAGCAAGCGCGACAACAACCGCAAGCAAGAGACTGAAGAGGAGCCGAATGGTAAGCGGATGAATGCCATCAGCTTGAGCAAGCTCTGGCTCTACCGTGACGGCGAGAAGCTTCCGCCAGATGGCGAGCAGTCCGGCAAGGACCACACCGGCACCGACATAAATGAGGACCACATCGTTCCAGGAGAGCGCCAGTACATCGCCAAAGAGGTAGCCCATAAGATCAATTCGCAAGTAATCTAGGAAACCAAGCGCGACAAGGCCAAGGGCGAGCGCGGAATGAGCCAGCAGTCCGAGAACTGTATCTGCCGCAAAGCGTTGCTGCTTTTGAAGAAACGTAAACGCGACTGCAAGCACAGCGCCGGCAACCAGAACGCCAAGGGCGGGCTCTATGGAAAGAAGGAAGCCCAAGGCAACGCCGAGTAGTGCTGAATGGGCGAGGGCATCTCCGAAATAGGCCATGCGCCTCCAGACCACAAAACACCCGAGTGGCCCGGCGATGAGCGCGACCCCGATGCCACCCAACAGAGCGCGAAGAAAAAACTCTTCAAACATGGGTCTCGTCCTCCCCATGCACATGGCCAGACACATCATGAACATGGTCATGATGGTGTTTGAAGACGGCCAAAGACTCGGCATGGCCAGGGCCGAACAGGGCGACATAGGCAGGGTCGCTCGTCACCGCTTCCGGCGCGCCCTCGCAGCAGACATGACCATTTACGCAAATAACCCGGTCAGAAGCCGCCATCACTACATGCAGATCATGAGAAATGAGCAGGATCGCGCAGCCTCTTTCCTGACGGATGGTCGCTAGAAGGTCGTAGAGGGCGCTCTGACCAGCAAAATCAATTCCGCTTGTGGGCTCATCCAGGATGAGCAGGTCTGGCGACCCGAGCAGGGCGCGGGCAAGAAGAACACGCTGATATTCACCGCCGGAAAGCTCAGCAGCTTGCCGGTCGAGCAGGTGCGCTGCGCCTACTTCTCTCAGGCTCTGGCTCATCTCATCATCATCATGAGCGCGGGTGAGGGACAGGAGACGGCGCACCGTGAGCGGAAGGGCGACCTCAATCTGCATGCGTTGGGGGACATAGCCAATCCGCGCGCCTTCATCGGCGCTGATACGGCCTGACGAGGGCTTCAGGATGCCCAGAAGGGTGCGCGCAAGCGTGGTCTTTCCCGCACCATTGGGCCCGATGAGGGTGAGAATCTCGCCCCGGTTTACCTGAAGGTCCAGATGCGAAAGGACTTCCCGGCCGCCAAGGCGGACCGAAACATCGCTAAGTTCAATCAAGGCAGGTCTGCTCATGGGGTCCAGCACGTTCATGGAAAACGGCGCACCCTATCTCATCAAGGTGGCAGGTACCAGCCAGGATCAACCTCGCGGAGACCGCCGGACGCGTGATACAATGCGCCCCAAATGTTAGCTTGGTTGAAGAGGATCTCGCTCATGCCCACCATTTTAGAGCTCGTTGATGCGGCTGAAACCCAGATTGACTGTTTGAGCGTGAACGACGTCAAAGCCTTGTATGAGAAACCGCATGTTACCGTGATCGACGTCCGGGACATACGTGAGATCTGGCGTGAGGGACGTATACCCAGATCCTATCACATGCCCAGGGGCATGACTGAATTCTGGGTGGATGAAACCAGCCCCTACTTCAAAGAAATGTTTAAGGCAGAGGGCCAGCGGTTCATCTTCTATTGCAACAAAGGCTGGCGGTCGGCTCTTGCAGGTAAGGCCGCGCATGACGTCGGTCTCAAAAACGTGGCGCATATGCGCGGCGGTTTCACGGCTTGGGCCGAAGCAGGAAATCCGACTGAAGCTGTTGAGAAGAAGTAGCAAGCCTATGTGCGGTCGCTACAAAATCGAACGCTCACCAGAAGAGCTGCGGGCCTTCTTCAATTTTGAGGAACATCCCAACTTTCCGCCACGATATAACATTGCGCCGACACAGCCTGTACCCATCGTTCGGCTGGTCGCAGGCAAGCGACATTTCCGGCTGGTGAGGTGGGGACTGGTACCCTCCTGGATGAAGGAGATGCCGAAATCCGTTCTGATAAACGCCCGTGCGGAAACGATTGATGAGAAACCGTCTTTCAGAGGTGGATTCCGGCACAGACGATGTCTTATCCCAGCAGACGGTTTTTACGAATGGCAGGCGCGCGATGGGCGTCCAAAGCAGCCCCACCTCATTCGGCGTAGCGATGGCGCGCCGTTTGCGATGGCTGGCATATGGGATGATTGGCTAAGCGCGGATGGGTCGGAACTGGAAACCTGTGCAGTGGTCACGATAGCTGCAAATGATCGTCTGGCACCAATTCATCATCGCATGCCGGTCATTTTGGACCCCGCAGATTGGGACGCGTGGCTGGACAATGAAGCTACATCGGCAAAAGAGGCTGCAGAGTTCCTAAAACCCGCCCCCGATGATGTGATGCAGGCAATGCCTGTCAGCCCGCGGGTGAATAAGATTTCAGAAGACGATGTGGGATTGACACAAATCGTTGATCCCGATGCGGATCAGGGGCCCGCAGACGGCGCAAAACAGGCCTCACCTGAGGATGATCAACTCAGTCTTCTCTGAGCCGGTAAGGCCGGTCGCGCAAAAGGGCTATTCTTGGCGCCAAAGGCTTATTTGACGCTCGGGAAGAAATCTCCGCCCAAGCGATTCCGCTTGAAAAACAACTGCTGTATACTATGTATCCGACTCTGGAGACGTCATGGCAGCCGACATTGTTATTCTCGCCGTTCTCATCCTCCTGAATGGCTTTTTCTCCCTGTCTGAGATGGCAATTGTATCATCCAGGCGGCAGCGTCTGCTTGGCCTTTTGACAAGACAGCAAGAGGCCGGGAAAAGCGGTGCTGGCGGCATTGAGCTTGCCATTTCCCTGAATGAAGATCCCAGCCGCTTTCTGTCGGCAGTACAAGTTGGCATTACGTTGGTCGGCGTCTTTGCGGGCGCCTTTGGTGGTGCGACGCTGGCGACGCCGCTGGGCTCCCTGATCGGTCAATGGGAAATGCTTGCTGAATATGGTGAACCCATCGCGTTTGGCCTTGTGGTTGTCCTTATCACCTATTTCTCGTTGATTATTGGGGAATTGGTGCCGAAGCGCGTCGCTCTCTCAAACCCAGAGCGCATTGCAATCAAGATTGCCCGCCCGATGGTGGCCGTCACCCGGGCCTTGTCCCCTGTTGTATCGCTGCTGTCCTACTCAACGGAGTCTGTTCTGAAAGCCTATGGCGCGACGGGCCAGGATGTGGTTGAGGTAACGGAAGAAGAAATCAAGCATTTGGTGGAAGAGGGTGTGGCGACCGGCGCCGTCGAGAGCGTTGAACGTGACATTGTGAATCGCGTTCTGCGACTGGGTGACACCCGCGTCGGCGAAGTAATGCGGCCGCGCACGCAACTGGTCTGGCTTGATACCGAAGCAAGTTTTGCCGAAAACATGGCCCTCATTCGCGCGAACGAAAATCAGCGCTATCCAGTCCGTAAGGGCCCCGACGGACCAACAGTCGGCATGGTTCGCATGGAGGATCTGTTTTCGAATATCGAGAAAGCGACCAATGATGCATTGTTTGCACGCATGACCGCGCCGCTCTACGTGCCGCGGACGTCGACTGTTTTGAAAGCGCTGAGCCTGCTTCAGGCGGAGAACAAGTTCATGTGCTTCATCGTCGATGAATATGGCGACATTGTCGGCACGTTAACCATGGCCGAGATCTTTTTCGCCATGGTGGGCGATACATCTGCCAATGCCTCTGGCAACAATACCGCCATCATACAGCGGGAAGACGGCTCCTACTTTGTGGACGGGGTCGTGTCCGTTGATGAAGTGAAGCGTCTCTTGATGCTGACAAGCCTGCCCGGCGACAACACGGGCGATGTGAACACGCTGGCTGGTGTCATGCTCCACTGGTTTGAACGCTTGCCGACAGAGGGTGACTATTTCGCCTGGAACGGTTACCGCTTTGAAGTGGCCGATATGGACGGGCCGCGGGTAGATAAGGTTCTGATCGTGCCTGCGCAAAACCTGCCCATCGGCGATTTCCTCTCAGGCGGCGCAGATGGCGGGCCAACTGCTGACGGTTCATTGCTCTTGAAGGAAGCGGACGCGGCCAAAGCCTGACCGCGTCAGACACTCACGACTTTTCCAGGATTGAGAATGCCCTTTGGGTCAAGCGTGCGCTTGAGCGTGCGCATCAGGTCCAACTCAACGTCTGATTTAAGCTCTGCCATTTCATCGCGCTTTAGCTGCCCGATGCCGTGTTCAGCGCTGATCGACCCATTGAGGTCAAGCGCGATCCCATGAACGATTTGGTTGAAGCGGGTCCAGTGAGCGAGGAAAGCTTCCGTGTCCATCCCCATGGGCTGGCTCAGGTTGAAGTGAATATTGCCGTCTCCAAGATGGCCGAAGGGAACCGGTCGAATTCCCGGCAGTTCAGAGTGTACCGCCTCTATCGCGCGCTCGAGGAAGCGGGTGATGTTTGAAATCGGCACGGACACGTCATGCTTGATGCCGCCGCCTTCGTGACGCTGCGCATCCGACATGGCTTCGCGGATCTGCCAGAACGCCGATCGCTGGGCGTCTGACTGAGCAACAACCGCATCAGACACCCATGCCCGCTCAACAGCGCTCGCAAGCGATCTTTCCAGAAGGATGTTGAGGTCATCGCCATTGCTGCCGGAGGACAGTTCCACAAGCACATACCAGGGCGAGGGTGCGGTGAGCGGGTCTCGAGCCCCCGGCACATGGGCGCACACCATCTCAATGCCGATGCGGGGCATCAGCTCGAAACTGGTGATGGCGCCACCGCTTTCGGCTTCAACATGGCGGAGCAAGGAAACAGCGGCAGCCGGTGTAGGCACTGCAGCGATCGCTGTCGCGCGTGACTTAGGTACGGGAAAGAGTTTGAGCACCGCGCCAGTAATGATGCCGAGCGTCCCCTCTGAACCTAAAAAAATCTGTTTGAGGTCATAGCCCGTATTGTCTTTGCGCAAACCGCGCATGCCATCCCAGATCCGCCCATCTGCAAGCACGATTTCCAGACCCAACACCAGGTCGCGTGCATTGCCATAGTGAAGACCCCCTGTCCCGCCAGCATTGGTCGCAAGGTTTCCGCCGATCTGGCAGGTTCCTTCGGACGCAAGGCTGAGCGGAAAGAGCCGCGAGGCAGACGCTGCCGCCTCCTGCGCTGCTGCAAGCGTTACACCCGCATCGACACTCAGCGTATTGTTCTCCGCATCGAGGGAACGGACAGCGTTCATGCGGCTCAGGTTGAGGACAATGGCCTCTCCGCTCTGATCAGGCGTTTGCCCGCCTACAAGACCTGTATTGCCGCCCTGCGGCACCACGATAGTCCCTGTCTCATGAGCAAGCTTCATCACCGCCGCGACTTCTTCTGTCGATCCAGGGCGCACAATGGCAGCGGCCTTGCCGACATAGAGGCCTCGCCGCTCTTCAAGATAGGGCGCCATGTCGTCCGCATTGATCGTCAGGGCACTCTCGCCAACGATAGCGCGGATCTGTGCAAGAAGCTCAGCACCCATATCAGTCGTCCACCCGCGTGAAGGACCGCACGCCGGAATAGAGATATCGTGGTTTGCCGTCGCCGTCGGCCTCCAGGAAGTTGAAATTGACCGACTGCGACATGCCGGGATTGGTCCCGACAAAACGTCCTTCGCCAACCGATTGGAGTTCAATTTCTCCGCCACTGCCAATGACACCGTAATTGGCACTCGGCTGGATCGTCACATAGAGGGATCCCTCTTTGAGCTTTACATGAGCTGTCTCGCTGGTCTTGCCATAGGTGCCCACATAGGGGCCGAGTTGTTCGTCCGTATCCACAAGTGATGGTTTCGCCGGGGGCGCCACTCCTGCGGTCGACATAAAAATGCGCGTCAGAAGGATCTGCGCCAACCCTTTGCCATCGCCCCCGTTGGTAAGCAGCACAACAATCGTTCCGCTCTTGGGGTGAATGCGCAGAAAGGCTGCCTGCCCGATGGTCGAGCCATCATGGCCGAACACATCATACCCATCACCGCCCCAGTTCCAGAGAAAGGCACCGAGCCCAATCCCATCGAGCGAGCCACCTGGTGGGCAGACGCGATGTTCTCTCCTGTAGAGAGCAGCACTCTCTGCTGACATCAGTCGGTGCCCATTAGGCGCAAGACCCTCATCCATCATCGTCCGTCCGAATGCCACGACGTCCCGAGCAGGTGCCATCGGCATTGAGCCTGCGGGCGCATTGGATTGCGCCAGGTAGGCGATAGGCGAGACCATCAGCCCTTTGCCCGGTGTGCCCAGATGCCCAATTGCCGTTCGGTGACGCATGGCCTGCTCAGGCAGTGTGGAGAAGGCAGGAGTGCCGATATTTTTGACGATGCGGGTCCGCATCGCCTTATCCCAGGGAAGGCCCGTCACTTTCTCAATCACCCGGCCCGCAATGACAAAGCCAACATTGCAATAGGCAAACATATGTCCAAGCGGCGAGAGATTTGGCAACTCACCCAACGCTGAAACAAATTTCTCGATCCGGTCTTCGCCGCGCCCCGCATCGATAAAATAATCGCCATCAATCCCGCTTGTATGGGTGAGCAGGTGACGAAGCGTGACTTTTGCTGATGTCTCAGCATCTCCTACCTTGAAATCCGGCAGCCATTTCCGGATTGGCTCATCAAGGGTGAGCAGACCTTCATCCACCAGTTGCAGCACCAAAGCGGTGGTGTAGAGCTTGGTGATGGAGCCGATCTGGAAAAGCGTGTCTGTTGTGGCCTCAACACCCGTGTTCATATTGGCCACACCGACAGCTGCTTCAGACAGCACTCCATCCTGCCAGACCGCGATGGACGCTCCAGGAACATGGAAGCGTTCAATAAGCTCTGGCAAGTCGTCCAGCTCCAGTCGGGGGCTTTGAGTTTCGGCAGCAGGCATGTGGCGTGGATACTCCTCTTGACGCTCTTACTTTAGCAGACGTGCAGACTTTGTGGCGGAAATGCAAGCTTGGCCGGGAGGAGAAGGCCAAGTAGGCTTGAGGCCATGATTGACACGATTGACCATATTATCATCGCTGTGCGGGACCTCGCTGCCGCCAAATCCACCTATACACACATTCTGGGGCGCGAACCTTCCTGGGAAGGGGAGCATCCAGGACTTGGCTCCTCAAATCTCATCTACCGTTTGCGAAACACCTATCTTGAGTTTGTGGCCGCGACCGGCGAGGGCCAATTCGCGGATATGATCCGCACAAAGCTGGATGAGGAGGGCGAGGGCCTGATGGGGCTGGTCTTCGGGACTGTGAACGCGGACGCCTGCGTGCGGCACCTGAAAGCAGCCGGTCTCAATCCAACCGACCCCATTCCAGGTGGAGCGAAGGACGCGGCAGGCAATGAGCGCTCCTGGCGGAACGTTATGCTTTCCCCGGATGAGACCGGCGGCCTCTTCATGTTTGTCATTGAGCAGGACGACCCGCTAGCCATTCCCCTGGCTCAAACGGCAGAAGGTGTAAGTGGACGCGCCGCAGTTGATGCGGTGGACCATGTAGTCGTCAATACGCCAAGGCCGGATGAGCTCATCGCCTTCTTCGAAGGACAGTTGGGCTTGCGCCTTGCGCTCGATCACACGATCGAGAAATGGGGCGTGCGCCAGCTCTTCTTCCGCGTCGGCAATGTCACGCTCGAAGTCGTGACGCCAACGGCAAAGGATGAAGTGCCAGAGAAGGATAGTCTTTGGGGCATCGCCTATCGCGCGCCGGACTTGGCCCTCATGCAGGAACGCCTCACCCAAACAGGGGTAGACGTGTCAGAGGTGCGTACCGGACGGAAGAAGGGAACACTTGTGGCGACGGTTAAGCCGGAGACCCATGGCATCCCAACCTTGCTCATTGGGCAAGACCCAGCTGCTTAATCCCGCGGTGCAGCAGCCCGCGCCAGCCGGTCATTGATCGCTTCGCCAAGACCGTCCATAGGGATGGGACTCACGGCAAGGCTTTTGCCGCCTGCTTCAGCATCGAGCCTCCGCAGCATAGAAAAAAGATTGGCGGCGGCTTCGCGCACATCGCCGTTGCGGCTGAGGTTGAGCGCACAGTCTACCTCACCAAATCCCAGCAACATTTCGTCCTCACTGCATTCGGTGGCATTGAGGCGAAGCGAGGCGCTCGGCGCATAGTGGCTTGCCAGCATGCCGGGTGAAGAGCGCCCTTCTTCACCGCCCGGTGCGTCCGGATCTTCAAGCGGATGCCCCAGAACCGCTTCAATCTCACCACGTGGAATGGCACCGGGCCGAAGCAGGGTTGACGGACCATTTTTTGGGAGACCAACCACCGTCGACTCCAGCCCAAGGCTACAGGGGCCTCCATCAAGCACAAAGGAGAGCGCGTCTTCGCCACCAAGACCCTCTATCACATGGATAGCTTCGGTAGGGCTCAAACGTCCGGAAGGATTGGCGGAGGGCGCCGCAAGCGGTCGCGCGGCAGCATCAAGCAGGCGGTGTGCCACATCATGCGCAGGCACCCTGAGGGCCACTGTGTCGAGCCCGGCGCTGACCAGTAGAGACAAAGGGCAGTCCGTCCGTCGGGGCACCACCAGCGTCAGCCCGCCCGGCCAGAAGTGCTTTGCGAGCAACTTCCCTACATCATCAATGTCCGCATAAGCCTCTGCCTCACAGAGATCTTTCACATGGACAATCAGCGGATTAAAGGTTGGACGCTTCTTGGCTGCGAAGATTGCAGCCACCGCTTCATCATTTGTTGCATCCGCCCCCAGCCCATAGACGGTTTCTGTGGGAAACGCGACAAGCGCGCCAGCGCGCAAGGCGCCAGCGGCGCGCGCCAGGTTCTCTGCGGTGGGGGACAATAACTCAGTTAGCACGGGGACCTACGTTCCGTTGATTGCGTGCCATCAGTTTGCGCACAGGGACCTGTGGGAGGAGCCGTGCGAGCAATGCGACAAACCGGTTCATACGCCCGTTAATATAAACAGGCTTGCCCGCCATAACCGCATCATAGGCCTGCCGGGCAACGGTCATGGAATCCATCCAGAGGATATTGGGCATCTTGGCGACGTCGCTTCGGTTGCCCGCCACATCATGGAACTCCGAATAGGTGAAGCCAGGGCAGAGCGCGGTCACATGCACATTATCATTCACATATTCGAGCGAGAGGCTTTCCGACATTTTGATCAGAAAACTTTTTGAAGCGGCGTAGAGTGTACCTCCGGCGGCGCCCGGCAAGTGACCGGCAAGAGACGAGACATTGATGATCCGGCCATAGCCGCGCTCGGCCATGCCGGGCGCGAAGCGGTGGCAGAACTCAGCGACAGAGGTCACCATCACCTGAATGAGATCCGCTTGGTCTTGCCACGGACTGTCTTTGAACAGGCCGGTCACGGTGAAACCCGCATTGTTGACGAGCGCGTCAACGTTAATGTCAGCGGAGGTGAGATGGTCCTCAATCTTCTGCCCTGCATCCGGATCGGTAAGGTCCATCGCAAGGATATGAGCGGTGCTGTCGAATTTACCCTTCACCTCCTGGGCAAGCGCCTGCAGCCGTTCTTCGCGACGGGCGATAAGCACAAGATCAAAACCATTCTCCGCAAACACGTGCGCGAGATCCCGCCCAATCCCGGCTGAGGCGCCTGTTATGAGGGCAGTTCGACGATGATTTAAGCTGTTTTGGGACATGATTAGTTGAGGAAATTGTTAGTAAGCGGGTTTGAGCCTGGACGGCACCGTCTTTTACACCATTTTCTGGTCCAGACGGTTCGCCTTCGTACGAGAATACAGTAAAAGGTGGCCACCTCTTTAGAGGCCCCAAAGGCCATAAGACGTCCAAAGAGCTTAGTTACCGGAGAGAAAGATGACCTATCGCGCACCCGTCCAGGACATGGCATTTACGCTGAAATCCCTCGTCGGGCTGGACAAGTTGCAGGTGTCAGGCGCTTTTCCTGACCTGAGTGATGATCTGATCGACGCGGTGCTTGAAGAAGCGTCCAAGCTCGCAGCTGATGTGATTGCCCCGATCAACGCCGCCGGTGACAAGACGCACCCTGCACTGACCGACAACGGTGTTGTGACCTCGCCTGGCTATGCAGACGCTTACAAGCAGTGGGTCGAGGCGGGTTGGGGCTCCATTTTGGGAAGTCCCGAATATGGCGGCCAGGGGCTCCCGGTTGTGCTCGCGGCCGCTCTGCAGGAAATGTGGAATGCCGGCAGCATGGGCTTTGGCCTGTGTCCGCTTCTCTCGCAAGGCATCGTTGAAGCGTTGACGGCTCACGGCACAGAAGAGCAGAAGGCAACCTACTTGCCGAAACTGATCTCTGGTGAATGGACGGGCACGATGAACCTGACGGAGCCTCAGGCAGGGTCGGATCTGAATGCACTGAAAGCAAAGGCTGAGCCTCAGGCCGATGGGACCTACCTGATCACAGGCACGAAGATCTTTATCACCTATGGCGATCACGACTTTACCGACAATATCATTCACCTGGTTCTGGCCCGTCTGCCGGATGCACCAGCAGGCACTCGTGGAATTTCGCTTTTCTTGGTGCCAAAGGTCCTCGTCAATGAAGATGGATCCCTTGGCGCGCGCAATGACGCGAAATGCATTGGTCTGGAAGAAAAGCTTGGCATTCATGGCAGCCCCACCTGCGTCATGTCCTTTGGCGAAGAGGGCGGCGCTGTCGGCCATCTGGTCGGCCAGGAAAATAAGGGCCTGGCCTGCATGTTCACGATGATGAACAACGCCCGTCTGTTCGTTGGCATACAGGGTGTGGCGGTTGCGGAGCGCGCCTATCAGCAGGCGCTGGCTTACGCATTGGACCGCAAGCAGGGTCGACCAGAAGGCATGGATGTTCCGGCAGGCGAAATGGGCCCCATCATCGGCCACCCAGATGTCCGTCGTATGCTCATGACCATGAAATCGCTCACAGAGGCATCTCGGGCCATTTGTTATGCCAATGCGGTTGCAATCGACACTGCCCATGCCGGTGCGGATGACGCGGCGAAGGCTGTGGGGCAGGCGCGCGCAGATCTGCTCACGCCCATCGCCAAGGCCTGGAGCACTGATGTGGGTGTCGAGGTCGCCTCCATCGGTCTGCAGATCCATGGCGGCATGGGCTTTGTCGAAGAGACGGGCGCAGCCCAACACTATCGTGATGCCCGTATCGCGCCGATCTATGAAGGCACAAATGGCATTCAGGCGATTGACCTTGTCTCCCGCAAGCTGCCGCTGGGCGATGGAGAAGTCGTCAAAGCCTATCTCGCAGAGATCCGGGAGACCGCAGAAACTGCCGCCGCACATAATGACGCAGACTTGAATATTGCCGGACACGCTCTGGCCGATGCGTTAGATGCATTGGAAGAAGCGACCGACTGGATGTTGGAGACCGGCAAAAGCAGCGTCCAGGACTGTCTGGCTGGCGCCACACCCTACGCCAAGCTTTTCGGGAATGTGGCAGGTGGACATTATCTCACCAGGGGCGCTCTCGCTGCTGTTGAGAGCCCGGACGATTCGTACCTCGCTTCAAAAAAAGCCACAGCGCGCTTCTTTGCGGAAAATACCTTGCCAGCATGCGCGGGTCTCGTGACCCCGGTGACGGCAGGGGCGGCCTCGCTTTTCGCTCTCGATGAGCAACAATTGGGCGCCTGAGGCCGATTTCCGGCGTTTGACCTCTGCTCTGACACTCGGCACACTCCGCCCAACAGCAATTTTTGGGAATAATATCCTATGAGTGACGTGTCGTTGGCGGAAGTCGATGAAAAAGGTTTGAGCTACCCAGTCGAGGGCATACCCGAGGCAGGTGACATTCGTAAGGTCGCCCCTGGCATCTATTGGGTGCGCATGACGCTTCCTTTTGCCCTCGATCACATCAACCTCTGGCTCATCGATGACAGTGACGGCTGGGTGATCGTCGACACAGGTGTGAATGACGATGCCACAAAGGCCTCCTGGCGCAACATTTTCAATGAAAAGCTGGGTGGTAGGCCCGTCAAGCGGGTGATCGTGACTCATTTGCATCCCGACCATGTGGGCCTTGCAGGGTGGATTACGCGGGAGTTCGATGTCGCTCTCGAGATGTCCCGCACAGACTATCTGATGTGCCGTACGCTGGTCGCTGACACAGGGAAAGAGGCGCCTCAGGACGGCCGCAACTTTTATCGCGCTGCTGGGTTTTCAGACCGCGCCGTAGAGTCCTATGCCAAGCGCTTCGGAGGTTTTGGGGAGCGGGTTTCCCGTCTGCCTGATGCCTTTAAGCGGTTGAAAGATGGCGACCAACTCACAATGGGTGGTCGCACCTGGCAGGTGATCGTGGGGTCTGGCCATGCGCCGGAACATGTCTGCCTCTTTTGCGAAGAATTGAACGTGTTGATCTCAGGAGACCAGGTGCTGCCGCGCATTTCGTCCAATGTCAGCCTTCACCCGACTGAAGCCCATGCGGACCCGCTGCAGGAATGGATTGATAGCTGTAAGAAGCTGAAGGCTGCGCTGCCCGCTGATGCTCTGGTACTCCCTGCGCATAACGAGCCCTTCTACGGTCTTCACACCCGACTTGATGCACTGGTGGAGGGGCATGAAGAGGGGCTTGCGAAACTTCTGGAAATGCTCGCAGAACCAAAGCGGGCCATTGATGTGTTTCCCGCTCTCTTCAAACGCGAGATCGGCCCGGACGTATTCTTCATGGCGACCGGCGAAAGCCTTGCCCACCTGTCCTGTCTTGTGGCGCGCGGGGACGCAACCGTGAGCCGGGACGAAAAGGGTGTCGACTGGTACGTTTGCGCATCGGCTTAGCTTGCGCTTGAAACGCGCCTGAACCCACGCGACACTTGAAAGTATGACGACACTCCTTCTTAGCCACAACGCATGCCTGGAACATCGGACCCCTGTCGGGCACCCGGAAAGTCCTGCCCGGGTGCGTGCGGTGTTGGATGCGCTGGATGATCCACAGTTTGAGGCGCTCCAGAGAGATGAAGCACCAAGGGCGACCGTGAAGGATATAGCGCGCGTGCATCCACCTGCCCATGTTGAAGACCTGCTAGCGAGCATGCCCACAAAGGGTAGTGCGCACATTGATGCAGATACTGCCATCTCGCCGGGCTCTGGCGAGGCAGCCCTAAGAGCCGCCGGTGCTGTCTGCCGAGCTGTAGACGCTGTGGCATCCGGTCAGGCGCAGAATGCCTTCTGCGCCGTGCGCCCGCCCGGCCATCACGCAGAGCCTGAAACGCCGATGGGTTTCTGTCTCTTCAACAATGTGGCTGTCGGTGCGCTTTATGCGCGGGAGAAATACGGTCTGCTGAAAGCTGCCGTGGTCGACTTCGATGTCCATCATGGCAATGGCACCCAGGCCATGTTTGAAGCAGATGAAAACCTCTTCTATGCCTCCACCCACCAATCGCCGCTCTATCCAGGCACCGGTGCGGCAAGTGAGACCGGCGTTGGCAACATCGTCAATGTGCCTCTGGGGTCAGGGGCAGACGGCACCGCATTCCGGGCGGCTTTTGACAAAGTGATTCTCCCGGCTTTGAGGACTTTTGACCCGGACATCTTGTTTATTTCAGCGGGATTTGACGGCCATGCGGACGATCCTCTGGCCGGGCTCAATCTCACTGAACCCGATTATGTCTGGGTAACCAAGGAGTTGATGGATGTGGCCCAAAATGCGTGTGAAGGTCGCATTGTTTCGACCCTTGAGGGAGGTTATGACTTAGGCGCACTCGCGCGGAGCACCAGCGCTCATGTGGCCACCCTAATGGGCCAAGACGCATAAGCTCGAGACCGGAAGACCAATCGGAGGACGCCATGGCGACCAGTAAATCAGCGGCACCAGCCGATATCGCAAAAATGAGTTTCGAGGCGGCCCTCGCTGAGTTGGAAGAAATTGTTCGCCAACTTGAGTCCGGTGAAGCTGAACTGGAAAAATCCATAGAGCTCTATGAGCGTGGAAACCTTTTAAAGGCCCATTGCGAAGCCCGCCTGCAGTCGGCACAGGCTAAGGTTGAAAAGATCACTCTTTCCGCGAATGGTGATGTGGGCGCAGAGCCTGCAAATATCGAGTGAGCCATGGCCGACTTGAGCCTCACCCAAGCAATGGAAGACACAGCAGCTGATGTTGAGCTGCTTTTGGACCGTCTGCTCCCCATGCCTGAGGGACCGGAAGGCCGTGTTGCAGAAGCCATGCGGTACGCGACGCTTGGCGGCGGCAAACGCTTCCGGCCTTATCTCGCGTGCGAAGCGGCCAAGCTCTTTACAGTGAGCGAAGACAGGGCGCTCCGTACCGCAGCAGCCATCGAATGCGTGCACACCTATTCGCTCGTTCATGACGATCTTCCGTGCATGGATGATGATGACCTCAGACGGGGCCGACCATCGACCCACAAGGCGTTTGACGAGGCCACTGCCGTTTTAGCAGGCGACGCGCTTTTAACCTTTGCCTTTGAGATTTTGGGTGACGCCGACACCCATGACGATTATCGCGTGCGCTGTGATCTCATCCTTGGGCTGGCCAGAGCCGTGGGGACCCATGGCATGGTTGGTGGTCAGATGATCGATATGGCAAGTGAAGGGACCATTTTGGATATTGGGGCTCTCACCCGCCTACAACAGCTCAAAACGGGGGCTTTGATCGCCTTTGCGTGTGAATCTGGCGCAATTTTGGGCAAAGCATCTAAAGATGCCCATCATGCGCTGCATGCCTATGCCCATGATTTAGGCCTCGCCTACCAGATCATCGACGATTTGCTGGATGAAGAGGGCGACAGCGAAACCCTCGGAAAGACCGCTGGCAAAGACCGCGCGAAGGGAAAGGCCACCTTTGCCACAATTCTGGGGCCGGAAAGGGCACGCGAACAGGCCGGAATGCTCGCAGATCAGGCTATTCAACACCTTGATTTATTTGATGAAAAGGCAGATTCTTTGCGCAGCGCAACAAGCTTCGTTATAAACCGCAGCGCGTGAAGAGGTGCGGCGCAATGCGGCCTTACCTCGGCCCTTAATTCGCCGTACGCTGAAGAGAAGATGAGGCACTGCAATCACGGACCGGATATTCCGGTTCGGTATCGCCCTAGGTTAAAGTCGACAAGCCAGAGTCAGAGAAGAGCCAGAGTGACCACCACGAGTAAGACGCCGTTGCTGGACCGGATCAAAATCCCGGCGGACCTGCGCGCGCATGATGACGACGACCTTCCTCAAATCACAGATGAGCTGCGTCAGGAACTGATTGAAGCGGTGTCCATCACCGGCGGTCATTTGGGTGCAGGCCTTGGGGTGGTCGAACTCACGGTCGCCCTACATTACGTTTTCAACACGCCGGATGACCGCATCATCTGGGACGTAGGCCACCAAGCCTATCCGCACAAAATCCTGACAGGACGTCGGGACCGTATCCGCACCCTGCGTCAGGGCGGTGGCCTGTCCGGCTTCACCAAACGGGCAGAGAGTGAGTATGACCCGTTCGGGACGGCGCACTCGTCAACGTCGATTTCCGCGGGCCTTGGCATGGCTGTTGGCCGTGACCTGCAAGACAAGAAGAACAATGTTATCGCTGTGATCGGAGACGGTGCGATGAGCGCTGGCATGGCTTATGAGGCCATGAACAATGCAGGCTCCATGGACAGCCGCTTGATTGTGATCTTGAACGACAATGACATGTCCATTGCGCCGCCCGTAGGCGCGATGAGTGCCTACCTGGCACGTCTGATTTCCGGCGGCACCTATCGCGGGTTCCGGCACTTTGCAAAACATATCGCGGAGATGTTTCCGAAATCTCTTGAGGAAAAAGCACGCCGCGCCGAAGAATATGCCCGCGGCATGGCGACTGGCGGAACGCTCTTTGAAGAGATGGGTTTCTACTATGTGGGCCCGATTGACGGGCACAATCTGGATCACCTTCTGCCGGTCTTGCGGAATGTGCGGGACGCGGATGAAGGACCGATCCTCATCCATGTGGTGACGCAGAAAGGCAAAGGCTATGCGCCGGCCGAAGAATCTGCGGACAAGTACCATGGTGTCAGCAAGTTCGACGTGATCACAGGTACCCAGTCTAAGCCGCCCTCTAATGCGCCAAGTTATACGAGCGTCTTTGCTAAATCTCTGATGAAACATGCGGAGAAAGACGACAAGATCGTTGCTGTGACGGCGGCAATGCCCGATGGCACGGGGCTGGGCCAATTTGCAAAAACCTTCCCGGATCGCACCTTTGATGTCGGGATTGCAGAGCAGCATGCGGTCCCTTTTGCGGCGGGCATGGCAACGGAGGGTTTGAAACCTTATGCGGCCATATACTCTACATTTCTGCAGCGCGCCTATGACCAGGTCGTACATGACGTGGCGATCCAGAAGCTGCCGGTCCGCTTCGCGATCGACCGCGCCGGGCTTGTTGGCGCCGACGGCCCGACCCATGCAGGCTCTTTCGATATTACCTATCTCACCTGCCTGCCGGATTTCGTTGTAATGGCGGCGGCTGACGAAGCCGAACTCATGCATATGGTGGCGACCTCCGTTGAGATTGATGATCGTCCCAGCGCCTTCCGCTATCCCCGCGGTGAGGGCATAGGCATTGAGCTTCCCGAAATTGGTGCGCCACTGGAAATCGGTAAAGGTCGCGTCATGCGCGAAGGCACTACGGTGGCCCTCGTCTCGCTCGGCTGCCGTCTTCAAGAGACCATGAAAGCCGCCGATGAGCTGGCCGCTCAGGGCATTTCGACCACGGTCGTTGATGCAAGGTTTGCCAAACCCCTGGATGAAAAGCTTCTTGCCCGCGTGGCCCGCGAACATGAGGTTATGGTCACCGTGGAAGAAGGCTCTGTGGGCGGTTTTGGAGCCCACGTCCTTGAGTTCTTGAGCAATAACGGCCTGATGGATCGCGGCCTTAAGGTGCGGACGCTGACCCTGCCTGACACCTTCCAGGATCACGACAAGCCCGACGCGATGTACGTTGCTGCTGGTCTGACGGCGCCGAACATCGCAGCGACAGCCCTGACCGCACTCGGTCATGAAAGTGCGCTGGTCTCATTGGCTGCAGAACGCGCAAACGCTCTTCCCGGAAAGTCCTGAGCTCATGACCGTGCGGCTGGACCGCGCTCTGGTTGAACGTGGGCTCATGCCAACTCGTGCGAGGGCCCAGGCTGCCATAAAGGCGGGGCATGTACGGATTGATGGCGAGCCTGCGTCTAAAGCGTCCCAATCAGTCTCAGAAGGTGCATCATTGAGCATTAACGGAATGCGTGCACAATGGGCGTCGCGTGCCGCACTGAAGCTTGTGGGCGCTCTTGATGCCTTTCCGGTGAACCCTGAAGGATTGGTTGCGCTTGATGTCGGCGCATCAACAGGCGGGTTTACACAAGTCCTGCTCGCAAATGGGGCCGCGAAAGTCTATTCGGTTGATGTCGGCCATGGACAGCTTGCGCCTGAACTGGCTGAAGATGCCCGTGTGATCTCCTTGGAGAAGACAAACGCAAAAGACCTGACTGCGGATATCATCCCAGAGCCGATTGATCTCATTGTCAGTGATGTGAGTTTCATCGGTCTGGAAAAAGCATTGCCCGCCCCTCTGAGTTTAGCCCGCGCGGGTGCCAAGCTTATCGCCTTGATCAAGCCCCAGTTTGAAGTGGGCCCCGGAAAGGTTGGTAAGGGCGGTATCTTGAAAGACACGAGGCTGCACGCCCAAGTCTGCAAACGCATCGAAGACTGGCTTGAGAATGAGATGGGCTGGATGGCCATAGGTCTGATAGACAGTCCCATTGAAGGCAGTGACGGCAACAAAGAATTTCTGATTTATGCGGAGAGGTCATGAGCGAAGCTAGCCTGACAATCGACCATGTCGGCGCCCAGGGGGATGGCGTGGTTCGTGCTGATGCGGGACCAATCTATATCGCGCGCACACTTTCTGGTGAGACAGTGCGGGCCGATATTGTCGAGGACCGCGGCACATTGTTGGAGGTGCTCACGCCGTCGCAAGACCGCACCGATCCACACTGCCCCCATTTTGGAACCTGTGGAGGCTGCGCGCTTCAGCACCAAAGTGAGCCAAGCTATCTCACTTGGAAGCGGGATCAGCTGGTGCGCACCCTTGAGAGCAAGGGAATTGATGCACCGGTCGCAGAGATCATCCCTTGCGCACCCGGCACCCGTCGCAGAGCCACCTTTGCGGCGATGCGTACACGCAAGACTGTTCGCTTTGGCTTTTTTGAGCGCGCGACCCACACGATTGTTGATGTCGCATCTTGTCCGGTCCTGGTGCCAGAGCTTGAAGCGGCTATGCCAGCCTTGCGGGAACTGGTTGGCCCCGGATTGACACGCAAAGGCAAAGCAAGCGTGAGTGTCACGGTGACCGCGTCGGGCCTTGACGTGTCGGTCACCGGAGGGAAAGCAGATCCAGATCTGGCCTTGCGCCAAACTCTCGCCGACGGGGCTGCAAAAGCGGACATTGCGCGACTGACATGGGATGGAGACATTCTCACAGAACGCAGACCGCCAGTGCTCGACCTCGCAGGCATTGAGGTGGCCCTACCACCGGGAGCCTTCCTGCAGGCGACCAAATCTGGTGAGGAAACCATGGTCTCCCTCGTCGTAGAGGCCCTCAAGGGGAGAGCAACCATTGTCGATCTGTTTGCCGGATGCGGGACTTTTTCTCTGGCACTGGCAGGCAGCCACAAGGTCCACGCAGTTGAGGGAGCGAAGGCACAATGTGCAGCATTGGAACTCGCTGTTCGCCGTCAGGGCCCCCGCGTGGGGTTGAAGCCTTTGGGGGTTGAACGCCGGGATTTGGCGCGCAGGCCACTCCGGCATGATGAACTGAACAGCTACGATGCCGCTGTGATTGACCCGCCACGCGCGGGCGCGGCGACCCAGTGCGAGGCGTTGGCGACGTCGTCGATCCCTGTGATCGCCTCGGTTTCCTGCAATCCAGCGACATTTGCCAGGGATGCACGAACATTGATTGATGGGGGCTATCGGCTGGAATCTGTCACCCCTCTGGACCAATTCCTCTGGTCGCCCCATATTGAGCTCGTAGGCATTTTCAGGAGGGAGTGACCAACATGCTGCGTCCCTTCGCGCGTCCAATCGCGCGACTACGATATGCGGCGGAACAAGGCGCCCGTGTGGCCTGGTATGCCGGGCATTATGCCGCGGTCAATCGCTTACGCGGTCCGGTTACTCGACCAGGCGATGCACCCTTCAAGCCCACAGCGCCAATCCCAAAATTGCCGGATATCCTGCAATCGATCCGCGCGCTGTTCGAACGCGACTATCAGAATATCGAAGCAGGTATCTACAAAGCACCGGAGGTCGGAACCGATCCCAGAAAACCGATCGACAAAGCGATCCGCTTTTTTCTGGACGCGAAGAAAGTCGACGAACGTCGGATGGACAAACGCCATTCGGAGGTGAACATCGGCGCGAAAGCCAAGCACTTTCCTCGCTACTACCTTCAGAATTTTCACTTCCAGACCGATGGCTGGCTCTCAGAAGACTCTGCCAACCTTTATGACACACAGGTAGAGACGCTGTTCGCAGGCACCGCAGACGCCATGCGCAGGCAGGCACTTGTCCCCATCTCAGAGTATGTGGACGACAAAGATCAGCGCGACGTGAGTCTGTTAGACATGGCCTGTGGGACCGGGCGCTTCTTACGCGAGGTTAAACGCAACTGGCCGCGCACGGGAGTGACAGCGCTTGATCTGTCTCCGGACTATCTTGCAAAAACTAAGCGCGCTTTGTCAAAATGGGGAAGGACACGCTTTGTCAATGCACCGGCTGAGCGTATGCCGGTGGAAAAAGCCTCACAGGACATTGTCACCGCAACCTACCTGTTCCATGAACTGCCACCCAAAGTGCGGCAGCAGGTAGCAGACGAAATCGCCCGTGTCCTGAAACCCGGAGGGCTGTTCATCCTGGTGGATGCGTTGCAGACAGATGATCATCCATCCTTTAACAGCCTGCTGGAATTTTTTCCAGTGGCGTTTCACGAGCCCTATTTTTCAACCTACTTGGAAGAGGATTTTGAGACCCTGTTCTCACGTGCAGGGCTCAGCGCGGTTCAACAACAGACCGGCTATCTGACAAAGATGGCGGTCTATAGAAAGAGCTAGACCGCTCTTTGATTGAGGAATGCCTGGACGGCTTCCAGGATCGGCTCCGGGGAGACGTCTAGCGGCTCCAGTCGGATCACCAGCGTATCTTTGTTATATCGCCAGATCTGCACCATCAACCGCCGCTGAAGCCCGCCCATGTCTTCCTCAACCAGCGCATTGTCGAGCGACTTGCTAAGCGTCAGGTGCAACTCTGTGTTGCGAATAGTGCGCACAGCCTTATCCACGGTTGTGGCATTGACGATGGCGTCCCAGGCGACGGTTCCGAGCCCTGTTATCATCAGGCCAGCAGAACTTGCCACCACCGCCGGTGTGTTCCTTCGCACAAAAGGCCAGAAATGATAGGCGACAGCGAAAAGCGCCAAGCTGATAATGAGCAGAGCAATGTCACCGCGGGCAAGCGCAATGCTTAGGACGAAGAATCCAAAAAAGCCGCCGCCATAGACCATCATCTCCCCGCTGCGTTGATCGAAACGTGCCATCAAAGGCTGGGGGGAGACGGGTGATGTGGCTGTCATGACGTTAGCTCTCCGGAGCATTTCCAGCTGAATTTGAGGAACTTCAGCGTCCGGAAATGCGGAAAAATTAGGACTCTTGTTGGCCGTTCTGTCCGCGGTGCCTGAGAAAATGGTCGGCTAAAACACAGGCCATCATAGCCTCGCCGACCGGTACCGCACGAATACCAACGCAAGGATCATGCCGACCCTTGGTCATGACTTCGGTTTCCTCGCCTGAGCGGGTGATAGACTTGCGTGGCGTGAGGATAGACGAGGTAGGTTTCACTGCAAAACGGGCGACGACATCTTGCCCGCTGGATATACCACCAAGAATTCCGCCTGCATGATTGGCACCGAAACTCACTTTATTGCCGTCAATGCCCATTTCGTCGGCATTTTCTTCGCCGGTCAGAGCAGCTGTCGCAAATCCATCACCGATTTCAACACCTTTGACGGCATTGATGCTCATGAACGCCCCGGCGAGGTCCGCGTCAAGCTTACCATAAATAGGGGCGCCGAGCCCGGCGGGAACGCCGCTTGCGATGAGTTCGATCACCGCACCGCAGCTGGAACCGGCTTTGCGGACCCCATCAAGGTAGGTTTCCCATTCTTTTGCCGCGACAGGATCAGGGCACCAGAACGGGTTCTGATCAATTTCATTCCAATTCCATCGTGTACGGTCAATTTTGTGCGGACCCATCTGAACAAGCGCGCCACGCACTTCAACACCTGGGATCACCTTGCGTGCAAGAGCACCCGCAGCAACCCGTGCTGCCGTTTCGCGGGCCGATTGGCGGCCACCGCCACGATAGTCGCGAATGCCGTATTTGGCTTCATAGGTGAAGTCCGCATGGCCGGGGCGGAACGTGTCTTTGATATCTCCATAGTCTTTGGAGCGCTGATCGACATTTTCAATCATCAGCGAAATAGGTGTGCCGGTTGTTACCTCTTGGCCGGTTTCGTCCTTGAACGTGCCGGAAAGAATTTTCACCTGGTCAGGTTCTTTGCGCTGGGTGGTGAACCGCGACTGGCCTGGCCGCCGCTTATCGAGAAAGGTCTGAATTTCGTCTGCTGTGATCGGCACAAGCGAAGGCATGCCGTCAATCACGCAGCCAAGTGCAGGCCCATGGGATTCGCCCCACGTGGTTACGCGAAAAAGATGGCCAAACGTATTGTGTGACATGTGTCTTTCCTCAACCAGCTATTGGCAGAGGTTCTAGCTGAAATTCACGGAAAACGGAAACGCGACCCTGAAATCAGACAATACTCATGTCCGGCGCATCTTCAGCCTTCATGCCGATTACATGATAGCCCGCATCCACATGGTGAACTTCACCTGTGACGCCAGATGCAAGGTCAGAGAGCAGGTAGAGACCTGTTTTGCCCACTTCATCAATAGTCACCGTGCGCTTCATCGGCGCGTTCAGCTCATTCCACTTCAGGATGTAGCGGAAATCGCCAATGCCAGCCGCGGCCAGCGTTTTGATGGGTCCGGCTGAAATGGCGTTTATGCGGATATTGTTCCGGCCAAGATCAACAGCCAGATAACGCACACTCGCCTCAAGGGCGGCCTTGGCAACACCCATCACGTTATAGTGGGGAATAACCTTCTCAGCGCCATAATAGGTGAGGGTGGCGATAGAGCCCCCATCAGCCATCAAAGGCTCAGCGCGCTTGGCAACAGCTGCGAGCGAATGACAGGAAATGTTCATAGCCTGGGCGAACTGGTCAGCCGTGGTGTCCAGATAGCGACCATCAAGAGAGCTCTTGTCGGCATAGGCAATGGCGTGCACGAGGAAGTCGAGCTTGCCCCACTTGTCCTCAAGCGTTTTGAAGACAGCGTCCATCGAGGCATCATCGGTCACATCACAAGGAAGCACGAGGTCTGATCCGACAGATTCGGCCAGTGGCTTCACGCGTTTGGCCAACGCTTCCCCCTGGTAGGTGAAAGCCACGTCGGCACCATGGTCAGCGCAAACTTTCGCGATACCCCAGGCAATCGACCGGTTGTTTGCCACTCCCATGATGAGCCCTTTTTTTCCGCTCATCAGGCCGCCGGATGCCGTCCCAGATGCTGTCACGGGACCCCCTATCTTGTTGAATTTTCTGCCCCCATTAGCGCGGCATCCTACACAAATGGACTTACCGGTCTAGCGAAAAGGACCGAAAAACCGCTTGTATTACAGACCATTACAGAGGTGTGATCCAAAAGGGGTCAGGTCTTGCGAGGGGTATGTTGGAGGCCCGGCGCCCAAGTCGCAGCAAAGTCTTTCAACGCCTGGTCGTGTTTGGGTGGCAGAACAAGGATGAGATGGACAAATTGATCCCCCTTGCCGAATTTTCGCCGTCCAGGAGGGTGAGTGAGCCCTTTGCCCTTCAGACGAAGCACGCTGCCGCTGTTAGAGCCTTCAGGGACGCTCACTGCAACATCGCCATCTACCGTCGGAACCGCGATTTTTGCGCCAAGCACTGCCTCAGGCAGGCTTACAGGCACGTCGATATGCACATCAGCCCCTTGGCGTCGAAAGGTGGGGTGGGGGGCAACGGAAATGGTGACAAGCGCGTCTCCCGCCTCACGGCCGGTCAGACTGGGGTCGCCTTGGCCTCTGAGACGGATTTGCTGGCCGTCTTCGACGCCCGCCGGAATATGCACCTCCAACGACTTCCCATTGTCCAAGGTGAGGCGCCGTTTGGTGCCTTCGGCCGCATCGAGAAAGGGAATGCTCAGGTCATAGTTGTGGTCCGCGCCCGTTGCTCGAAAGGCGCGGCGACCAACACTCTTCAGATTGATCAGAAAGTCGCCGAAAGGCGGGAATTTCTCTGTTTTGGTAGAAACGGGGTCTTCTTCTGCTGGGTTCGTCGAGCGGGTCTCAGGCTCTTCATCCAGTTTTGGGCGTGAAGCGGATTTTGGACGCGTTTGATTTGAGGTCGGCGCCGCTTTTGTTGTCGCGTCCTCCGCAGCAGCCCGAGCAGCATGGCGTCGCTTTGTCGGCCCATTCCTGGCAGATGCCTTGGCTTTTCGGCTCAGAAGGTCATACGCAGCGGTTACTTCATGAAAGCGCTCTTTTTGGCGAGGGTCACCTGATCCGGAATCTGGATGATAGGTCTTTGCCAGCCGCCGATAGGCCGATTTGATTTCATCAGGACCGGCCTGCGGTGAAATACCAAGCACATGGTAGGGATTGCGCATAGAGCTCCGCCAGAAAGGGTTCGCTGAGAGTCAGGGTTTGCTGAGAAGTTCGTGTTGGCTCAGAAACTCCGCGATCATGGTTAAAAAAGCATGATCAAACCTAACGCGGCACAAATACCAAATCATTAAGGCGCTGGGAGAATTTCGAGTGTTTTCGCCGCCTTTTCGTGGCCATGCGCTGCGGCGGCAGAGAGCCATTTCCTGGCCAGACCCACATCCGGCCCGACGCCCAGGCCAAACCGATAAAGCCGACCCAGGCGATATTGCGCTTCGACAACACCGTCTTCGGCGAGCGGACGCCATTGCTCGGCGGCGGCCAGAAAGTCACCCTCGTCGAACAGGTAGACGCCTGCCATGAACTGGGCGCCTTGCTCCGGCGAAACGAGTACACGGGATGTGTCGGATGGCAGTTGAACACCACTTTGCGACGTCGATGGTGGAGGAGATAGTTGAGGCTCCGTTCTCTCACCAATGCGATGCCTGGCTCTTTTATGACCAAGCTCGGCAGCACGCTGAATGAGCGCCTTTGCGGCATCAATGTCAGAAGGCGTGCTCTTGGAGCTTTTTTCGATGAGCAATCCCAGTTCCCACATGGCATCAGGGCTCCCGCCAGCGGCTGCAAGACTGAGCCACTCTGCGCCTTTCTCAAGATCACGATACGGCGTGTCTGGTTCAATACGCATCATGCCAGCGTTAAGCGCTGCGCTCGCAAGCCCCGCGCTGGCGGCGCGTTCGTAAAACCATAAAGCGCGCTCACGGTCCTGGGGCACTCCCTCACCACGGCGGAGCATGTGGGCAACATTGCGTTGGGCTGCAAGGTCTCCGGATTTGGCGAGCGGCAGCCATATCGCATAGGCAGTGGAGTAGTCGCCAGCATCGTGAGCGGCGACCCCCATATCAAACTCCAATTGGTTCCCCGCCAATTCTGAAGGCAAGGCAGGAGTGGTCGCTTGGTTGATCTCGGTCGCAAGCCCATCATGGGCAACAGGTCCAAGAAGAGCGAGTGTTGTCAGCGCAAGTTGGCATGTGCGAGTGAAAGTCATCTGCGTTCTGCTATCGCTTTACGTGGTATCGATTCTGGGACAGGCGTTGGAGACGACTATATAAGAAGAGCCGCAGGGCCGAAATATGGCCCAAACGCTCATTGGAGCGGCAGCAAGATATGAGGACCGCAATGGCGGACACAGACGTAGAAAGCATTACCGGCACAGACCCGTTCGCGCTCTTTGAAGAGTGGATGGCGGAGGCAGGGAAATCTGAGCCCAACGACCCTAATGCCATGGCGCTGGCAACGGCAGACGCATCGGGGCTGCCGGATGTACGGATGGTGCTTCTGAAGGACGCCGGCCCAGAAGGATTTGTGTTCTATACCAATCTTGAAAGCGCCAAGGGGACGGAACTTGCCGAGAACCCGCAAGCGGCGCTGTGTTTCCACTGGAAAACATTGCGACGCCAAATTCGGGCGCGTGGGTCTATCTCACCGGTGTCTGAAGCAGAGGCGGACGCCTATTTCGCCACCCGCGCCAAAGACAGTCAGATCGGTGCCTGGGCGTCGAGACAATCCCGTCCCATGGAAGGGCGTTTCGAACTGGAAAAAGAAGTGGCCCGCTTCGGTGCAAAATACGCCATCAAGAAGGTGGATCGCCCGCCTCACTGGTCGGGCTTTCGATTGACGCCAAGCCAGATTGAGTTTTGGCGGGATCGGCCTTTCCGCCTCCATGACCGGCTGGTCTTCCAACGCGAGGCGTCAGACGCGCCCTGGCAGACGTCAAAACTATTCCCGTGACCCAATGGCCAATGATCAAAAGATGAGCACCGCCACAAACGACAGGCTGATGCGCCGCGCCACCTACGCG
>NZQM01000092.1 GCA_002695905.1 Parvibaculum sp.
CACATACCGCTGCTGGTCCCAGCTGGTGGCTGTGGCGTCTACGATGACTTCCCAAGGGGGCAGTGCTGCACAGCTCACACGCTTCAGGGGGTCAGCCCCCATGACTGGTGCCAGCTTGCAGAAGCCTGAGGGATAGATGAGAGCCAGGCGGGTGGCGTCCTCCAGCTGCTCACGGATGGTGAGCAGGTACTGATTGGCGCAGGCCTCAGCCACCTCAGCGTTGCCTCTGCCCCTGATGTCTGGCTGCACTTCGACCGCTGGGTTCTTGGCGTACAAGCTGCCCAGGTACGACTCAACCACGGAGTATGCCTTGGGCACCTCGGTGCGCAGGATGCCATCAAGCACAGGCTGGTTGTGCTGAAAGAACTGCGTCATGTAGAGGTTACGCAGCTCCCTCATCTCATCACGGCGACCGTCCCAATACAGGTCATGCTGCTCACAGATGGACTGGCACTGCTCAGGGGTCAGCATGTGGGACTCTCTCAGAAGGGCAGGCCGGAGGACCGGATACGCCTGGCCCGGCTGGATTGGATGAGGTCATCGATCCTGGTTCGGCCCGATTGTATCGCATGTGTGCGCCATGATGAGGGAATATCTCTCAGGCACCTAAATGCTAACGCCATAGCTATGGCGCTGTCATCATATGCGCCCCTTGGAGCCTCTGGCGCTACCTTACCCGGTGGGATGGTCAAGCTGCGCAGCTCCATCCAAGACACGCGGTCCATAACCTTGACGACCTGCAGGGACTCCCTGAGGGTGTCAAACGCTTCCAGCTTGCTCTGCAGTGTGGTCACCCATGGCCTGCCCTGTGGGTTTCGCCACTGGTGACGATAGCCGCAGTGGGTGACTTCCAGAAGGAACGCGTGTCCGTGGTTATTTGACTCAGCCAGCATGAGCGCCTGGTTGTACCTGGTGCCCACCTGGATGGCTCGGTGCGCCCAGGCTGCTGGGGTGACCTTGTTGTTGCGCTCGGTATAGACCGGCTGCATGGTGCTGACGGAGATGACGCATAGCGCGGAGTAGTCGCCACCCACCCCGCCGCCTATGTCGACGCCCATGACATAGCGGTCATGAGGGTGGGGTGCCTCAATCTCTCGCCCATGCCTGCTGCCATGCAGCTCATGTTCTATGACGTGGATGTCCTGCAGGACTTCCTCACCGTAGTACCCGCCCTCTCTGCCAAGGAAGCAGTCATCCAAGTTGGCCGGGTACTCACGGCGAAACTTGTACGGCCCGAGTGTTGCCATGTAGCGCCTGCGCCATGACAACTGCCCGTCTGCCAGGCTGTAGGCCTGGGCAAGCTCAACCTCTTCCTCTGTCCGCTCAAAGTCAGCGTCAACCGGGTCTGTGTAGCGTGGCTCCTCCCACCACCAGTGCGAGAGCAAGTGCCAGCCGTTCTCTGGTGCGCCGGCTATCAGCTCACTAAACCGGTCCCCTGGATTATTGGCGGTGGACTCAATCATCAGCAGGCCATCACCCACAGCAGACAGGGCCTGAGCGAGCAGCTCCTCCTGGTCAAGTGCGAAGGCAAACTCTGACAGCAGCACAGCCTTGGGGGAGAAGCTGCGCAGGCCTGTACCGCTTCGGCTGGTGAACGCTTTGAGTGTGGCCCCAGTGTCAGCCAGGCGCAGCTCACCCCTGGCCCTGGTGTCCAGCTTGCGCTGTAAGATGGATGGGGGGTGGTACATCCAGCGGCGGTTATCGTCCAGCAGTGCCGTGGCTGACTCTGCCCGTAGTGACACCAGGGCGAACAGCGCAGCGGTTGGGGTGGCCATCCACTGCTGATGCAGGACCATTTTGCAGGCCGTGGTTGCGGCTACCTGGCGGGCCTTGATGACCAGAATGCGCTTATGCCCGCGCTTGACCGCATTGAAGATTTTAACCTGCATAGGCAGGGGCTCAAAGGGTATGGCGCGTTTGCTTTCCTTGTCCTGTACTTGATGCAGACGGCAGAAGGCAGCAGGGTCACCCACCAGGCCGCTGACCTTGGGGTGCAGCTCGGTGGGAATGCTCGGCGGTATGTATACGCTCATGGTGTCCTCTCACGGACACAGTAGCACTGTCCCACACTTGTCCCACAGTGTCCTACAGCCTCACCACTTGTCCACGAGCTGCAGCACGTTGCGCAGCTCCTCCACTGCTGGGGTGTCCGCTGCTGCTTCTGCCCTGACTGCTGCTGCCTCCTTGCTCCACTCCAGCACACGCCAGGCCGTATCCATCTGGGCTTTGTTCGGGCTGTTGGTTCCCTGGAGGGTCTGCTCAATGCAGCTGATGGCCTCCGGTGCGAGCCTAGCCACAGCCCCAAGCAGCTGTTCCTGTGTCATAGTTTGGTAATTCACATGTCACCTCTGTCGTTTGTGGTCTGGTTGACGTGTCAATCCCCCCCCTCTCTACGATAGCCGCTATCAGTATGTTCTGAAGGATTGAGGGGGGTATAGGCCAAAACGTACTTGCAAGTCTATACCCTGTATTTTTTGTAAGTAGCTTTTCTACTAACACCCCCCCCACCTACCATATCACCGATGAGTAGGGGATGGTAGAGAGGGGGGGACTGGACGCGTCAAGGGCTATAGCCTGTGACTGAACTATGACATTTCTCTTGGGTGGTACCTTTGGTACATGTGGTACACTGTGTACCGTAAGTACCAAGGAGCAACGATGAGCCTCAAAGCCTGGCGGAACTTCCGCAACGTCAACACAATCCTACACCCTGAAATAGTTGCGACGGCTACCGGCCCACGCGGAACAACACACGCCATGATCGATGAGCTTGGCGACGGGTCTTACCGACTGTTTGACCGATGCGCCGAGCGGCGCACACCTGACGGTTTTGCATTTGACAAAATCTATGGGAACCCGCTCAGTGCCCGGTACGACGCGCTCAGGCTCGTCAAAGGCTGGGCGGCATGAACACCTTTGAAGACGCAGCAAGCGCCATCCTCATTTTCTCTCTTCTCTTCCTCGTGATGAGCCTGTAGGAGCTACCCATGGACATGAACCACTACTGTGAACACGGACGTACACACGCGGAGGAGATGGTGCACCAGCTCCAGAAGCTCGAGCAGTACCACGCCAAGCTCATGGTTGAGATGCGTGACCTGAGCCCTGCGGCTTTGTATGCCCGACTGGAGCGCACCCACCAGGTGGTGCAATACACCTGTGGTGAGGTGGCACACGTTGCCGTTCAGCTGGAGAAGGGGGAAGGCGCAGATGTCTGAAGACCTGAGCAACTTCCGCCCCCGCCTCACCATGCGCCTGACGCGTGACCTCAGAGCAGCTGCTGCCCTCGCAGGCCTCACAGTACCCGAGTATCTGTCACAGGTGGTCAGCCCCATGGTGGCCACAGACCTGCAGGCACGCATTGAGCGCCAGCAGCTGCAGCGCATGGCAGGGGCCGACTGATGGTCTCGGCGCTCTTTGTAGAGACTGGGGGGGTTTACTGCAATCTCGAAGGGGTAGACCCTTGGGACCAAGCAAGGGATGCGCGGCAGTATGCTGGGCCTCATCCAGTAGTGGCCCACCCGCCCTGCAAGAGGTGGGGCAGGTATTGGAGCGGCGGACCAAACCCAAAGCACCCAAGGCAGAAGCTCGGGGATGACGGGGGCTGCTTCGCAGCTGCCCTGTATGCTGTCCGCACTTGGGGGGGAGTCATCGAGCACCCAGAAGCAAGCCACGCCTGGTCTTGGTTTGGTCTACCGCGCGCCCCACGTTTGGGCTGGGGATGGTCAAACGAAATAGATCGATATGGGGGCCGAGCCTGCGCAGTTACCCAGGGCCGATACGGGCACAAAGGGAGGAAGCTTACTTGGTTGTATGCAGTGCTCCCTGTATTTCCTGCTCTTGATTGGCGAGACTGCGAAAACATGCAGCGAATGGACGCTGGTTTTCAGTCTTCAGAGCAGCGCAGACAGGCAAGGCAGAAGGGCATCAAACCTATTGGAATGATGAGCCGGGCAGACAGGCTCAATACTCCGCTGCCGTTCAGAGACCTTCTGCTATCTATGGTCCGGCAATGATTCCGCTGGGGGCTGCCATTCACATCATTCACAAATCGACACGGTTGGCGGTGGCCCCCAGCACCCTTCTGAGAGGACAGACAGCATGAACGCACAACACCCAGACACCCGCGTGAGAGCAGTGTGGCCCACACCTCCAGAGGGCTGCTGCTACGTAGAGCAAAGCCTGAAGGGTGGCGACTATATCAGCACCGGGTATTTCCATCGTGGGGCAGTGGACAACAAGGGCAGGGGCCGCTCAGTCGAGAACTGCAGGGGTGTGACCTCCCTGTTTTTTGACCTTGACCTGCTCGGACTGGTGGACGCTGCCCGACTTGCACGGGGCCAGGTGCTGCCCGACAAGGCAGCAGACCGAAAGAAGCATTTATACCAGATGCCAGAAGACCAGAGGCAGGCCTTCCTTGACCTGCTCCTGCAGGACATTGGTGGCATCCTCGAAGCTGTCATGGCTGCACCGCCCACCCTCACCATCTGCAGCGGTTGGGGCTTCCACTTTCACTATGCGGTAGCTGAGCCCATGAGGCAGGAGAAGGCAGCCCTGCAGGCCTTGCACGCTGCTGTTGTGGATGAGTGCAACCGTCAGGCAGCGGAGCAGGCGCAGACCTTCCACCCACCCTTAACGACTTACCACAAGGCCTACGACCGGACCCATGACGTAGGGGCGCGGCTTGCTCGTGCACCAGGCAGCATGAACACCAAGTGTGACTGGAGGCTGCAAAAGGTGGAGGTAATCGCTGCCAGTGACACCCTGCTGACTGGTGACATCATTGGGCGACTGCGCAACCAGTGGCAGAGGCAGGCGCAGCTCACAGACAACGACAAGGCACAGACAAAGGCCAGCCCTGTACCGAGCAGGAAGCGACCCCGGCAAGCCAAGAGCATTGACGTAGACTTCCGGTCACAGCGCATGGCAGACGGTCGCTCATGGCAGCAGCTGGCTGATGCCCTCAGCCCTGGTGAGCGCCTGCGCGTCATCTGCCCTTTTGGTGGGACAAGTGTGGGCAGTGGCTTCTTTCACAGGGAAGCAGACGGAAGGGCGCGCTACTACTCAGCCCCTCAGGCTGTGACGTACTGGAACAGCTACCGCCCCAGCTCCACACCGGGCCTGGTCGACTTGGAGCGCTCGCCACCTAAGAAGGACGGCACACCTGGCAAGGTCAAGAACACAGTCAGCAACCTGCAGGCCATGCTCACCCATGACAGTGCCTTTAATCTGTGGTTTGACAGCTTCCGAGAACGCGAGATGGACGGGCATGACCCGATAGATGATGGCATGTGGATGCGGACAGTGTGCCACATGGAGGGTGCATACCAGTGGACCTGGAGGCTCGGTAAAGAGCTACTGTTCTCCGCTGTGGAGTACGTGTGCAAGCAGCACAGCCGGAACCCAGTACAGGATTATGTGCTGGCGCAGGAGTGGGATGGCTGCCCGCGGATTGACCGCTGGCTCATGGAGGTCTGCCAGACTGAAGACCTGCCCATTTACCGCACCTATGCCCGCAAGTGGGCTGTGGGACTCATGGCGCGTCTCTTCTCGCCCGGCTGCCAGCTCCACACCTGCATGGTGCTCACTGCTCCACAGGGCTGGGGCAAGTCGAGCGTGTGGAGAGAGTGGGCAGACTGGCCCGGTCAAGCTGAGCTGTTCAGTGACACTCGATTTAACATCAAGGATAAGGACAGCTATATACAGCTATACAGCGCTCTCATCTATGAAGACGCGGAGATGAGCGGCAGCAGCACAGCAGACCAGGAGACACGCAAGGCCTTCATTACCAGCGCAGTGGACCGGTTCAGGCCTCCCTACGGTCGGAAGATGCGCACGTTCCGCCGGCACACCGTCATCACGATGACCACCAACGAGGTGGAGTCGGTGCTCAGAGACCGGACAGGCAGCAGGCGGTACTGGGTTGTGCAGTGCAGTGGTGAGTCTGCAGGCCTTGCTTGGCTGCGCAAGTACCGGGCGCAGCTGCTGGCTGAAGCATACGCCGCATACAGTGAGGGGGCCGAGTGGTGGCTCACTGCTGAAGAGAGCGCACTGCAGCGCAGGGCTAACGGGGTGTTCCAGTATGCTGACTGGTTCAGTCAGTGCGCCGCCTGCGCCTACAACCACAACAAGGGAACCCAGCGCAACCGGTTCACCGTGTCTGAGTTTGCCCAGGCTATCGACCTAAATCTGTCCGCCCAGCGCTTTGGGCTCAGCCTATCATCAGCCCTGACCCAGGCGGGCTTTGCTCGCTACCGGTCACGCGGCATCAACTTCTACTACCGAGACAGTGACTGCACAGGCTCAGACACTGGACTCATCCACATCGCCAGCCTGACCCGAACGGGCTTTGAGCAGAAGGCCCACACCGAGAGGACATCCAACAATGTATGAACAATCTGAACAAGTCAACGAGCTACACAAAGCGCTTGCAGATGCGCAGCGCCACCTTGGGCGAGCAGACAAGGACGGCAAGAACCCCCACTACCGGAGCAGATACGCCACCCTCACCAGCGTCATTGAGGCAGTGCGGCCTGTGTTTGCGGTCCATGGCCTGAGCATCCAGCAGCACCCACACTATGCTGACGGCATTGTGAGCTTGACTACCATCCTTGGGCACAGCTCAGGGCAGTGGTCTCGGTCTGTGGCATCTGTGCCCATTGGCAAGAAGGGAGACAGTCACGCGCTTGGGAGCTGCATCAGCTACCTGCGCCGATACAGCCTGGCTGCCGTGGCTTGCTTGGTGCAGGATGATGATGACGGGAACGCAGCAGCCAAACAGCAGGCCACCAGGCGCGCACTGCCCAGCACTCAGGCAGCTGCTGCCCGCATTGCTCAGGAGCTGGAGGAAGCAGGCCTCACAGTGGAGCAGTTCAACACGTGCGCAGTGGACAGCAACCGCGCCACACTCGACAAGATGAGCCCAGGCCAGCGGCAGAAGTGCCTTGACTGGCTCGAGCATAGCGGCGGTCTCAACGTCATCAAGTCACACACCACACCATGAGAGAGGACACCATGAGCAAGTCACCAAGCGCGCAGGACATCATCAACCTTCTGGATGCCAGCCCCTATGAGATGAAGGTCAAGGATATGGCTGATGTCTTCAAGCTCAAAGTCAGCTCGAAGGCCTACGACCAGATGCGCAGGAAGCTGCACCGCCTGACGCA
>NZQM01000093.1 GCA_002695905.1 Parvibaculum sp.
CGTGACGGTCGAGTCTGCATTGACCGCGCTCGGGTTCTTGGCAAGGTCAAGCGCATCGCTCCCCAATCACTCATCAGCAAAATGATTGATGGATTGGTGCGCGACGCTCAAAAGGCATCCTAGAGACAGGCAAATAGCTCAGTCAGTTCACTCAGCAGCTGCCCGTGTCTCCACTGTCTGGGGCCCACGAATGAGGCCGCCTGGACGTTTGTCGGTGACAACACCACCCTTGAAGGTCACCTGCCCTGACTTGATGGTGTAGTCATAGCCTTCAGCCTTCTGAAGGAGGCGCTTACCGCCAGCAGGTAAGTCAAAGGCCAGCCATGGCTTGCCAAGCTTGATCCGATCCATGTCGACCACATTCACGTCCGCCAGGTAACCAGGCTTCAGAACACCACGGTCATTGAGACCATAGAGACGCGCCGTGTCGAGACATTGACGCTTGATCGCGTTTTCCAGTGCGATGGTGCCGCGCGCGCGTTTCTTGACCCAGTGCTCCAACATGAAGGTTGGGCTTGCGGCATCGCAGATGGTACCACAATGGGCGCCGCCGTCGGACAGGCTGTTCACCGTGTCATCTGCATGTTGCAGATCCACGAGGAAGTCGAGATTACCGTCCACATAGTTCAGGATCGGCAGATAGATGAAGCCTTTGCCTTCATCGGCCATCATCATGTCATAGGCATATTCCGACCCGGACTTGCCTGCGGCTTCCGCGCGTGCTGCGACACTCTCATCTGCCTGGGGTTCGTAGTTGAACTCTTCGTCCATCTCGAACTGCTGTGCCCAGCCTTCCGTGATGATGGCGAAGATCGGACCCAAATCCACATTTTCCGGCACTATCGGCTTTTCGCTCAACAACTGCGCCTTGAAAGCTGGGTCTTTAAGCTTTGCGTATTGCTCTTCCCAGGGAAGCTCCGCAATCGCTGCCCAGCTCGGGTGGGAAATGAATGGGTGCACCGTACCCCGCCAGGCCATGACAATGCCGTTTCCGCGGAGCGCAATCTGCGCCACGATATTGGCACCCCTTGCGTTCTCAGCGCGCATCTGAGCGATTTGCTCATCCAGCGGGAATGCCTTGGCGATGGATTGCAGCGCGGCAAACGTGACGGGCATGCCGGTTTCGCGGCTCAGGTCTCCCATCCACTCAAACTCTTTCCATTCTGGCTGAAGGTCTGAGGCCATTTCAAAAACACCGTGACCCGCACGGCCCATAGCGCGTCCAATGCCAATCAATTCTTCTTTGGTGGCGGTTGTACCAGGCACCAGTTCCCCATCAACTGAGCGATGAAGAATCGTGCGTGATGTTGAGAAACCGAGCGCGCCTGCTTTCAGGCCATCTTCCACAATCTTCGACATCTGCTCGACGTCTTCGTCTGTGGGGACAGCGCCGGGCTTTTCCCGCTCGCCCAGTACATAGGCGCGAACTGCGCCATGAGGCACATGGGTTGCGACGTCCACCGTGCGCGGCAGTCCTTCCAGCGCGTCGAGATATTCAGGGAAGGTTTCCCAGTTCCACGGCAAGCCTTCAGCGAGTGCCGTGCCTGGAATATCTTCCACACCTTCCATCAAACCGATGAGCCAATCATGCTTGTCTGGTTTGGCGGGTGCAAAGCCCACACCGCAATTCCCCATGACAACGGTGGTTACGCCATGCCAGCTGGACGGTGCCATTTCATCGTCCCAGGTTGCCTGACCGTCATAATGCGTGTGCACATCAACAAAGCCTGGCGTCACAATCTTACCGGTCGCATCAATCTCTTCGCGGCCTTCTGCTTTCACTTCGCCCACAAGGATCACACGGTCGCCGTCGATTGCCACATCGCCCACGAATGAGGCTGCCCCAGTTCCATCGACAATCGTGCCGCTTCGAATTACCAGATCGTGCATCTTCTCTCTCCCATTCCTCCAAATGACCAGTTGTTAGAAAGGTAACAGGTTCAGCGGTCGGATCAAATTTGTTGGCTTCCCTAAAGCCCTTGATCTGACAGGGATGTTGCCCTTCATGCAGGGGCTCGTTTTAGACGTTGCGGAAACTGGAGAGACTGCTCCAATCCTTTTTGTCACCACCTGACCCATGGGTGTGGCAATGAGACTGAGTGTTTAGACACACCAAAGCCCCCCGCATAAGCCAGCGCTCGCAGGACCATCAAAAGTCGTGAGGGACGCGGCAGCTGCATCCACCTGTCGTAACCCTGGCCACAAAGCTCCCGCTTGTTTCTGGAAATGCGGGGCGGGGCTTTCGCATCCGGCCGCAGTCCAAAGGCTTAAGAGGGCGCTCCCGGGGATTCTCCTTGCCCCGGCCCCAGACAGGCAGCCCCGACTCATGAGGCCGTTACCCCTCACTACCTCGGGCGCCGCGCTCCTACCCGTCACATCGGAACGGTCGACACGCCCCTCACTCAGGCGGGAGATGCCTTATTAAATGGGGTCTCATAGTGGGAGGAGGATAAGTTTTTTACGGCGGTTCTTCTTGCTAGCCGAACATCAAAACAAGAGCCGTCACCCCCGGGCTTGTCCCAGGGGTCCAGGGGCGGCAAGCTCAGCCAATCTTTTGCTCCACTAATTCACAGAGCTAATCTGTGATGGCATTAAATGCCAATACTCATTTAGAATTCATAGCTTCCGACGCTTTAGCTGGTTCAGAAAATCCGTCGACTCTCCAAAGAGGTGCGTGATGACGATCGAAATGAAGCAAACACTGATAGGCCTTTCTCGTTGCCCGCATTGCGGTGTTGCAAAACCAGAGATGAAGTTCCGTTGGAGATCAGATTGCATAATTCCTCAGGGCGGCTCGGGGTATGGCCACAACTGGTGTGTTTATGAGTGTACGTCGTGCCACTTACTGTTGCTTGCTCAGAGTGAATTGGGCAACCAAGGGACGCGCGGTCTCCTGAATACCTTCCCAGCAACCGTTTCTGTTGACGAGGACATACCTATCAAAGCAAGAACGTTCCTAAACCAAGCTGTGGCCAGCGTACACGCACCTGACGGAGCAGCGATGCTGGCTGGTTCAGCAGTAGATGCCATGCTGAAGGAAAAAAACTTGACCGAGGGCTCGCTGTAGAAGCGTATTGATGAAGCTGTTGATAGCGGAGTCATTACTGCTGACATGGCAGAGTGGGCACACGAAGTTCGACTAGGTTCTAATCGCCCACGGCACGCAGACGAAGAGTCTCCGCACACTTCCCCCGAAGAAGCGAAACGGTCAGTAGAGTTTGCTACAACATTGGGTCATGTTCTTTTCGTGTTGCCAGAACGCATAAAAAGGGCGCGCCAACCAAACCTCAAGCAAGACGGCTAAAAACTCAAATCCACCCTCTAACGCACCAACGCATCCGCTGTCCGCGCTTCGTTTTTGGCGTAGTCGCGGAAGGCCTTGAAGACACCCATCTTCGTATCTGGGTCCTGACCGTCGCCCATGCGCAAGATCTGCAGGCAGAACCAGCCTTGCTGTCCCCAGCCATTGAGCCCCTTCACAAGCGCGAAGGGGGAATGCGGGCCAAGCCAACCGGGGCCGATCTGCAATGTTTTCTCGAACGCCGGGGTTTCCGTCATCGCGCCAGAGAGCAATTTGTTTGGCACGTCTGCATCCACACAGAGCGGACGACCGAGGCCCACCATGTCCATCTCGCCCGATGCCAGCGCAGCGTTCATGCCCTCCACTGAGCGGAAGCCGCCGGTGACCATCAGTGGCATGGTGGTCGCCTTGCGGATGTCGGTTGCATATTCCAGAAAATAGGCTTCCCGCGCGATGGTGCTTTCTGCCCGCTTCTCAGAGCGGTCGGGATTAAGCGTCATATCGTCATAGCCGCCCATGCGCGGTTGCTCATAAGTGCCGCCTGAAATTTCAAGCAGGTCGACGGTTTCCTCGTTCAGCCATTTGGCGACCTGGAGCGAGTCTTCATGAGAGAAGCCGCCGCGCTGAAAGTCTGCTGAATTGAGTTTGACGGAGACAGGAAAATCCGGCCCCACGATGCCGCGCACCGCGCGGACAATTTCCAACAGGAGCCGCGCCCGGTTTTCAAGGCTGCCGCCCCACTCGTCCGTCCGCGTGTTCACGTCAGGCGAGAGAAATTCTGAGATCAAATACCCGTGGGCGCCATGTACCTGCACGCCGGTGAACCCGGTGTCACGGGCAATTTGCGCGGCATGGGCAAAGCGGGCGATCACGTCCCGGATCTCATCACCTGTCAGCGCGCGGGGCTTGCCAAACTGACTGCCCGGCATTTCAAGAGCGATGTCGGAGGGGCCGACCGGCTCCTTTGCCACCGACGCCGGTGTCTGTCGGCCCGCATGGCTGATCTGCATCCAGAGATGGGTGTCGTTTGCGGTGCCCGCCTCTGCATAGGCGCGGAGTGCGGCAATGGCCTCGTTCGACTGGGGACCATCAATCGCCACATTGCCTGGCCGTTCCATATAGCGCCTGTCCACCTGCACATTGCCGGTGAGCAGCATGCCCGCCCCGCCTTCCGCCCAGCGGCGGTAAAGCGCCTCATGGCGGTGGGTCGCTTTATTGCCCGGATCACCCAAGCCTTCCGTCATGGCGGCCTTGCAAAGGCGGTTTTTGAGGGTCACACCACAGGGCAGTGTCAGCGGGTCATTGATGGTGGGCATGTCGGTCTTCCCCGGATCGTCGTCTTTCTATGTCGATTCCCGATCATAGGTGGCATTCTCTCGCTCGCACAACCGGTCACAGGCTAGAATGAGGTTTGATTCGGTTCCGGGTCGCGCACCCCCACTTCCTTAGAGTTTCTATGCCCGCAAAAAAGAAAACCACTGCCCGCAAGGCTGCCGCCAAGAGCAAAACGGCCTCTGACGATCTCTTCAGCTCGCCCAAGGCAAGCGCCGGTGCAAAGAAAGCCGCACCGAAAGCTGTGGCCAAAAAGACAGCGTCCAGGAAGGTCGGCTATTCCGCCAAGGACATTGAAGTCCTTGAAGGGCTGGAGCCCGTTCGTCGGCGCCCTGGCATGTATATTGGGGGCACGGACGAAGGCGCGCTGCATCACTTGTTTGCGGAAGTGCTCGATAACTCCATGGATGAAGCAGTTGCCGGTCACGCGAGTTGGATTGGCGTGGAGCTGATGGCGGACGGATCGCTCAAGGTCTCTGACAATGGCCGCGGCATTCCCATTGACCCGCATCCGAAGTTCAAAAACAAGTCCGCGCTCGAGGTCATCATGACCACACTCCATGCGGGCGGGAAATTCGGTGGTGATGCCTATGAGACCTCCGGCGGTTTGCACGGGGTTGGCGTCTCTGTGGTCAACGCGCTCTCCGACAGACTGCTCGTGGAAGTTGCTCGTGACCAGCAGGCTTACGAACAAGAATTCTCGCGCGGCAAGCCAAATGGCAAGCTCAAGAAAAAAGGCGCTGTGAAAAACAAGCGCGGCACCAGCGTGACGTTCCACCCGGATGCAGAGATCTTCAAAGGTGGGCTCAAGTTCAAGCCTGCCCGTCTCTACAGGATGGCGCGCTCGAAGGCCTATCTCTTTGGTGGCGTGGAAATTCGCTGGTCGTGTGATCCCTCCATGGTGGGAGACAAGGACCAGACGCCCACAAAGGACGTGCTGCACTTCCCGAATGGACTGGTGGACTATCTCACCGTCTCAACCGAGGGGCTCACGTCCGTCACAGCAGAGCCTTTTACAGGCCGTGTAAAGCGAGAGAATGGCGGCCATGGCACGGTTGAATGGGCGATTGGCTGGTATAATAGCGACGGCTTCATGTCGTCCTACTGTAATACGATTCCCACGGCCGACGGTGGCACCCACGAAGCGGGTTTGCGGGCGGCTCTCACCAAGGGCCTCAAGGCTTACGGCGAACTCACGAACAATAAGAAGGCGGCGCAGATCACCGCCGATGATGTAGTGACGTCGTGTGGGGCGCTACTTTCTGTCTTTATTCGCGAGCCAGAGTTTGTTGGCCAGACGAAAGACAAGCTCGCGACCGTCTCTGCACAGAAGCTTACAGAAGGTGCCATCCGCGACCATTTTGACCATTGGCTTACCGAGCGTCCCCAACAGGCAGCGAAACTCCTGGAATGGGTGATTGATCGCTCAGAAGAGCGGTTGCGGCGAAAGCAGGAAAAAGAAGTCAATCGCCAGTCTGCGACACGCAAGCTCCGCCTGCCGGGCAAACTTGCCGACTGCTCTCAATCGGGGGCTGCGGGCTCAGAGCTCTTTATTGTTGAGGGTGACTCCGCTGGCGGGTCCGCCAAACAGGCGCGAGACCGGAAGACGCAGGCAATCCTTCCCTTGCGCGGAAAAATCCTGAACGTGGCAAGTGCGTCTGCGGACAAGATGTCCCAGAACCAACAGATCAGCGATCTCATTCAAGCGCTTGGTGTGCGGCCTGGTCAGTACTACCGTAATGATGACCTGCGTTATGAGAAGATCATCATCATGACCGATGCGGATGTGGATGGGGCGCATATCGCGTCGCTGCTCATCACCTTTTTCTTCCAGCAAATGCCGGACCTTATTCGCAGCGGCCATCTCTTCCTCGCTGTGCCACCGCTCTATAAACTCGCCCAAGGCAGCAAGACGGCCTATGCCCGCGACGATGCTGACAAGGACCATCTGATGGCGACCGAGTTCGGCGGTCGGGGTAAGGTTGAAATCAGCCGCTTTAAGGGCCTTGGCGAAATGCTGCCTGCGCAACTGAAAATAACCACGATGAACCGGGCCAAGCGCACCCTGCTTCAGGTGGTTATGCCGGAAGATGAGATGGCGGAGACACGCTCTTCTGTGGCGCGCCTCATGGGCAACAAACCGGAGCTGCGCTTCAAGTTCATCCAGGAACGAGCTGAATTCGCGACAGATTTGGACATTTAGGCCTGATTTTCACGCCAAATTAGGCTTGTCGTTCTAACTGTTGCGCGAAAAGCACGAAACCTGTGGCCGTTTTGTTGACATTCCCCTGTCAGCCCTTATGTTCCGGCCCATTCGTATGGCAGCGCTGAACTCTAGCTGCCACGCGTCGTGCAGACTTTCGCCATCCGGGTGACCGTCACGCGACTAATTTAAACACGGCAGAAATAGAGACATATGAGAGCTGACGAAACGGGCAGTGAGCCCAAAAAGACGTTTGATGAACTCGGCCTTGGACCCAAGGTACTAGATGCCATCAATCAAGCCGGTTACACAGAACCGACGCCTATTCAGGCACAAGCCATCCCCGAAGCGCTGAACGGACGAGACATTCTCGGCATCGCGCAAACTGGTACCGGCAAGACCGCCTCCTTCACCCTTCCCATGATCGAAAAGCTTGGCCGTGGCCGAGCACGGGCACGCATGCCGCGCTCGCTGATCGTGGAGCCGACCCGCGAACTCGCGGCACAGGTCTCGGAGAATTTCGAAGTCTACGGCAAGAACCACAAGCTCACGATGGCACTGCTCATCGGCGGCGTGTCGTTCGGCGACCAGGAAAAGAAGCTGGACCGTGGTGTCGACGTGCTGATCGCAACACCTGGACGCCTGCTTGACCATTTCGAACGCGGCAAGGTTCTTCTCACCGGCGTTCAGACATTGGTGATCGACGAAGCTGACCGCATGCTCGACATGGGTTTCATTCCCGATATTGAGCGCATCTGCAAACTCATTCCTGGAAAGCGCCAGACGCTGTTCTTCTCAGCCACTATGCCGCCGGAGATTACGCGTCTCACCAAGACGTTCCTGAAAGATCCCGTCCGGATTGAAGTTGCGAAAGCATCATCCACTGCCTCAACCGTGACGCAGAAACTCATCCCAACACACCGCCTCGATAAGCGCGATGTGCTGCGGGACATTCTGAAGACGGAAGATGTGAAGAATGCCATCGTTTTTTGCAACCGGAAGCGCGACGTGGGCGTTCTACACCGCTCTTTGGTGAAGCATGGCTTCTCCGCTGGCTGTCTGCATGGTGACCTGGACCAGTCTACGCGGACACGCACGTTAGCTGGGTTTAAGAAAAACGAAATTCAAATTCTTGTGGCAAGTGATGTTGCAGCGCGCGGCCTCGATATTCCAGCCGTGAGCCATGTGATCAATTTCGATGTGCCAAGCCACGCAGAAGACTATGTTCACCGGATCGGCCGGACTGGTCGTGCCGGACGTGAAGGCGCTGCTTTCATGCTGTCGACCAAAGAAGATGGAAAATATCTGGCGGCGATCGAGAAGCTGATTGGCAAGCCTATTGATGCCGACAGTTCATATGGCAAAGACGGCAAGCCAGCCAAACCAGCAGCAAAAGCTTCTAAGGCCGCCGATGAAGCTCCAAAAGGTGACGCAGACGCATCGGAAGCTAAGGAAGAAGCGCCGAAGAAACCGCGCAGCCGTGGTCGTCGTAAGAAGACCGAAGAGGCGCCAGAAGCCGTCGCTGAGACAGCTGCTGAAACTGTTGAAGCAGACGCAAACACTGCTGACGACACCAAGGAAGAAGCTCCGAAGCCCAAACGCACTCGGACGCGGAAACCCGCCGCAAAGAAAGCAAAAGCAGCTGCCGAGCCTGTGCAGGCAGATGAAGGGTCAGAATCTGACTCCAAGCCGATGCGCGGCAAAAAAGGGCAAGACCCGTTTGGCGGTCACATGCCTGCCTTCATTGCACGGCCGATCGTTCGCCGGGCTCCAGAGCCTGAAGATGACGAGCCAGAAGTGGAAGAAGCGGAAACCGAAGACGCATAGGTCACAGATACCTAAGCTGCGCTGCCAACAGGTGTGCACAGAACGGTTTGTCCTCGCCTGCCCTATCTTTGGATTAATATTGGGTTGATGTTCGCTCTCACATGACGCATTCTGAGTTAGTAATTAATCATTACTACTTGGGAGAGTGTCATGGGGAAACTGCACAAAACTGTATTGGCTGTGCTTGTTGCCGCAGGGGTGGGCGCCACCTCTGCGGCAATCGCAAAAGTACCAGAGAACCAGGCGGCTCGACTAGGACGAGATCTGACGCCACTGGGCGCTGAAAAAGGTGGCAATGCGGACGGCTCTATCCCCGCCTGGACCGGTGGTCTTTCCTCGCCGCCCTCGAATGTCAATTACCAGGTCGGCATGCATCACCCAGATCCGTTTGCAAATGATCCCATTCTTTTCACAATTGATGCAAACAACGCTTCTCAGTATGCGGATCGCCTCACAGGCGCACACAAAGCCCTGCTGGATATTTATGGCAGCTCCTACTTTATGCCGGTCTACAAGACTCGTCGGACCTGCACCTTCCCAGAGAATGTCTTCGCCGCCGCGCGCAACAACGCGACAGTCGGCGAGTTGGCTGAAGGTGGAAACGGCGTGACGGGCGCCATCATGTCCAAGCCCTTCCCGATCCCCAATAATGCCTGGGAGATCATCTGGAACCACATGCTGGTTTTCATCAACTATAAGGCGACCCGCCAATATGCCGCGGCCATCCCAACGGCAAGCGGCGACTACACGCTCTACACCGTGCAAGATGAAGCTATTGTCGCCTGGAATGATCCAACAAAAGAAAAAGCAGAAGACCTGAACAATATCTGGGCGCTCTACATTGCCCACACCGTGGCGCCCGCTCGCCGCGCCGGGAATGTCACCCTTGTCCATGAAACGATCAACATGGCGCAGCAGCCCCGCCTTGCCTGGCAGTACAGCCCGGGCACACGCCGTGTTCGCCGGGCGCCCAACATTGCCTATGACAATCCTGGTGTGAACTCGGATGGTATGTTCACCGTCGACAGCCTTGGCGGCTATAACGGCTCTCCCAACCGCTATGACTGGACCGTCATCGGCAAGAATGAATATTACCTGCCCAACAATAACTACCGGTTGGGGTCCGACGATTTGCAATATGACGACATCATCGCAGCTCGTCATATCAATCAAGAACACACACGCTATGAGCTACAGCGTGCCTGGGTGATTGAGGCAAATCTGAAGCCCGGGACACGCCACGTCTATGCACGTCGGCGGATGTATTTGCAGGAAGACAGTTGGGGGGTCATTGCGACCGAACTCTACGACACGCGTGGCCAGCTCTGGCGTACACAGGAGGGTTTCCCAAAGACTGCCTATGAAGTGCCGCTCTGCGCGGGCGCCGGCATGGCCTATTATGACCTCACCAACGGTCGCTACCTTATGGGGGGCATGATCAATCAGGAACCGGCAGTGAACTTCTTCGCCACAGAACTTCGCGAGGATCGCTACACGCCAGCCTCGATCAGGCGACTGGGTGTGCGGTAACTTCCAAGCCAAAAAAAGGGCAGCTCGCAAGCTGCCCTTTTTCTTTTGAGACGGTAGCGCCTATTTCTTTATCTGGCCTGCCAGATTTTTCTGGGTCTTCGCGCCATATGGCGGACGGAACATTTCTGCAACCATCTTGGACTTAGACTGAGTGTAGATCGACTTGGCATGGCTAAACTCTTTAAAGCCGTCGAAACCGTGATAGGCGCCCATACCTGAAGGACCAATCCCGCCAAATGGCAGGTCTTCCTGAGCGATATGCATGATCACATCGTTGACAGTCACACCACCTGCTGTGGTGTTTTTCAACACTTTATCCTCTTCCGCTTTGTCCTCACCAAAATAGTATAGGCCTAGCGGACGATCATTCTCGTTGATGTAATCAATCGTCTCGTCACTCTCTTTGAAGGTTTTCACGGGAAGCAGAGGTCCAAAAATCTCTTCCTGCATAATCTTCATATCGTCCGTTGCATCGAGAACGATGGTCGGTGGGATTTTGTGGGCCTGCTGCTGAGAGAAATCCTCATTGGCAGGGTTAACCTCAACAATTTTCGCGCCCTTAGCTTTTGCATCATCGATGTAGCTGTTGAGGCGATCAAAATGTCGCTGATTGACGATTGATGTGTAGTCAGGATTGTCTTTGAGCGTCGGATACATCTTCGCAACAGATTTTTCCGCAGCGCCAACAAATGCGTCAACCTTGCCTTCTGGAACGAATACATAATCTGGCGCCAAGCAAATCTGGCCGGCATTCAACGTCTTGCCGTTCATAATTCTCGCAGCCGCATCTTCTATGTCCGCACTCTTGGAAACGATCACAGGTGACTTGCCACCCAATTCCAACGTCAGAGGTACAAGGTTTTCAGCGGCGGCGCGCATTACGTGGTGCGCAATTGACGTCGCCCCAGTGAAAAGCAGGTGATCGAACGGCTGTCGGGAGAACGCTTCGCCAACTGCCGGACCACCGGTTACCACTGCCACTTCTGTCTCGTCATAGGCTTCGCGGAACAAACGGGCCATTACGTCAGATGTGACAGGGGTGAATTCAGAAGGCTTGATGATCGTCCGGTTGCCAGCAGCAAAGATGCCTGAAAGCGGGACGAAAGTGAGGTTGACGGGAAAATTCCATGGGCTGATAACACCAACGACACCCTTAGGCTGATACTCAATCCGCGCTTTCGCACCAAGCAGGCCTAACGGGAACATGACTTTCCGCTTCTCTGATTTCATCCACTGTTTGAGGTGTTTCTTTGAATGCTTCAGTGGCCCGATCGAGCTCGCAATGTCGGTGAGAAGCGACTGTTCGATGCTCCGGTGCCCAAAATCAGCCGCCATGGCCTCAGCCAGCTCTTTTTGATTGTCCACCAAAAGGCCAATGGCACGGTCAAGCCAGTCGATCCGCCGCTCCAGACTGGGGGCGCCTTCCTTGATGTGGGCCTCTTTTTGACGGTCTACAATCTCTCTAATTGCGCCACCTGCTGAGTCCGCGTCGGAACCTCTTGTATCTTCAGCTACGCTCATTTGTACCTCCGATTGGCGGCTCCAGCCGCGCTTATATTGCCTCCGCGCGAGCAGACCTTGCCTGCTCACACCCATTTGAGTTCCTGGGGCTGGAATTCTGCTCCCCGGTATCTCACCTGTGTTTGAGACTAACATCGCCTTTCATATAGTGCTACATGATCAAAACCGCACGAAACAGCGGGTTTTTGCGGCAATTGCCCCATGGATGTCCCAATATTTACGAACGCGTAACAAACCGTGCGTAGATTGATAGGCGTAGGGACAATCTATCTGATCCGGGGAAGAATCGTGACATCTGCAACCAACACTTCACCAGCTTTGGAATATGGCGCAAAAGCCATGCAGCTGATGGGCGACAACAGTATCGAGCCGACCCCTGGTGCTTACGGCGTTTGGTATGCCTACGCCTCCGGCGAGAACCCCGAGATGAATACAAAGATCAACGAGCGCTTTGAGGCATCGAAGCCGTTTGACTCGCCCTTCATGTATGAGCTCGAGTCGCTTTTGAGCGCGCCCGAAGAGCAGCTTACCGATTCAACTATTGAAGCGGGCGAGCAACTGAGCGGCAAGATGGACAATGTCATCGAACTGATAGCAAGTGTTTCCGGCGACACCAACCGCTTTGGGAAATCGATGCAGGGTGTAAGCGCCGCGCTCACCAGCGAGATTTCCGCAGCTGATCTTGGGCAGGTCGTGGAAACAATTGTTGCTGCAACAAAACAAATGGAAACCCGGTCGCGTGAGCTTGAAGAAAAGCTCACCGAGTCCAAAGGTGAAGTTGAAGAATTACGAAGCAACCTGGCGCAGGCACGAAGCGAAGCTCTGACCGACCAGTTGACCGGCATTGCAAACCGCAAAGCCTTTGACGAAGTTCTTCTGAGTTCAATTGCGGAAGCATCACAAAACGGCTCAGAAATGTGTCTTGCCATGGCAGACATCGATTTCTTCAAGAAATTTAACGACACCTTTGGCCATCAGGCTGGTGACCAAGTACTCCGCCTTGTTGGTCGTTGTTTAAGCAACAATGTGAAGGGTCAGGACACGCCTGCACGTTATGGCGGCGAGGAGTTCGCAATGATCCTTCCAAACACCGCTTTGGATGATGCGATCAAATTGGCAAACCACATTCGCGAGACCGTCAAATCTCGCGAGCTGGTCAAAAAATCCACCGGCGAAAATCTCGGTCGGGTGACAATGTCCTTGGGCGTTGCGCAATTCGGAATGGGCGATACGCCTCAGACCATGATTGCCCGCGCTGACGCCGCGCTTTATGAGGCCAAGGAACAGGGCCGGAATCGTGTGGTCGCAGCCGACAGTGCAGCAGCTGCAGAGTCAGCTCAGGCTGCTGGCTGAAACAGCGCCAACGCCACAGCTCGTTTTACGTAGCGTCTGACCTGTTTTGCCGCTGAAAACTCTATTCCACTTCCGTCCATCGTCGCGTACCGGTAAGGTTTGCGCCAATTTTGGCGTGCCCACGGCTACGTGCTTGGGGCATGCCGTCAACTATGACGAGGACGCATGGAAACGATCACATATGAAGTGTCTGAAGGTATTGGCCATCTGACACTCAATCGGCCTGAGGTTTTAAACAGCATCAATATGGAAATGATCGCCGAGGTTCGCTCTGCGGTTGCCGATTTCGCCGCTGACGACAACGCGCGTGTTCTGCTCGTGACAGGGAATGGTCGGGGCTTCTGCGCCGGTGCTGACCTCTCCGCCAATGTTGCCGGCGATGATGACATGTCTCGCGGCGAGCGGGTGGCGCATGGCATGGATATTGGGTTTAACCCGATGGTCCGGGAGTTGTCAGAAGTACCCA
>NZQM01000094.1 GCA_002695905.1 Parvibaculum sp.
GAAGAGCGACATATCAAGGCGGTGCAGGATATCTGGAAGCGGATGGCTGATAAGGGAGACATCTATCTCGACTCCTATGCCGGTTGGTACTCCGTCCGTGACGAGGCGTTCTATGGGGAAGACGAGCTGAAAGAGTCTCCGTCTGGCGACAAGATTGCGCCGACAGGTGCACCTGTAGAATGGGTGGAAGAGCCAAGCTATTTCTTCCGGCTTTCGGCCTACCAGGACAAGCTGCTTGAGCTCTACGACCAGCCGGGCTTCATTCGGCCTGAAAGCCGCCGCAACGAAGTTGCGAGCTTTGTTAAAGGTGGGCTGAGAGATCTTTCAATTTCCAGAACGACCTTTAACTGGGGCGTGCCGGTACCTGGCGATCCCGATCACATCGTCTATGTCTGGCTGGATGCGCTCACCAACTACATCGCAGCAGCTGGCTATCCCGACGCTGAGAGCGAGCTGTTTGAAAAATTCTGGCCTGCGGATGTGCATGTCATCGGGAAAGATATTTTGAGGTTTCACGCGGTCTACTGGCCAGCGTTTCTTCTCTCTGCAGGCATTGAGTTGCCGTCTCAAGTCTTTGCCCATGGCTGGTGGACAAATGAAGGCGAGAAGATTTCCAAATCGCTGGGCAATGTGATTGACCCGTTCGAACTCGTAGACACGTATGGTCTCGACCCGGTCCGTTACTTCCTGCTGCGCGAAGTGCCGTTCGGCAATGATGGTGACTTCTCCAAGACCGCACTCGTCAACCGGATCAATTCAGACCTCGCCAATGACCTTGGCAATCTCGCCCAGCGTTCGCTTTCCATGCTGAACAAAAATCTCGGCGGCATTGTTCCCGAGCCCAAAAAATTGCTACCCCAGGACAAAGCCATTCTCGCGCAGGCGGACGCCGCGCTTGACCTTGCGCGGGGCCACATGGAAGACCGAGCCCTTCACAAGGCCCTGGGCGCCATCTGGGATGTAGTCGCGGAGGCCAACCGCTATTTCGCGGGCGAAGAGCCCTGGGCATTAAAGAAAACAGACCCTGATCGCATGGGCACGGTGCTCTATGTCACCGCCGAAGTCGTGCGCAATGTGGCACTCCTCGCGCAACCGGTCGTCCCGGCTGGGGCAGCGAAACTGCTCGACGTGTTGGCGGTGCCTGAAGAGGAACGGAGTTTCGCCTTTTGCGGGTCCGACCATCGTCTCAAAGTCGGCACTGAGTTACCCAAGCCAGCGCCTGTCTTTCCGCGTTATGTGGAGCCGGAGGCGTCCTCATGAGTGCGCGCCTGGTCGACAGTCACTGCCATCTGGACTTTAAAGACTTTAGCGGCGAGTTGGATCAAGTGGTTGTGCGCGCGGGCGAGGCAGGCGTCGGTCTGATGGTCACCATCGGAACCACCCTTCGCGGCTTTGAGGGCGTGCTGAAGGTTGCAGAAACCTACGACAATATTGTCTGTACCGTCGGCATCCACCCGCATGAGGCGGAAGCGGAGCCGGACGTTGATACGGCCCGGCTTGTTGAGCTGGCGCAGCACCCGAAGGTTGTCGGCATAGGCGAAACCGGACTCGACTATTTCTACGAACACAGCCCGCGCGACGCACAGAAAGCCAATTTCCGCGCTCACATTGAGGCGTCGCGGGAAATGCAGTTGCCGCTCGTCATTCACACACGTGATGCGGACGAGGACATGGCGGAAATCCTGACGGAAGAAATGGGGAAGGGAGCGTTTCCCGCACTCCTCCACTGTTTCAGTTCAGGCCGCGCGCTCGCCATGACCGCGCTTGATCTTGGCCTCTACATCTCGCTTTCCGGCATTGTCACTTTTAAGAGCGCAGCGGATCTGCAGGCAACGGCGACGGATGTGCCGCTGGAGCGCCTGCTGGTTGAAACCGACGCGCCTTATCTGGCGCCGGTGCCCAAGCGCGGCAAGCGGAACGAACCTTCTTTTGTCGCCCATACGGCGGCGAAAGTTGCCGAACTTCGGGGCATTGAGACGGACGCGCTTGCCACCGCGACCACGGACAATTTCTTCCGGCTCTTCACCAAGGTCTCGCGGGAGCGCCTGGCATGACCACCCGCTTTACAATTCTGGGCTCGGGTTCGTCTGGCGGTGTGCCGCGTATCGGAGGTTATTGGGGCAATTGCGACCCGAACGAACCGAAGAACCGACGCAGCCGCTGCTCGCTTCTGGTGGAGCACTGGAAGGATGATCCAGAGAAAAAGACGACGGTGCTGATCGATACCTCGCCGGATATGCGCGAGCAGCTTCTAAAAACTGGCACTCAATGGATCGACGGCGTGCTCTTCACCCATGATCATGCGGACCAGAGCCACGGAATTGATGATCTGCGCATGGTCGCCATCAACCGCATGCAGCGGGTGAATGTCTATATGGATGCTTATACGTCTGAAACTCTGATGACGCGTTTTGGCTATTGTTTTCAGACGCCGGAAGGCTCCAACTATCCGCCGATCCTGAATGCGCATCTCATCCGACCGGGTGAACCTGTCACCATTGACGGGGAAGGGGGCGCCATCACCGCCCTGCCGTTCGATCAGGACCATGGCGACATCCGCTCACTCGGGTTTCGCATTGGCTCTGTTGCCTACTCTGCCGATCTGGTGGGGTTGCCGGAAGAGAGTTTCGCGGCGCTTGAGGGCGTTGAGCACTGGATTGTGGATGCTTTGCGCTACAAGCCGCACCCAAGCCACGCCCATGTAGAAATGACGGTGTCATGGCTGGCGCGGCTGAAGGTCGCCCATGGGGTGCTCACAAACCTCCATGTGGATCTCGATTATGCGACCCTCGCGAAGGAGCTACCGGAGGGTCATGAGCCCGCCTATGACGGGCTGACCATTACCGTTGAAGATTAGAGCAGGGCGAGAGTCAAGGTGAAGACATGTCGGTAAGCATTTGGAAACGTGAAGGTTTTGAGATTTCAACCGATTTCGCGCGTGTCGACAAAGACTGGCTTTTGGGCGCACTCGCTGAAACCTACTGGGCCAGCGGCAACACGCCTGAGACACTCTGGAACAGCATTCAACATGCGCGCGGCTATGGCATTTATGGGCCGGAGGGTGCTCAGGTGGGCTTTGCGCGCGCAGTGACCGACATGGCTCGGTTTGCCTGGATTTCTGACGTGGTGATTGATGATGAGGCGCGGGGCCGGGGGCTTGGCAAATGGCTCATGGAGACCATGGTGAGCGACCCGGCACTCAGGACCGTGCATCTCTGGACGCTCGCCACAGATGACGCTCACGGCCTTTATGAGCAATCCGGGTTTGGACTGACCGCCAAGTCAGAACTCGCGGAGCAGTTCATGCACCTCAAACGCCAGAAGATGTAAGCACAGCTCTGAGCTAGAGATCGTTGTGAGCACCGTCGCAGAACGGCTCGCGTTTCGTGTGTTTGCACTGACAGAAGAAGAGCGTGCGGTCTTTCTCCGCTTTGTATTCCATCGGCTCGAACGACGTGCCCTGGTGGGAGCCATCGCAGAAGGGCTGGTTGGCTGATTTCCCGCAGCGACACCACCAGTAGCTTTCACCGGCTTTCACATCAACCTGAGCGGGCTCTTTCGCCGCGATTGTAGGTTTGTCCATGAATGTCTCCTCCAGACGTGGAATTTCGCAGATTCCCCGTATTTCCCCATGATTTCCGAGCCTCTATAGAAGCTCATGTTTTAAGGATAGGTCGACTGGAAAGATATTTGTTATTTTCCATAATATAAATTATGCGCCAATTGGAACTGAGAAACGCCTATGCTGGCTGCGCAACGTTTTGCCTATTTGAAAGCAATGAAGCGCTGTTTGTCTTCTCAAATCTAAAAGCCCGCACATCTTCTTATGTTCGCTGAGCGCTCAGCGCCGCTAGGATACCCCGCCGGACCGGGAAACGGCCCCTGTTGAAAGAACTGCTGTGAAGCAACAGCTGATGCCTGTGGATGCACTGTTCCCGCTGCCCAGCAATCTGCCTGAAGTTCTTGAGCTGCAGTCGCCCAATATGTTGTGTTTCTAAACCACATCCCAGACGGCAATGTATGACCCAATACATGATGAGCGCATTCATGAGCGACAACGAATTGCAACCAAGCCGGGTTTTGAAATTGGCTGTGATCTATAATGATGACAGGCTGTCCCTGCCATACCGTGGCCGAGGCGCCCTGAGGGTTTGGTGCGGCAAATGTTGGAATGCCACAAAATGCAGCCGGTCCTAAGGGTTGCGGTTGAGCAACGCTGGGTGAACTCGCAGCAATTGCGGTCAGCACGAGCAATAGTCTGATCATGCCTAGACTCATTGTATCTCTCCCGACAAATTTGCTGTTTTCGTAGATCTTGATACCAGCATCAAACTGACATCATGATTTCATCAAATGCAGCACTAATAAGCAAGCCATCGAAAAACGCCCAAACGACTGATCGGCGGCGTACCTCGCGACGCCTGGCTTTCCACTTGCGCTGCCCCCTCTCCTCAGACATCGTTTGGTAAACACATTCCAAAAAAGAACTTCAGGGGGACCCTTCCATGCTCAAGCTTCATTTCGCACCCAATTCGCGCGCGCAGCGCTCACTCTGGTTGCTGGAGGAACTGGGTCTCCCGTATGAGCTGAACCGGATGGACTTCCACCCAAAAGACCTCAAGTCAGATGACCACAAAGCCCGCCATCCCCTTGGTCGCATTCCAGTTTTGGATGATGGAGATACCTCCATCTTCGAGAGCGGCGCAATTGCCGAGTATATTCTGGAGCGTCACAAGAATGGCGGTCTGAAACCAGCGGTCGACGACCCACTCTACCCGGAATATCTGCAATGGTTCCACTATTGCGAAGGCATGGTGATGCCGCCGGTCAACACGATCGTGGTGCACACCCTGCTCCTGCCGCCGGAACGCCAGGACGAGACCGTGCGCGGCCAGGCCCAGCGCCTGCTCACGCGCGCCCTTGCCCCGGTCAATGACGCCATGGAAGGTCGGGAGTATATTATGGGCGACTTCTCCGCCGTCGATACGATGCTCGGCCACGCCATCTATATGTCCAATCGCCTAGGCTGCGTGACCGATGAAATGACAAACCTCAAAGCCTATGTTGAACGCCTTGAAACCCGACCTGCCTTCCAGAAAGCCATGTCTGCGTAACAACACGGTCTACCAAAATGCCTGTTTCTCATCATTGCCCCTCTGTTTGATATAGGACTATATACCTATACCAACAATCCCACAGTAATGGAGGGCCGCAATGGCGACAGGCAGGTATAAGGGCAAAAAGGACCGGATGACCCCGGATGAATGGCATGACAGCCTCATGGCCATGCGTCCGGCCTATGGGGAGCTGGTGAAAATCACCATGACCCACCGGATTCAATCGGTTCAATACAGCGCAGCCCTTATCTGCATGAACGCCATGGCGGACCTCGCAAAGCTGCATGGTCGGCACCTGCACCATTATTTCGGCTCGATCCCGGACCATAAGAGCTATTAGGGCCGCTTTCCTTTGAGGCGTCTGACCCGCTATAAAGCCCCATCTTTATAAAGCGTCATCAGTATTGAACCGTTCCAAGGTGAGCCCATGTCTCTTAAAGCTGCGATTATCCCCGTGACACCGCTTGAGCAGAATTGCTGCCTCCTCTGGAATGATGAAAACATGCTGGGTGCCGTCACCGACCCTGGGGGTGATCTCGAAAAGATCGAAGATGCGATCAGCCAAATAGGTGTGAAGCTCGAAAAAGTGCTGCTGACACACGGTCATCTGGACCATGCCGCGGCGGCTGGCGAGCTTGCCAAAAAGCATGGCGTGCCCATTGAAGGGCCCCACCGGGACGATCAGTTCCTGATCGATGACCTGCCCGAGCAAGGCGCCAAATATGGCATGCCGAGCTATGACGCCTTTCTGCCGGACCGTTGGCTGGAGGATGAGGACACAGTTGAGCTTGCGGGCCTCACACTCCGCGTCCGCCACTGCCCCGGCCACACACCCGGCCATGTGGTTTTCATCCACGAGCCCTCAAAGCTGGCTATTGTGGGGGACGTGATTTTCCAGGGCTCCATCGGCCGCACGGATTTCCCACGCGGCAACCACGAGCAACTTATCTCCTCTATCCGCGAGCGGCTGTTTCCGCTCGGCGGCGAGATTGCTTTCGTGCCGGGTCATGGACCGATGTCGACTTTTGAGTTTGAGAAGAAGAGCAACCCGTTTTGCTCGGACATGGCTGTTGGGGCGTAGAGTCCTTGGCTTGTCGCATTTTCGAACCGCAACACCGCTCGCGCCTTCTCTGAAAGCGCTTTAGGAGACCAGCAATCCGCTGCGGGCCGCGTGTCCGAGCACGCGCATGGTCGTTGCTTTCGCGCGTGCCTCAGGTGTTCTGTCAATTGCCGCGAGTGTGAGCTCGCCTTTTGAGACTGCCGCCGCCAGCTCGTGGGCGATTTGCCCCACTGTCTGCGTCCCATCAAGCCGACCGAGGATAAAGCGCGCGGTGTTGTCGACGGCGATGGAATGCGGCAGGAGGCTTGCCAGATGTGAATCCCCACGACGTGCCTGCAAGAGAGCCAATGGTGCAATGACTGGACGTTCTGACAGCCGGGAAACAGCTCTGTTCTCTGACAGGTGCGCGACCAGGGCACCCGCTGGCAGAAGTTTCTCGGTCACGGCAAGCAGGACTTTCGATACTTCGGCGCTGTCGGCAGGCTCAATGACGGTCGGTTTCAGCGCCGCGACAATGTGATCGACCAAGCGGTCGCCGCGCACGGGAAAATATTTGTGTCGCTCCATCAGCGCAAGTGCGACGATCTCAATCGGGTTTGTCGTTCGATAGACCAGCGGTCCAACAAAGGTCACCGGCGCGCCTGAGAGAAGCGCCTTATCCGATAGAGACTTGTCACCCCTTGTGAGCTTGCTTGTGAAGTTGAGCGAACTGAAGCTGGCCCCTAAATCAAACTCTTTTTTCGACCGTTCTGCATGTACCAGAAGGACTTTGCGCCGTCTTACATTCGTATGTTGGTCAATCAGAGCGAGCAGATCAGCCCTACTAAGCGCTGAAGCATCGGCAGGACGCTTCGTCGTTGGTATCCGACTGAGATTGGACTTTGCCGGATCAAGGTCGCCGATGGGCTTCAGCTTCGCCGCGTCGGCCATCGCCAGGAATTCGCCGATGGAGAGAGACTGACGTTGGGGATGGAGCAGATCCCGATAGATTTCCGCATCCGACGCGCGCGCCAGACGAACCAGCTCGGCCAGGAGCGGGCGCTGGTCGTCAGCCGTTTCAGTGGAGATTGTTTTTGCAAGGTTCGTCACACGGGTCCGGACTATGTCTACCTGATCTTTCAAATCAGCAGTTTGGTTCCGGTCCGTGCAAAAGCGGTCTTTCAGCCCCTCAATCAGATCCCAACCGGGACTGACATCAAGGCCAATGCAGGCAACCCCCTTCTCGCTCAGATGCTTCTTTGTCAGCACAAGCAGCGCCATACGCTCAGCCGTCGCAGCGGTTGAGAAAATGTCTACCGCGGAGACGAAATCAAACGTCCCCAGACCCTCGCTTTCGAAATCGGTGAAATTAATTTCACCCGAGGTGAGATTTTGTGTCCCCACTTTTTGACCAAGGTCTGCAATTTCAGAATTCGGTGTAGTCGATGCAGTGGTGAAATGAACCTGCGGATATGCAACTGCGTGGGCTGTCAGGTTCACGGCCGCGCGACTGGTAATTTCAAGGTAGCTTGCCCCGTCAAGAGACGGGACAGGATAGCCTTCGACAAGCACGCGAGCGCCCAGTCTGGAGGGAGACATATCCGGCAGCACCTTTTGGGGACCCGCATCAAGATCCGCCGCGCGCTGAAGCGTGGCGTTGCTTTGCTTATCTGTGGCGAACGTGGTCACCTTCATCCCCCAATCGGTCAGGCCAGTCGCTAGTAAGATAGGGCTATAAGCTTAACGCGGGGTGGACATTTCGGCCCGAATAGGCTTCCTTGTTAAGAAATGACAAAAAGTCAAAAAGTACGGACCATCCGTCCCTAAAACGGTTAAATACCCGGGGAGACACAATGAGTGACAATCGACTGCCACGTTGGCGGATCGCAATGTTTAGTTTGCCTGCAATTCCAATGTCAGCGTTGGGCCTGCCTATCATGGTCTATCTGCCGCCATTCTATGCTGGCGAGATGGGCCTGTCGCTCACAATGGTTGGGACCATCTTTCTCATCGCCCGATTTTGGGATGTCTTCACCGATCCAGTGCTCGGAATTGTTTCTGACCGTGTTCCCAGTCGGTGGGGGCGCCGCCGTCATTGGATCGCGATATCCACGCCATTTCTTATGATCTCGGCTTACATGTTGTTTATGCCGTCTGATCCCTTATCTGCAATGTGGATGTTTGGCTGGGTATCTGACGTCTGGTCATTTCTTGGCGGCGCGCCGAAGGATACAGCTGTCTATCTTCTGAGCTGGATGATCGTTCTCTACATCGGTTGGACGCTTCTTACGATCTCTCACATGAGTTGGGGCGCTGAATTGTCGCCGGACTATGACGAGCGTTCCGTTATTCAGGGATGGCGCGAATTTGCGCTGATCTTCGGTATGTTCACCGTGCTAACCCTCCCTGCGATCCTTGAGAGTATCCAAAGAGAAACAACTGGCGCCTCGGGGGTTGCTGCGATGGGATGGTTCATTATCATTCTGCTTCCGGTCACCATCTTCCTAGCCGTAACGCTGGTTCCCGAACGCCCATCCGTCAAGGCCAGCAGATTCGACCCCAAAGAAGCGCTGCAAATTCTCCTGACCAATCGCCTTTTGCAGCGGATTCTCGTAGCCGACCTGCTGGTTGGTATCGCGCCGGCAATAACCGGCTCTCTCTATATCTTTTTTGCGTCCCAGGTGATGGGATTGGGCGACAGTGCCAGCCTGCTGTTGCTCGTCTATTTCATTGCAGGCTTTGTTGGTGTTCCCATGTGGATCAAGCTTGCCACCACATCCGGCAAGCACCGGACCCTGGCTTATGCGATGATCTATGGCGGCACCACTCTGCCCTTGGTCGTCTTCTTTCCGACAGAGAGTTTCTGGTGGCTGTTTATCGGAAACACCACCTATGGAATCGCTTACGGCGCCGGGTCTTTCCTGCTGCGATCCGTCATGGCGGACGTCACCGATTATGACAATCTGGAAACAGGCGAACAAAGAACGGGCATGTATTATGCTCTCCTCTCCATGACCAGCAAGATTGGCTCTGCGCTCGCCATCGGCATTACCTACCCACTTCTCGATTGGATCGGGTTTGATGCGAGTGGCGGAAACTCACGCGAGACGCTTGATCAGCTTCTCTATATTTATGTTGGGTTTCCTGCAGTCTTTATGTTTGCAGCTGCTGCGGTGATGTGGAACTTTCCTCTCAATAAAACGGAACAAAAGCTGTTGCGCGAGCGCATCGCTGCCCGTGACCAACATAAGTTGGACGAGCACCCTGCGACCGATGCAGCGGCTGCCATTGCACAAGTAGGCACTGCGGGTGGCGTCGTCGACGAACCAACCAAATAGGGGAAACTAAGTGAAGGGTATTCCCAAAGATTTCCGGTCGATCGACACACTGCTCACAATCATGGCCGCCCTACGCGACCCTGATGGCGGATGCCCGTGGGATCTCCAGCAGAGTTTCCGTACCATCTCCCCCTACACACTGGAAGAAGCCTATGAAGTCGCGGACGCTATTGAACGTGGCGATCTTGATGACCTGAAGGAAGAGTTGGGCGACCTGCTTCTTCAAGTCGTGTTTCATGCTCGAATGGCAGAGGAACAGGGTTCGTTTGCCTTTGACGATGTGGTCGAGGGTATTTCATCGAAAATGGTGAGGCGTCACCCACATGTCTTCGCAGACGGGCCGTCTGATACACCCGAGGGTGTCGCGACGACATGGGATGAGATCAAGCAAGCTGAAAGGGACGCAAAAGGCAGAACGTCGTCGGGCTTGCTTGACGATGTCCCGGCGGTGCTTCCTGCGCTCATTCAAGCAGTGAAGCTTCAGAAACGCGCGGCCAAGGTCGGGTTCGACTGGCCGAACGCGGCACCGGTGCTCGACAAAATTCAGGAAGAAATCGCAGAACTCAGCGTTGAAGTCGCCGCGGACGATCCGGACAAGATTGAGGAAGAGTTTGGCGACTTATTGTTTGTTCTCTCAAACTATGCGCGTCACCTGAAGGTGGACCCTGATGCGGCCCTCCGCAGGGCAAACCAAAAATTCAGAAGCCGGTTTTCCATGATGGAAGAATCCGCTGGGTCTCGGGATATTAATCTTGCGGACCTATCGCTGACTGAGCTTGAAGAGTTGTGGGTTCAAGCAAAAACTAATGAGAAGAAGATCTAAGCCATCACCTTCTGAGCCGCTCGCCAAAGTTCTTCGTTTGCAGCTAATACGTGTGGCCCTTGCAAAAATTGTGGACGATAGTCTGTTAATGTCTCAACATTTCGAACCGCACCACCTGTCTCACTTAGGATGAGACTGCCGGGCGTATGGTCCCAGGGCAGCATTCGATGGTAGATTGCAAGATCCTTTGCCCCGCGTGCGATGTCAGTATAATCACGCGCAGCGCACATTTCATTTTGCGTTGAGGCTACCTCGCCCTTGAGCCGCGATATCCGTTCTTCCCACCCTTCTGGATAATAC
>NZQM01000095.1 GCA_002695905.1 Parvibaculum sp.
CAATGGGCCTGATTGCAAATAATCCTTTCCACTTAGGTGGTGCTATTGATGCCGATGCAGCGGATAAAGCTGCCCGCTTCATGCAATTGTGTGACGCGTTCGGATTGCCCATCCTTTCATTCTGCGATACACCGGGTTTCATGGTGGGGCCGGAAGTAGAGGAGACAGCGCAGGTGCGTCACGTGTCGCGCATGTTTGTCATCGCAGCCAACATGTCTGTCCCGGTCTTCGCGATTGTACTCCGCAAAGGTTACGGTCTGGGCGCACAGGCGATGACGGGAGGCACCTTTCATGCGCCTTTCTTCAATGTCGCCTGGCCGACCGGTGAGTTTGGTGGCATGGGCCTTGAAGGCGCTGTGCGCCTTGGCTATCGCCGTGAAATGGAAGCCATCGAAGATGAGGCGGAACGCCAGGAATTCTTCGAGAAGATGGTCGCCAGTTCCTACGCCAGAGGTAAGGCGATCAACATGGCGTCCTTTCTGGAAATTGATGGGGTCATCGATCCGCTGGAAACACGCCACTGGATCATGCGAGGCTTGAAGTCGCTGCCGCCTAGTTCGCAAGATACAACGCCGAAACGACCATTCATCGACACATGGTGAGTGAAATCTCTGGCAGAAAAATATGAACTGCCACAAGGTGGACTAAACGATCATCGGCGATGATATGCAGTTGTTGGAGATAGAACTTGATCCCGGCGAGACTGTTGTCGCCGAAGCCGGTGCCATGAACTACATGGAAGCCGACATCGAGTTCGAGTGGCGTCTTGGTGACGGGTCAAAGCCCAATGAAGGAGTGATAGGTAAGCTGTTCTCAGCTGCCAAACGCACCTTTACCGGTCTCTCTCCATCTTCATGGCACACCTCACCGATCAGGGATCAAAGAAAGCCTCTGCTGCCTTTGCCGCCCCCTTTTCCTGACAAGATCATCGCGCTCAATCAGGCGATGACTGGCGACGTATTCTGCCAATAGGATTCACTCTTGGGCGGCGCCTCACGCATATTCGAGAAGTGAAAATCTAGCCAGTCGGCTGCGATGGACGTCCGAGTTTGAAGGTTGCACTGGCTCGGGCGACAAGCTCACCATCTTCACGACGGAGTTCTGCTTCAGCGAAGGCAATCGATTTGCCTCGGTGACGAACCCAACCCTCACCGATAAGGGTTCCCTGATCTGCGCGGCCGAGAAAACTTGTTTTGAGTTCAAGCGTCACCTGAGGCGTCGGCGCGCTTGTTGTGGATCGCACCGCATGACCACATAGGCCGTCCAACATGGCGGCAAGGAAACCGCCATAAATACGCCCACCACGGTTGACGAAATTTTCGCCAGCAACATAGGAGGCTTTGACGTAGCCCCGTTCCGGGTCAAGTTCTAAGACTTCTTTGCCGAGGGTCATCGCAGCAGGCGACTCCCCATCGACGGGAGGAAGGTCGTTCATGCAGGGATATTAAAACACCGGCTTGAAATTAGCCACGTACTCTTGCGAGCACGCGGCTCTTTCCTCTGACAAAATTTCATGGCCTTGGGCGGCGCAATACCGGTCGGCTCGGAATCGAGCAACGCCTTTGTTGGTGCAACCCTTAAGATCGGGGTCGTAGAGGAAAACACAGATTGCCACAATGTACTTTTCCTCGCAGGGCAGTTCGATCATGTAGCGTTGCTCTTGCGCGCTCCTGCGGCTCCACCAGCCGTCTCCCGCTGCTCTGTTCCCCTGTGTCGGACTGTCGAGGCAGTGCCGAAACTCTTCATAGGTCGGCTCAGCCGCAGCCGAGATGGCTGTGAACGGCGCAAAGAAAATAGCTGCACCGAGCACCATGAATGCCTGAGCGAAATAACGCACGAAAACCCTCCAACTAAACAGCCCGCCGCCGCTTTCTTGGAGCTTATCGTAGTGCCAGTAAAAAAGTAAAGACCGCTTACCAGTTTGGGTTTTTAGCAGAGCTTGCGCTTATACATATCGAAAACTTTTTCCCAGACTTGCTCCGCAGCGTCTTCTACATAAGCTTCACGTTCAGGAAAGCAAAACCCGTGGCCTGTCCCTGGCCAAACGTCCAGCGTGTAGGAAACAGAGTGCGCATCTAGTTCTGCGCGAAGATCAGGAATGACGTTATCCGGCACCCATTCGTCGGTTTCGGCAAAACCAAGATAGAGCTCGCCCTTCATGCTTGACGCAAGTTTGTGGGGGGTATCCGGTGCATCAGTCACAATGCTAACACCGTAGAGTGACGCGGAAGCCGCAAAATGGTCTGGGTAGGTACCAGCAGCCGACACGACATATTGCCCGCTCATGCAGTAACCGATGCAGCCCACAGGACCCTGTTTGATCCGGGGGTCTTGATGCATCCACGCTAGAATATCGGCAGTGTCAGACATGACCAGCGCATTGTTGAGGGAGCGCATGCCTGAAAACATTTCTTTGCGCGCTGAGTCATCTGCCGTCGCCATGTCAAAGCGCAGACGTCCGAGCCGGTAATACATGTCGGGTAGAAGAACGGTATAGCCCTCCGCTGCGATGCGCCGCGCAAAGTCATAAAGTTCTTCGCGGATGCCGGGCGCATCCATATAGATGATGACGGGTGGCTTAGCGCCGTCGTCATGGGAAACCACAAGTGTTTCCATATCGCCATCAGATGTTTTGATGGAGAGAATTTCTTCGTTCATCGCCGACCCCGATACTGGTTTCAAAATGGGAAAACGGCCGGAAAACTTCCGGCCCTTCAAATTTCATCAGGCAGCCGCTGCCACATTTGGCCGGGCTTGCACGCGGTCGTACCACGCAACAATGTTCTTATTGTTTGGATCAAGGGGTTGCCCGACAGAGGCACCAAACTCAAGGAAACCAAACAGAAGGATATCGGCCAATGTAAATCGGTCCCCAGCAACCCACTGCTTGCCTTCCAGCTGTTCGTCGAGCCACTTGATCTTGTCCTGTGCGACAGCCTTCAATCCATCAGCTGCTTCCGGCAAACACCGAAAACGATCTTGGAACATGGGCAGGCCTTCAGCGAACCGAAAGCCATTTGCCAGAGGTTCACATATGCCAAGATCAACCCGGCGAACCCACTTGCGCGTTTCCGCCCGCTCTTCTGCATTTGTACCAACAAGCGCAGGAGCTGGTTGATACTCTTCAAGATATTCGCAGATGGCGGTGATTTCGGTGACAATGTCGCCATTGTCGAGAGCAAGTGCCGGTAGCTGACCGGCGGGGTTCACCTTAAGGTACTCAGCCTGGCGGTTGGCGCCGGCCATAATGTCAATTTCTTCAAAAGGGAGTTCGATCCCTTTTTCAGCCATGAAGATTTTCACGACCCGCGGGTTTGGTCCAATGGAGTTGTAGAGTTTCATATGGCAGCTCTCCCAGTGTTTATCTTAGATTTGTTTTCCTAGAGTCTTAGCCGATGAAGACCCCCATCGCCACAAATTCGCAAATTGAATTGCGATGTCAGGATGTAGATTAGTTGCAAATTGGCTCTCGCCAGTGGCGGTACGTCTGATATGTCTTAAGCATCGACATTCCATATTCTGCAAACTTGTTAGGCGAATGACAGAAAACGCTACGTCAGCCAGGCCCTCCGGCAGGCCGCCCATCTTCTATGGATGGTACATTGTCTTCGCAGCCTTTGTCGTGATGACGATTTCTGCTGGCTTTGGCTTCTACAACCTGTCGGTTTATCTGGAAGCGTTTGTAGACGAACGCGGCTTTTCTGTTGGCTACACATCAGGAGCGACGGCCGCCTTTTTTGTTTCATCCGGTGTGGCGGGCCTTGGCGTGGGCTGGCTCATCGAGCGATATGACCCAAGATGGACGATTGCCGGAGGTGCGGTGCTTGCCGGTCTGGTCTTGTCTGGCGCGGGATGGGTCAATGAACTCTGGCAGCTTTATCTGTTCTACGTGCTCTTCGGCGTGGGGTATTCGGCCTGCGCGCTTCTGCCCTGCACAACACTTGTTGCTCGGTGGTTCGAGAGGAAGCGCTCTGTCGCCCTGTCTGTTGCCTCTACAGGCCTTTCCCTTGGAGGGATTTTGCTCACGCCTATTTCAGCGGAATTGATTCAGCAATTGGGCCTTGGCGGTGCGGCTCCCTGGCTTGGCGCAGGCCTATTCTTTGGCATCGCACCTGTGGCAATTCTGCTCTTTCGCCCGAACCCTGCATCCATGGGGCTGGCCGCAGATGGCGGTGCCGTGCCCGACGATTCTGAAAACGGTGAGCCGATAGTCAGCGGCGTCCCCTACCATGCAGCCGTTCGCAGTCGTTTTTTTGTGCTTGCAACGATTACGTTCATGACATCCATGATGGCCCAGGTTGGCTCTATCGCCCATCAGTTCTCTTTGGTGGCGGGTCGCGCAGACGATCGAGATCTGGCTGCCTTGGCTGTGTCGGTGATGGCGGGCTTGAGTATCGCCGGACGCTTGGTGGGCGGTTGGGTTCTCCCCCACATCTCGTCGCGGCTCTTCATGGGTGGGCTCTTGATCGTGCAGGCGATCGCCTTGAGCCTTTATGCCTTTGCAGCAACGCCGACCACATTGCTCATGGTCGCGGCATTGTTCGGCGTGACCGTAGGTAATTTGCTGATGATGCAGCCCTTGTTGATTGCAGAAGCATTTGGCACGGTGGCGTATGCGCGCATCTATTCCACATCCCAATTATTCACGACATTAGGCGTTGCCAGTGGTCCGGCTGCATATGGTCTGATTTTCGAAGCAGCAAACGGATACGCTGCCTCTTACCTATATGGGGCCGCAGCCTCAATCATTGGTCTCATGACAATCCTGGCAGCCGGTCCTGTCGAGCAACAAAAACAAGAAGGATGAACATGTCTGATTTTGGTCCGGGAGTGGAACTCAACAAGCCAGCCTTTATCCACCCAACGGTCCTCATCTATGGGAAAGTCTTCATCGACGAGGGAGCATCGCTCTGGCCCTATGCGGTCATTCGCAGCGAGATGTATGAGGTGCGGATCGGCAAACGAACCAACATCCAAGATTTTGTCATGATCCATGTGGGCAACACCACGCCGACCATTATTGGAGATAATTGTTCAATCACGCACCACTGTACCATTCATGGTGCGGAGATTGGGGACAATTGCCTCATCGGAATCAATTCAACGATCATGGACGGCGCCAAGATCGGAAAGAACTGCATCATCGGCGGGCACACAATCGTGACCGAGGGAACAATTATCCCAGATAATTCCATCGCCATGGGATCACCAGGTAAGGTCGTCAAAGAGCGCGACAGTTCAAAAGCAAACATCATGAATGCAGCTTTCTATTACGAGAACGCCAAAGCCTATTCAAAAGACGAACACCGCGTTTCTATGACCGCTGAGTTCAGGGTAGCAATGGCGCGCGAGCAGGAAGCCCTAACTGGCTGAATTTCAATGGAAAATTGAAACTGGTAGAAATGCTGCGCGGGCACTATGCTGCGGCGCAAATCGACATCAAATATGTGGACTCCTATGAAACTTCCAGCATCGTTCTACAAGCCTCTCTCCATCGGTGCGCCAGCGCCGTTCCAGGAGCTGCCATTGGCGCTCGAGCGCATGATCCACTTCTTTCCGGCACACAATGAAAAAGTGCACGCAAAGATTCCAGATCTCATTCCTCAGGTGGACGTCATCCTTGGAAACCTGGAAGACGCCATTCCTGCAGATGCCAAAGAAGCGGCACGGGCCGGGTTTATCAAGGTTGCGCGCGAGAATGAGTTTAGGAACACGGGCCTTTGGACGCGTGTCAACGCGCTCAACAGTCCTTGGGCGCTTGATGATATTATTGAGATCGTTAGTGCCGTCGGCGACAAACTCGACGTTATTATGTTGCCTAAAGTGGAAGGCGTGTGGGACATCCACTATGCCGATCAATTATTGGCTCAGCTTGAAGCAAGGCATGGCATTAAGAAACCGATCCTCATTCACGCCATCCTGGAGACTGCCCAAGGCGTGAAAAACGTGAATGAGATTGCGGCGGCAAGCCCGCGAATGCATGGCATGAGCTTGGGTCCTGCCGACCTTGCGGCCTCACGGGGCATGAAGACCACGCGCGTTGGCGGCGGACACCCGTCATACGGCGTGATTGAAGATCCGAAAGAAGATGGAAGCGCTCGGGTCTTTGCACAGCAGGATCTATGGCACTACACAGTTGCGCGCATGGTCGATGCCTGCCTCTCGAATGGTATTCGTCCTTTCTACGGCCCATTTGGCGATATTCAGGACACAGATGCCTGCGAAGTTCAGTTCCGCAATTCGTTCCTGCTCGGGTGTGTCGGTGCCTGGTCTCTCCATCCTGTGCAGATTGATATTGCAAAAAAGGTATTCAGCCCGGACGTGGATGAAGTGAAGTTTGCTCTGCGCATACTGGAGGCCATGCCAGATGGTACGGGCGCTGTAATGCTGGATGGCAAAATGCAGGATGATGCGACCTGGAAACAGGCCAAGGTGATCGTCGACCTGGCGAAACGCGTCGCTGAACGAGATCCGGAGCTGGGCAAAGCCTACGGCCTCTAATAGGCAAGCCCTAGCTGATCAAGGGCTCTTCATATTTAACGAAAGTGTCGATCGCATCGAGTGCCGCCGACAGCGGGATGCGGGAGGCATCGTCGACACCATAATCACGAAGCGCGTGGAGGATTTTGAGCCCCCTCGCCTGCGCGGCGTATTTGGCCGGGTCATGCCGTGTAAATATCGACACGAGCGGCGCACCGCCCACAGCAAGCATATGACCAGTACCTGAATTGTTCGCAATTGCCGCAGACATATGCGCGGCAAGCGCCATGACCAGCATTGGCCCTTTCACATGGGCATAATCGTCCGCCCGGTCCCACTCGGGCAAAAGCGCACCAGGCACCTCCCGACGTACGGCAGCCACCAGTTCAGCTTCGTCGGGCCCCAGGAGAAACACTGGCACGCGACCAATTGCCAATTGTTTTCGTGCGAGTTCGAAATAGCGCTCGACCGGCCAAAGTTTCCGACGATCACCTGCTCCTGGCGCAATGCCAATATAGATAGCGCCGGATGGGAGCAACTCAGCCGCGGCGGCGCGGTATTCTTGCGAAAGATCGAAAACGTTTGCTCCGTCATCTGCGGGCCTGGGTGAAACCAGGTCCAACATGTCGATCAGTCCACCAACAAATGAAGGGTCTGGCTCGAAATTCTTAGGCGGCTTCACATCTGAGAAAAAGAAGTTCGCAGTGCCCGAGATAAAGGTGTCGTGAGGTATACGTTTCACGATCATCGTCCGTGCGACAAGGCGCTGCGTGTCAATAATCAGATCAAACTTGCGCCCCGGCAGTGGCGACCATTTTGTGAAAAGCTGAAGGGTTTTATCGCCGACCCCTGCATTCTCTATTACCTCATCGATAAACCTTACGGCGACGGGCTTGAGAATGCTCGCATAAACCGTTTTGCCGGTGCCCGCGAGCCAGGTAATTTTCGCCTCAGGAAAGCGTCGGCGGACCTGCTGCGCAAAGCTGAGCTTCAAAATGCCGTCGCCGATGACCTCCTCGCAGGAGTAGATGAGGATCGATTTTGGGCTGAGTGCACGTACCGGCAGAATTATAGAAGCTATGTCTGACAATTGGTCCCCTGAAGCCAGTTTCCTGAGGCGGGCCGCCACTCGTCTTTCTATAAACCGGCGATGTAGGGCAAACAATAGGCCGACGCTGCAAGTGATAAGGGACCGCCCATATGGGGACGGTCCCTGTCGTCTAGTTAGGCAAGTTCCGTCATCGCTTCACGGGTGAACGTCTTGAGCTCATCCGCCCGGCCATCGCGGATCTTATTCGCCCATTCCGGATCAACCAGCAGAGCGCGGCCAACTGCAACCATGTCGAATTCATCCGCATTAAGGCGGCCCAGCAGCTTATCGATGCTGGTTGGTTCCGAACCTTCTCCCGCAAAAGCAGCGATAAACTCGCCGGACAGGCCGACGCTGCCCACCGTGATTGTGGGCTTGCCTGTGAGCTTCTTGGTCCATCCTGCAAGATTGAGGTCTGACCCTTCAAACTCAGGCTCCCAGAAACGACGCGTGGAACAGTGGAACACGTCGACGCCCGCGTCTGACAGCGGCTTCAGGAATGCAGCCAGCTCTGCAGATGTTGGCGCAATCTTGTGGTCAAAGTCCTGCTGTTTCCACTGAGAGAAACGGAGGATGAGCGGATAGTCAACTCCAACTTCGGACCGAACAGCGTTTATGATGTCCACCGCAAACTTCGTGCGGGCGACAGCATTTTTACCACCATATTCGTCGTCGCGCTGATTTGTTCCTTCCCAGAAGAACTGGTCAATCAGATATCCGTGCGCGCCGTGCAGCTCAATCCCGTCAAACCCAGCTTCGCGTGCTGCGCCAGCGGAACGACGGAAGGCGTCGATACATGCCTGAATGTCTTCCGGCGTCATAGGGTCTGCAACCGGTTTTCCCGGCACAAAAAGACCAGAAGGGCCAGCGCTTGGCTCATCTGGGTTCGGCGCTTCCTTTTGGTTGCGCATGGTCCCTACATGCCAGAGCTGCGGCATGATCTTGCCACCGGCCTCGTGAACCTCTGAAACAACATTTTTCCAGCCATCAAGCGCTGCTTGGCCGTGGAAGGCAGGAATAGTGTCCGCCATGGTCGACACACGGTGCCCCACCGTGGTGCCCTCTGTGATGATGAGGCCGGTACCACCTTCAGCCCGACGCCGATAATATGCGGCAACATCCGCACCTGGAACTTCGCCAGGAGAGAAATTCCGTGTCATCGGTGCCATTACCACCCGGTTGGGAATGGTGAGACCGTTGAACGAAAACGGCGAAAACAGCTTCTCGGTTGAGTTGCTCATGACATATTCCTTGTGAGACGACCGGAGAACCCGGTTATAAATTTCAATGTCGCGTATATTGCGTGACCTCTGCGCAGGATCAAGGGTGGCGGGTGTGTTTCTGTAGATTGGTGTAGAATTGCCGACACATATGCAGACAGGAGATAAAATGGGACCGAATCCAGCGCTCAAAAAACTTGGCTTTGCCGAAACAGACCGAGTGGTGCTGGTCCATACCGATGATATCGGGATGTGCCAGGCCTCCGTAAGCGCCTTCGACGACTTGTGGCAAGTCGGCGCGGTTTCATGTGGATCGGCCATGGTCCCCTGCGCGTGGTTTAACGCTGCTGCTGACTATTGTCGGGCGAATCCCGAGGTCGATATGGGCGTTCATGCGACGCTGACCAGCGAATGGCATCCCTATCGCTGGGGGCCCCTTACGTCTGGGGCCGCTGTCGGCGGCCTAACTGACGGTGAGGCAAAGTTCCCAAAGACGTCAGAAGCGGTCGCGGAAGCAGCAGAGCCTCAGGCTGTCAAAGCTGAACTCAAGGCGCAGATCGAGCACGCCAAGGCTGCGGGCATTGAGCCAACTCACATTGATACGCATATGGGCTCAGTAATGCATGGGCCGCTCTATGATGTGTTTGTTGACCTCGCCTTGGAGTATGGAATTCCGCCATTTGCGCTTCGGCTCACGGCGGAACAATGGTCATTTGGAGGCTATCCTGAAGAAAGCTGTGCGCTTTTCGAGCGCCGCGCGGCGGAACTGGAAGCTGCGGGCGTTCCGACGCTGGATAGAATACTGAGTGTGTCTCTCTCTGAAGAAGAGGACCGCGCGGGAAAAACGAAACAGGCGTTGAGTTCAATCAAACCGGGACAAATGAGCTATTTCATTCTTCACCCAAGCCACGACACCGCTGAATTGAGGGGAATTTGCCCTGACTGGCGGTCTCGGGTGATGGATCTCGAAATGTTTTTGAGTGGAGAGATGGCGGACCATCTCGCGAAGGAAAGCATTCATCTGATTGGGTATCGGGCGCTAAAAGATCTTATTCCCCAAGGGGTTGCCGCATGATCTTAAGGCAGCTATCAAAACGACCTGATTCACAGTAAAATTCAGAGATGTTGGGTGTTTAGGGGCCCATTGCACAGGTACAGGCGTGATGATCGACAGACAAGCAAAATTCCATATCGGGCAGATTGTTCAGCATCGATATTTCTCATTTCGAGGAGTGATTTTCGACGTCGATCCAACCTTCAACAACACCGAGGAGTGGTGGCTGTCGATTCCCGAAGAAATCCGGCCCCGCAAAGACCAGCCCTACTATCACCTACTCGCAGAGAATTCAGAATCCGAATATGTCGCTTATGTCTCGGAACAAAACCTTCTGGAAGATGAGACAGGTGACCCCGTTGGCCATTCAGATGTGCCCAAAATGTTTGGACCCATGGAAGGCGGTATCTACACCCTAAGGGGTGAAGCGGCGCACTAGTGCCAAAGACCAACGGCGCCCGAAAGAAGGCGCCATAAAGGACACGGACCATGCGGCGCGATACCCGTCCCTATTTCATCCGCCGCGTGCGCGACGCATTTTCAAAGTGGCAGGTCCGTCATTTTCTGGAGCCTCAATTCGACAAGATTGGGCCTGGACTGGACGTCGCCTACCAGCGAGGCGTGGAGTTGTGGGGCGCGAACATAAATGCAGGCGCACATTTGCATCTCCGAGCGGCCAAGGGAAACATGATCCGTCTGGCCACATGGGACAGCGGAGATCGTGTCGGGGAAATCAATATTGGCGATTATGTTCTGATAAGTCCTGGAAATCAGATTATTGCGTCGGACCGGATCACCATTGGCAGCAACACAATGATTGCCAGTGGGTGTTATATCTCTGATTCAGATTGGCACGATACCTATGATCGCACTGCGGAGCGGGACAAGTATGCACCTGTGACGCTTGAAGAAAATGTTTGGATTGGCAGCCGAGTGATCGTCGGGAAAGGCGTAACGATTGGGAAAAACTCAATCATTGGCGCGGGGTCCGTCGTGACACGAGATATCCCCAAAAACGTGATCGCCGCAGGCAATCCGGCCAAGGTCATAAAAGAGCTGGACCCAAGTAAGAAGTTTCGCCTGCGCTCCGACATGTTAGGCGACAGCGACGCGCTCAACCATGAAATCGATCAGCTGAGCCGATACCTGCTTCGCCACAACACGCTCTTCACTTGGGCGCGCAGCCTGATTAAGCCGACACGGCGTGATTGAGCTGCCCAGGTGCTTCGCATTTGATCTGTATCAATGAGCGCCGGGCGTATTCGGGTTTTTGTCCTCCAGCAAACTGGAGGACAAAAATATGACCGACGCCGACTTTGCTTACCTCATGATGGTTGCTGGCGCATTTGGCCTGTTCATGCTGGTTCTTGGTTACTACATGATAAGCGTGCCATCGCGCGACTAGCTGCCGATATGTCAGCCTGGAGTTTGTTGGTCCAGCCAATTGATCGCGGCAGTCATGCCGGACAGGCTAACATTAAGTGAGACGGGCCCATTCCGAATATCGATAAAATCGACAACCATATTGTTGCCAGCTTTCAGCCTCTGAAGGCTGTCAGCACCGACTGGTGAAATCGACTGGCAACCGACGGGGATGCAAACCTGAAGCGGAATGGCAGCAAGCTCCGTACCATCAACGGTAAATTTCACCCCGTTGGGTAGATGTGTGCCCAGTGGCACAATCGTGATGGCGTAATATTCATTGTTGGGATTGCGACCGACCGCGAAAAACAGTGCCACAGATTGGCTCTGTTCAGAGCGAATTTCGAAAGAAACGGTGCAAATATTGTTCGTGCCATCCGGGGACGCACACTTGCCGCGCCAGTTGCCGAATTTTTCGATCGTGGAGCCATCCGGAGCCGTGACAGTCTCAGCTTGTGCAGAGATTGAGTTGCCCAGGAAAAACACAGCAACAAACAGCGCAGCTGCGACGCGCCTTAATTCAAACATAAAAAATTCCTCTGCTTAGGGGCACCTGCCCTCACGACCCCCGCGTCGATTCCGATAGTATAAGCTGAGCGGGCTGAAGATGCACTCCCGCCTTGCGCCTTCCGGGAAAAAGCGCGACAAGCGTTAACGAGGTCATTTTGTTGGTGTTTTGGGAGGATTTTTATGGGTCTCGGGCAAAAAGCCACGGCATTTATATCTGGCACGCTTATTGGGCTGGCGAGCACAGCGGCATTTGCTGAGCCGCAACACGGCATCTCCATGCACGGTGCACCACTCCATGGTCCTGATTTCGAGCACTTTTCCTATGCCAATCCTAATGCCCCTAAGGGCGGCGATCTAAAGCTTGCCGCTATCGGTAGCTTCGACAGTCTGAACCCACTCATTATCAAAGGTGCATCTGGTGGCGGCATAAGAGACTACGTGTTTGAGAGCCTCATGGCGCGTGCCTATGACGAGCCCTTCTCTCTCTATGGCCTCCTAGCTGAGACTGTAGAAACACCTGACGACAGATCATGGGTGGAATTTCGTGTTCGTGAAGAGGCGCGGTTTTCTGACGGGACACCTGTCACAGTTGATGATGTGGTCTTCTCCCTAGAGACACTTCGGGACAAAGGCCGACCCAATCACAAATACTATTATTCCAAGGTTGCCGAAATTGTGCGCCCGGACCCGCAAACAGTCAGGTTTGTGTTTGCGCCGGACGGCGACCGGGAAATGCCTCTCATCATGGGTCTGATGCCGATCATTCCCAAACATGTTTACGAAACGCGGGCCTTCGACGAAACAAGTCTCGTGCCTCCTATTGGCAGCGGTCCATATGTGATCTCAGAAGTGGAGCCTGGAGCGCGTCTCGTCTATTCACGCTCGCCGAACTATTGGGGAAAAGACCTGCCCGTAAATCGGGGGCACTACAATTTTGATCGGCTGATCTACGACTATTTCCGAGATGCCAATGCGTCCTTTGAAGCCTTTAAGGCGGGGCTCTATGACATCCGGCCTGAAGATGATCCGACTAGATGGGCAACCGGGTTTGACATTCCTGCTGTTCGTGATGGACGCATTGAACTGCAGAGTTTCACCAAAGCAACGCCGTCTGGCATGCGTGCTCTCGTCTACAACACACGCCGTGCGGTGTTCGCCGACCCAAAAGTTCGTGCAGCCCTTGGACTTGTTTTTGACTTCGAATGGGTGAATACAAACTTCTACTACAGCGCCTACAAGCGCACGCAGAGCTTCTATGATGGCTCTGAGCTTGCAAGCACCGGCCGTTCCGCAAGCGACGCCGAACGTGCCCTTCTCGCCCCTTATGCTGGTGTGGTGAGCGACGAGATTATGACCAATGGTTTCACCGCGCCTGTAAGTGATGGCACCGCACGCAATCGTCAAAACCGACGGGCGGCGATTAAGGCACTGGAGAGCACTGGCTGGGTCATCAAGGACGGTGTGATGGTGGATGCCATATCGGGCCAGCCTCTATCATTTGAGATTACTGTCGCAACGCCTGAAGACCAAAGACTGGCCCTCAACTATTCCGACGCCCTCAAGGGCATCGGAGTGGAAGGC
>NZQM01000096.1 GCA_002695905.1 Parvibaculum sp.
CGAAAGCGAAAAGGACTTTGACTGATGAACAAAAAGCGAAAATGTTAGAAGGTCGCAGAAAAGCATCAGCATTAAAAAAACAACAAAAAGAAAAAGATAAAATTGAAAAAGCAGAAGCAAAAGAAAATGATAAAAAACAAAAAATAAAAGATAGAGAGTTAGAATTACAGGCAATTCAACAACAGAAAGATAGAATAGAAGTATTAAATATAAGTAAAAAAAAGAAATCAGAAATGAGGGGTAAATTAAGATTTTGTAAAAATAACCCCGAATTAATAAATGAAGTTGAACAGATGATATTAGAAATAGAAAATAAAAATAATGAAAAAAAAAATATAGATTTAGAAATTAAAGAAATACAAACTGAAATAAAAGATAAACAACAGGAATTAACAGAAGATGAAGAGAATGAAGTATATAAAAGAGTATGGGATAAAGAAGCAAAGCGTATTGAATTATCTATTCCAGAAGAATCTAGAAGTATATTTAGAGCAGAAACTGAAAAATTTGATTTTAATTTATCTTTATCTGATAATATAAATAAAATGATAAAAAACGTTGAATCTAAAATACAATCTAACACAGAAGTTGTAGATGCTATAGCAAATGAAATTAATGAAACAGAAGATACAATAAATAGAAATAAAGAAATAGTACAAGAAAGAGAAAAAAAAGAAAGAGAAAAAAAAATTAATGCTAAACTCCAACAATTGTATAGTTTGCGTTGATAAGATTTTAAAATTATAAATATATATTATATATTATTATATTTAATGAATTTTTTTTATAAATATACTGTTGAAGATTTTGATAAATTACATAATCAAGTTTATATAAATCAATCTGATAGTTCCAAAAGAACATTTAAATCTACATTAAGAAGATTAGAAAAAGTATATGGAAAACCATTAAATGAGTTAGAATTAGATTTTTGTAAAGACCCAATAAGATTACATTTAGTATTTGAAGCAACAAGTTATAAACAAAATACTTTTTTTCAAACTATATCAGTATGTATAAAAATATTAAAAATGATTGATGCTCCATTGAGTTTAATTAATAGATATATTAAATATCATAAAACTCAAGCAGATAAGGTACAAACTGAAAAAATAAAAACATTTCAAAATAGTGAATTAAAAGTTGAATTTAATGATTTGAAAGATACTTTAAAAGATTATTTAGAAACTGAAAATTTAAATGACCTAAATTATAAAGATTTTATGAGTGTTCTTATATTATCTTTATTTATGTTAATTATTCCCGCTAGGTCTTCTAATTTTATGAATATGAAAATATACACGAGTTCAAATATACCTGATGATGTATCACACAATTATTTAATTAATGATAAAAAAAAAAAAGAATTTACATTTGTATTTAATAACCAAAGAAAAAATACAGTTTTACCACAACGCATATTACCTATAGTAGATAATAAATTAAAGAAATTAATAAATATTTATTTAAACGACTATTATAAAGACAATAAGACAAGATGGTTTTTAAAACGAAATAGTACCCCATATGGTGAATTAAAAAATGTTGAAATACAAAGAGCTGTTATATATTCATCAGAAAAAATTTTTGGTTTTCCCGTAAATATAGATGATATAAGGAGATTATATTTAAAACATATATATAAATTAGATGTTAATTTATTAGAACATTTTGAATTAATTTATTTATTAGGTTATAAGCAAATGCCAATTATGTTACAAAAAAATAAATTAATGTATTCCAATCAAGATAATTAAATTTTGTTTTTTAAATGAAACAAAATAAAAAATAAAAATATAGATAATAAATATATATATTTTAGTTATGTCTGATAATAGCATGAATAAACAATCTATAATTTTAAATTTTAATCCAAATATTAATAGTGATAAAGCATATTCTTATGAACAATCGGCAAATCAATTATTAGAAATTAAACCTGATACCGAGGTCGCATTATATAAGGCATATCTTCAAAGAAAAGCAGTAGTTATACCTGAAGATGAAAATATAAGTGTAAATTTAAATTCAGCATTTAATAGTCTTAATATGCCTTTATCAAATAAACCTTTTAATAACGTACAAATACCCGCAATATTAGCAAATCTCACTAAAAAATTAAATTTTACTATGCCTAAAGGAACTTATACAAAAAGTGAATTTGTAAATGATTTTTCTTTACGTATTCAAACTGAAATTTCAAATCAACATGTGGATACATATAATACTTCCAATGTTAGCACTACAACTCTACCATATGAATATAACGGTCGAATTAATCAAGATGGCTCTGTATTTATGGGAATGACTAACGATTACCAAGCGAAACCATTAGAACACGTTTTACCCGCTGGAGCTACAGATGAAAACACTATACATAATGTGGCGAAATCTGTAAATGGTTTAACTAATTTAGAATTTACACCAAATACACACGTATCAGCAGGTGCTATTAATAGTTTTGTTGCTATGGCCAATACAATTTTACCGTATGGATTTGTAAATGATTCAAATTTACATAATCAAGATACAGACCAATCTATTTTATATTTTGATATTCAATCTCCTATATCTCAATCTTCTCAAGGGGCGACACAGTGCTGTATGATGAATACAAATATGACCTCTAATATATGGAATACTGCGAATACAATTCATATAGACGCAGAAAGTAATTTTCCAACTTGTTTATTTGGTTTAGAAATACAGTCTGAAGTAAGTTCTAGTAATGTAGTAAGTGATACATTAAAAATATTTCATAATGAAATATTTCAACAAGAGTTTTTTTCAGCTCCAGTGGGTAAAAGTCGAGAACAGTATGTAAATGATGTTTTTGAACAGTGCAATCATTCATTATTAAAAGATTATGCTATGGTTAAAAGTTGTGAAGTTATGTTACAACAACCAATTACTATGCCTGAATTACAAAATGATAGATTTATTAAATTAGGTTTTAGAGTTTATGCCGTAAGAAATAAATTAATAAATTATGTTAATCCTTTTAGTTATGGAAAAGATTATTATTTTCAAGTTATAGGAATGAATACATATGATGCGAATCCTATTGTAGCAGGAACACCTGGAGAAGTTATATTTGATAGTCGAGATTTAGGGATTAAAATACCGCAGAGGGTAGTAGATTCTGGTTTATTAACTGATTGTGTAACAAGTGATAGACATTCAACATCAAGGGGGACATTAGGATTACAACCTTATTTTGTATTTAAAGATTGTCCTTCAGGTTATCAGTTAAGAAATGTAACGGGAACTTGTAATGGGTTATATGCTCGTAGTGATAATTCATCTGGTGGTCGTGCTGATGTAATAAATAGTTATAGTTACGGTTTCCCAACAGGAAGCGTAATACAAAATATATTGGGTGCTGGAACAACCGTAGTGAGTGAAACAGGAACAATTTTAGATTCGGTATATTTACCGGGATTATTCCCGACTTATATGGAACAATCGGCAGGGATAATGAATATATTCGGTGATAATGTAAGATATAATATAGAAATTCCATCATTACCAATTAAAACATTTAATACAACTTCAACAGTAGATTTTAATTTAGGTAATGAAAGAACTATTATATATGGTACTGGTGTATTCTTAACGGGTAATTTAACAGAAATTAATAATACTTTTGTTAATATTAATATTGAACCAAGTAATCTTAAATTTATATCACTAAATAATAATAAATCTATTAAACTAAATAATATAAAGGTTCAAATAAGAAGAGCTGGAACAAATCAAGAAGCAACAGAAATTACTGATTGTTCTATTGAATTAATGATTAAGAATCCGAAGTAATTTATTTTAGTTCTAATTTTAATTTATTTTTTTTTTATTTCTATATAATATAAAATGTCCGTGGATTTGAATAATTATTTTAAATTAGGATTAGATTCCACCAACCAAGCAACACAACAAGCAGGATTAATTAATACTATTAGAACACCAGCAGATACTACATCGGCCGCTTTAAATCGTGTTACTTTTAAAGTTCCAAAAACTGGTATGCTTACTGCTGATAGTCATTTTAATATTAGATTCTTGACAGGTGGTGTTAGTAATCACAACGTGAATTTAATATCTGGTGCTTTAGGTGCTGTTAAAAGAATGAGAATTACTATGGGAAATAAAGTATTAACTGATATTGAACGCCCTTCTCTTCATATTATCCCACACTTATATTCTCGTAATACATTAACTCAATTATCTGATTATCATAAGCATTTTATAGGTTGTAATTATTTATTAAATACTGATTTTGGTGATGGTACAAATTCTTTAAATCCTTATGGGTCGGTTGCTTTTACAGCTGCCAATGTTGTTTATCAAAGACAAAGTAATATAAGTACAGCAGGAGCGCCTACCTATTCTTTACCCCTTCGTCTTTTAGGTGCTGATTTCTTAAATGCGGCCTCGATGCCTGTATTCCTTTTACAGAATCAGGAAATGATAATTGAATTAGAATTTACAAATGATTCTAGGGATTACGCATTTATTCCTAACGGTGCAATAACTGCGGGTTCTGTTAGTGTAGATTTAAATAATATTGAATTAGTATCAACTCATATTATGCTTCCCGATGAAGTGGAGCAACAGCAGATAATGAGTTTAAGAAATCAACCCGCACAATATCCATTAATTGATACTTATTTAATTCGTGGTGTTCTTCCCGCTGGTGCTGGTGCTCAGGTAGGAACTCCTGCGACAGAACGAAGAAGTGAATTATATCGCTTAAATGTTCAGAATAGAGAGGTTCATAAAATGCTTTGTGTATTGAAACCATTAGATGGTCAAGCAGAAACTGTATTTGCTAATCAGCGTTCTCTTGCTTGTGGTGATGAAAATATACAATTAAAAATTAATGGATTAAATTATTTCGAACGACCATTAACTAACTCCGCTATTATATATCAAGTGTTTAAAGATTATTTAGATGGTATGGGTCTTAAATTTCCAGTTGAAACTTGTACTGGTGGTTCTTTTGTATCGAAAGACCAAGTAGTAAGTACGCAATTCGGGGAAGCACTTAAACAAGAGCATTATGTAGGATTTGACTTTAAAAACGGAAACCAGGGCGTCTTTGGTGCGGGGACTGTTATGAAATCCGCAATTGAATTTGAATATTCAAGTTTATCAGATGATGATAGAGTTGTTGAAAGTGGTGCTCGTGATATGTTTTTCTATGTTAGTGTCTCGAAAATGTTATCGATCGGTAACAATGTAGTGAGTGTTTCATTTTAATAATTTGCTTAAATATATTTTTTTTTATCTTTTTTATTAATATATAATGGTTCTTAATAATCCAAATGTTATTACGAATTTAAATGTAAGAAAAAACTTACTAAGTTCTAGAAATGTCAATAATCCATCATATAAAGACAACCAGGTGAATATTCCAATTGCTAAAACTTATTCTACAGATACTAATGAATATGATTTATCATTAACTTCAAATACTATGATAAACTGTGATAATGTTAATGTTATAAATTTAAGTTTTAGAACTACAAATACAGATGAATCTGGGGGGCAATCTTTGGGGATAGGAGTATATTATAATTCCATAAATGATTTTGAAACTGCGGATTTAGTGTATCAAACAGAACACGAAAACTCTATAGATAGTTATAATTTTTTTAATCAATTTCCTAAAAGAAACAAATTTATTTATTTTAAAGCATTAAATATAACTTCTAATATATCAATAGAGGGACAGGTTGAATTATCAAAATATACACAATTTACTACAAATTCACAAATACGAGATAGAATAGATATAAACGCACAAACAAATTTAAATAGAGATGTTAATGATTATTATACTGATGTAATAAATTTAAAAGTAGGGGGTGAATTAATATATAGAAAAAGTGGATTTTTAGAAAATTATCCTTCATATGCTGGGGAAACTATAATTGGGACTGGTTTAATAACAGAACCGGGTATATGGTCTTTAGTAGGTGCTACTGGTGAAGATTTAGTGAATGTTTCAAGTGATTTTGCGGGAGATAATGCACTTGTTTCTGTTGGTGGTTTAGATACTACAGGAAATAGTGTAGTAAATGTTATTACATTATCAGGAACATCAAATGTAACATCAACATCAAAATTTAAAATGGTTGATTTTCTTACTTCTTCTGGTATAATACAGGGTAATGTATCAGTAAAAACTGTAACAGGCGGAGAATTATTAAATAGATTAAGTGTTAATTATAATCAACCAGACAATATAATTCAGGGTGTTCCTGTTAATCACGAATCAGTAATAAAATATTTAAAAATAAATAGTTTAATTGATTTAAGAGGTGCTGAAATTAGATTAAATAGAAGAGTAACACTATCTTTTAGTAGTAAAAAGGATATTATTCAAAGTTGGCATATAACGGATAGTGTATTTGATATATCATTAGATGTAATAGGAGAGCCAATATATGGTCAATCGTTTATATTTGTAAGTGTAGTACATCCTATTTATAATGTTTTATATAATAATTATATAAATTGTAGTATCGAAATGATACAAAGGCAATTAGACCCTATTTATAAAACTTAAAATATTTAAATAAAATATTATGTATAATTATAAAATGAATTCAATTTATGTAAAACATAAAAAAAACTTACCTAAAAAGATAAAAAATAAAATACATTCAGCGGTAGTAGAGCAAGATAAAAAGAAATTAGATAAAAAAGACTTACAGGATTTAAAGAGAGAGAAGTTTAAACAAGCAGTTGCTAAAGTTTAGTGTCTTTTATTTTTATTTTTTTTAAATTTTTTTGTTTTTCTCTGTATTTTTTATTCCATTCTTTTCGTTGTTCTTTTATTTTTTCTTTGTTTTTTTCTTTATATGCTTTATCCCATTCTTTACGTTGTTCGTTAAGTTTTGTTTTATTATTTTCTCTGTACTTTTTTCGTTGTTCTTTTAATCGTTCTTGTTTTATTTGTTGGGTCATAATGTAAATACATCTAGTATAAAGTCCTTTAAGTTGTCCGTCAGTTAATACCATTATTATATAGTTGTATATATTGTTTAAGTAGTATTAAAAAAGAGGCGTGTTAATTAACCTCCGAGCAGATTTTTCAAAAAAAAAAAAGTAAATCCTCTGAAGTTGAAAATGCTTCATTTGCTTCCTTGCTTACTTAACACACTCTTTTTTTAAAGTCGCGCGTATATATGCGTACAGTCACTGACACACCACACCACACCACCACACCACCACGCCACCACGCCACCACGCCACCACGCCACCACGCAAGACATCGCCACGA
>NZQM01000097.1 GCA_002695905.1 Parvibaculum sp.
ATTCTTAATATATACTTTAGCGTGAATGTTATCATCATAATCTGCTGCGCTTATAAGAGTAGCATTTGATTGTGCTGTAGCATATACTTTTCTTGCTAAACCAGTAGACTGGTCTAAACCTACTACTGTTCCAGCCTTGTTAAGGGCCATTGTTGATGTTATCGATAAAGGCTGACTTGAAAGATCGGCGCTAGATAACGTTAGTGTTGCTGTTGTTGTTGCCATAATTGTTGTTGTTGTTGTTTATTAATTAATTAATTTATGCGCTTGTTCCAAAGACCATGTGTTCTAAAACGTGATTACCACTAGAGCCGTAAGCCTTTAATGTTAAACCAGCGTTGATAGGCATAAAAGCCCAATCTCCGCCAGCTAGTTTTAATAATACAGGATCCCCACTAGTAGTATCATCATATAGATAAATGTAGTGTGTTGCTGTAGCTTGTGTGTTTTTTACATATAAATAAGCTGGAGCTGCATACGCTGCCGCTGTATATATTATATCTGCGTCATTGTGAACCGCTGTCTTATCTATTTTTGTTCTTGCCAAACCAGTAGTATGTGTAGCTGTTACACTTGTGCTGTCTGATAAAGATAGTGCGTCTGTAAGCAAATCACCCACCGCACTAGTTAGGGTAACTGCTGCTGTTACTGTTGCCATTGTTTTTTATTTTAATTGTCTAAGTATAGTACTTCTATTTTTAATAAATGTGCACCCGCTAATGTTGTGCTTAAAGCGTTCCACGTTGTGTCAGTTGTTCCAGAACCTGTTTTATAATATATTTTTACCTTTTCGTTTCCATTGTTAAATGATCCTGGTTTAAACGGTCCAAAGTAAGCACTATTGGTAGCTGCTGCAACTGTCTTGTATATATGGTTTCTATTTAATATACCATATTGAGCGTTTTTATAAGTTGTGGTTTGAGCTTCAATTTTTATACTGTAAGTAGCAGAAGCGTGTGTATTTTGTATTCTTATAAATTCAATTCCAGTATTAATAAAATCATCACCACTAGCCGTGCAGGTTGATAAAGAGCTAGTAAGCCCCGCTTCTGTTATTTTAGCCGCCGTTATTGTCGCCATATTATTATTCTTTTATTAACGATAAAATCGTTATACATTATTTGTAAATTGTATGTCCCAGGAATCATTTTAGACACATCTAGGACGTTTATATTTTGTTTAGATATAATCATATCCCCGATAATATTATAAACGTTAACATCAACGTTTTTATTTATATATATTTTATCACTAGATGGGTTAGGATAGATATCTATAGATTCTTCAAGACTAATTCTAGCTGGTATTGGACCAACCCAAGTGTTATCGCAATAGTCGTAAGTTAATTGACATATATTATCCCACTCGTTATCACAACAATAGTTATCTACTGATATAACCCAGGCGTAGCATTCATCGTTGAGCCAATAAGGATTACCCGCACCAGTAACGCAACCAGCATCATATAAACAAATACTAGGGTCGCTGATGTTAGCAGCTGAGTCGTAGTTATACGCTTCAGTATCCATGCAACCCACAATTGCTTCAATACACGAACCATTATCCGTGTTAGCAAGTGGATCAAAGTTAAGAGCCAAACTATCCATACACCCATAAACATAAGCAATGCAACTAAAATCCTCCGTGTTTGCCTGTGGGTTATAATTAAGCATAGAAGGATCCGTGCAACCATATACATAAGGTATACAAGAACCGTTATCAGCATTTGCAAGTGGGTTATAATTAAACATTAAACTGTCTGTGCATCCATATACAAATGGGATACAACTACCATCATTAGTGTTGGCTGATGGGTTGTAATTAAATGCCACTGGATTTATACATCCATATATAACGGGTACACAACTACTATCATCTACGTTGGCGGATGGAACATAATTAAAAGCCGATGTATCTGTACAACCAAGGGTAATTGGAATACAACTACCATCATCTGTATTGGCTAAAGGATTATAATTAAAAGCTATACTGCTCATACAACCATATATAAATGGAGTACAAGCACTAGGTGTATTAGCGTTAGCGTTATAATTAAAAGCAAAAGCGTCCATGCAACCAGTGACAACAGGTATACAACCTCCATTATCCACGTTTGCTAAGCTATCATAATTAAAAGCTAAAACATCCGTACAGCCAAACAAGGCTAGAGTATCACAACTTCCGTCATCTATATCCGCTAAATAACCCTGAGTGTAATATGTTAAGTAAGCTGGAGACATACAACCGGGAGTGTAATAACAAGGTAGACTTGTGTTAGCTAGCGAGTCATAATTATATGCTAAAGTATCTAAGCATCCTTCTGCAATCTCTACACATTCGTTACCACAATATGTTACACCTGTATATAAATTAAAAGGTATTATGAATGGTGGCATAACGCTTATTACTGTATCTCCCATGGGGTTTATAAGAGTAAAACCACATTCTAAAGCCGTATTAGAAGCTTGTTGACTAACAAAAAACTTAGCTTGAACTTCATCAGGTGCGTTTAAGTTTATAGAGAAGAGTTGGTTTGAACCCGATTGATTCATATAAAACTCTACGGTATCTTTATCTTCTTGATATATCTCTAATTTACTACCAACCCAACCGTTTCCAACTAAATCGTGTAACACAAGCGTGTAGTCACAACTATCAACGTAGTTCATGGTGTTAGCAGTTGTGTCATAATTAAACATTGTAGAGTCAATACAACCATATATTTTTAAAGTAGCACAGCTACTATCGCTTACAGTGGCTGATGGATTATATTCTACATAGTTAAAATCCATACAGCCAGGAATTGGAGGTGGTGGCACACAAGTATCAGAGGTAAAAGCATGAATAGAATCTGTCCCAAAGTCCGCCACAGCTCCATAGACTAAGGTATCTCCACATTGCATTACATAATAAGAACCATCATTACCTCCCCACAAACTCCCTGCCATACCATCTCCGTACGAATCATAAATAGTAAAAACTAAATCACCAACTGGTAAGCAGACAGGAATGAACTGTGGTTCATAATCAGGAGCGTTTGGGTATGGACCTCCTGTATATAATAAATTACCCATTGTATCTTTTATATCCCAAGATGTTTCTCCTTGGAATTGATCTAAATTAATATTAACCATTGTTGGAACACACGAACCATACGGTGGTGGTGGTGGCGGGTTAGGCATACACTGTGGTACTGTTCTTGTAGAGACTAAACCTGTTGAAAAATTAGGTATAGGATAACTAACAATAGTATCTTCACATATAGACATGTAGTAACTACCGGGAGCAGATATACCATCTCCATAACTATCGTATATAATAAATGATACAGTTGTTAAACTGTCTGATATATATAAAGTATCGGTGTAAGAAGAATCGGCCACAGTATAATGACCATAACTAACATCACCTAGTATAACGCCCATAGAGCTATCAGCGCGTAAAACCCATCTTGTTTCCTGTGGATAAGCGTCTGTATTTATATGTACAACAACTTCTTTTTGAGCAAAAGTTATTATAGGTAGTAATAATAGTAATAGTATATTTCTCATAATTTTTAACATTTCCATCTTGCTCTAGCTTTTTTACCTCTCTCACCAGTCCAACCTTTTGACCTAGCACAAAACGATTTTCTTCTTCCAGCTGCCTTGCTTCCGGGCTTAACATCACCAGTCACGGCTGTTTGTAACTTACTACCTGGGTTTTCGGATCTATATTGTTTAACACCCTTGTTTGTCATGCCGGCGCCTTCTTCTGTTGTTCTGAACGTTCTACCAGGTCCTTTAGTTGTCTTTCTCATTTTAGTAGGAGAACAACCTGATTGCGCTGGTGAATCTATTTTAACACAATCGTTAACTGTTTTACCAGTTCCACTTGGTGATTTTTTTGTCCCTACTTTTTTGTATCCTTTCCAGCATGAAGAATTAGAAGAGTCCGCCCCTTTAAACTTATTAGGAGAACTAACTTGATGCTCGGAAAAACCTTTCATTTTAAATCCCATATTAAAAATCGCTCATTAATTGATTATCTATTTCTGCTTGTATTTCTTTTCTTGTTGCTAACATTTTAAAACTAAGATCAGCTTGGAACCTAGCAACCTCTTCCCCATCTTTTAAAACTAATATTGTTGGTACAATAGCTATCTTATATTTTGCTTGACAATCACCTTTACCAATATCCATGTGTTCTTTTTTTGCGTCCGACAGTTTGGCAAACCACTTAACCTTGTTAGCATCATTCCACTCTGCGTTAAAGTGAATAACCTTAACCTGAGCACAGCATTTCTTAGTTGACGCGCATGACGCTAAAGCAACTAATAATATAAGTCCTAGTTTTTTCATTTAATTTTATCTTAGTCTGTCTATTTTATCTTCCATTCTAATCATTCTTTCCTCAAGTTTCTCAACGTTCTTTTCTGTATTCATAATACTTTGCCGAATGTTTTCGTCTTTCATTTTGAACTCCATTCTACCAACTTCTGGTTTAGGTAGTTCTTTAGCATCCGCAATATCCGCTTGTAAAGCAAACCACATACCTATAACTGTAGATATTGCTGCTCCTATACCTATCAATGTTTTAATACTTACATTAAAACCTGTGTCTTCATTTAATTCTTTTGCCATTTTTAAAATATTACGTAATTAATTCCGCATTTGAAATCGTACCACTCTCTGTTCCAGTACTTATTATATTTTCCCTCTGCAAATACCCCTAGGTGTTTGTTGTATTTATAACCAAATATTAATCCACCAGAGTAATCATACCACTGTTCTCCATTATTATAATTGTGATAAGAAAAACTACCACCATCATCATAATGCCAAGGCATAAGATTTGCCCAAGTGTGTAGCCAAAAGCTTTTTTTATAATAATAGTAATCAAGTCCTAAAACTAACGATTGTTGAAATTTTTTATCCAATTCGTTTCTTTTTGTTTCCACGTAATTAGCTAGCATTGTTGGCACAGCTACCTCTTCCCAAACCTCAGGACTTGTAGCTACTACATTTCCATTTGGATCCGTGTATATAGAGTTGTAAACATCTATGTTGTACCCTTCTTGAATAGCTAAATAAGTATAGTGTATATCGTTATTTAAAGCAACCCACTCTTTTAACGGGTCATAACCATAAGGCTCAGACATACGCTGTGCTAAACCTACATTTAAAGATATTTTACCTATGTTGTGCCTATACCTTTGTGATGTTTCAAAATACTCTATATCAGCAAAGCCATCTTGTAAATACTCTCCTTTAAGTATATACTTGTTACCAACATATCTTATAAAATGATTTTGATCTAAATACTCTACTCCTTCTTGTCTTTTAATATCAGCTTCAAACAAAAATTCCAAACCAGAAACTTTACCAATATTAGCCCCATCAGACCAAGAGTCTTCAGTTCCATCATAAAATGTTTGTGCTCTGTTTTCGTATCCAAACCTTGCAATCTTACGAATACCAAAAGCTAAGTTGTAATCAAAAGGGGTTTGAACAGTAAAAGTTTCTAATCCACTTGAAACAGAATATACATCTACATCAGATATAGAGGTACCTCCACTAGCCGCAGCATAAAACGTAGAAAACTTAAAAGTCTTTTTACAGAATTCCTCTACGTTAAATTGAGCTTTAGCACAATGAGATATTAACAAGAATAATATTAATATTTTCCAAATTTTTCCTTCTTTCATTTTATAATTTTCCTTTCTATGTAAAATCACTTGTTTTCTCGCTTTTTTAATCATGGTAATAACAATAACCACTCTTACTACTAGTCTTCATACCACATCTTTTACCGTTAGTTCTTTTTCCTTTACATTGAGTTTGCTTTCCAGTTGTGTTTTGTTCTACTTTCTCATGTACGGTGCAAAAACCTCCATTAACAGCCTTACTCTTACATCTATTACCACTTTTATTAACAGCAGAGCACATACCGTCTTCTTTACTCTTAATTTTATTTTCCTCTATTACGGCTTTGTTTTTAATCTCTAGCTCTTTTTTCTTTTCAGCTTTTTTAATTTTAGCCTTTTCTTTAGATGCTGCTTTTTTCTTTTCTTTTATTACGGTTTTTACTCCTTCAATCTTCTCGCTTTTAATACCTAAGTCCCAACGGTTCCAACCAAGCATTAAAGCAACTCTTTGCCAGTTTTCGTTGTTATCATTCAAAGCTTCTCTGATATTTTTTGTTTTACCAACAACTCTATCCATAGGAGCATTTGTTGTGGCTGATACTAAATTACCAACCACATCCCAAATAGGATTATCAATATCAAACGTTTCCATTTCTTTTATTACATCTTTATTGTAATTCCAAGATCTTTGAGCACTGTTAAATTTTCTAGCTTTAGATCCTATTGGTGGGGATAAATTTAAAGCCTCAACCAAAGGGGTACTAGTATCCTTGTTCCATGTCTTTTTTTCTTGCTCACCCAGTTTTATTATAACGTTTTTAACTGTAGACACAACGGCTCCACCTACACCAGTACCTCTTAATAAACTGTCTAACATACCGTTTAATATTCTTACTCTTTTCTTCTCTTTTGTCTCTTCATACTTATCGTCTTCATCATCACTAAATGCTAGGGAGAACAACGCTGTTTGTAAGCTATAGAATATTAAGTTTTGTACAGTACCATAGTAAATTATTCTCGATATGTTTGCTCTTGCGTCTCCCCTACCGTTAACCAAGTCTTGCATAGCTTTTTTTGTTAACCTAGTCATCTGCATAGGTGTGTTTTGAAAAGCAAGTATTAATCTACCGAGTGGTGAAGCTTGTTGTTGTGATATTAAATCAGGTCTAGAAGACTGTTGAGTTTCCTCTGCTAATTCTTGAAAATCCTCAAAAGCTTTTACTTCAGCATCTTTAATATCCATACCTTCTTTTACATACGTTTTTATTCTATTTCTATAGAAAGTAGAACCACCAGATGATATAGCGAAGCTATCTGCGATCTGTGTAGGTAAGAAACCTTTTTGCAGTAACCAATTTAAAGCCGCCATTGGTTTGTTTTTGGAATTGGCTACGTATTGAGCTATTTCATTTGCGTTAACATCGGTTTTTAAACCCTGTCTTCTCTGCTTTAACATGTCAGAGTTAAACAGCGTGCTAAAATCTTGCCAGTATTGAGGTTGATTTGCAAAAGCCGCCGCCGCTTTAGCTATATTGTTGTCACCCCAATTTATGAAGTTTACAGAAGACAATGTTTGTAACACAGCTGATCTAGCATTAAAGAACATTATAGCTCCAACAGAGTTGTTA
>NZQM01000098.1 GCA_002695905.1 Parvibaculum sp.
CATTTCGTCCGGCGCACGGTCGATAAAATCCTGAATGACATTGTCGAGGAAGCGCATCACGTCTTCGATGAATTGCGGATGGCTTTCCCATTCCTGGAATTTCTCAACATTCAATGATGAGAGACAGCAGACTGCGGTGCGCGCCTTGCCATGATGGTCAATGCCGGTTGGCAGGGTGATTTCTGCGCAGAGGTTTGACGTCTTTACTTCAAGACCCGCAAGCTTCTGCTGCTCAGGGCGTGCATTGTTCACCGTGTCCTTGAAGATCATGTAGGGCTCGCCGGTTTCGATCCGGGCGGTGAGCATGCGGATCCAAAGGGACCGCGCTGAGATGGTCTTCTGAACTGATTTGTCTTTTGGCGAAAGAAGCGCCCAGTCCTCGTCATTCTCAACTGCGCGCATGAAAGCGTCAGAAATCAGAATGCCGTGGTGGAGGTTCAGCGCCTTGCGGTTCGGGTCGCCGCCGGTTGGCCGGCGGATCTCGATGAACTCTTCCACTTCCGGGTGGTCGATTGGCAGATAGCAGGCTGCCGAGCCACGACGGAGCGAGCCCTGGCTGATCGCCAGGGTGAGTGAGTCCATCACCCGAATGAAGGGCACGATGCCGCTGGTCTTGCCATTGCCACCGACTTTTTCACCAATGGAGCGGAGATTGCCCCAGTAGGAGCCGATGCCGCCGCCTTTGGCTGCGAGCCAGACATTTTCGTTCCAGAGGCCAACAATGCCTTCCAGCGTGTCGTTGGCTTCATTCAGGAAGCAGGAAATGGGCAGGCCGCGCTCGGTACCACCGTTTGAGAGAACAGGAGTCGCGGGCATGAACCAAAGCTTGGAGATGTAGTCATAGAGACGCTGGGCGTGGTCAGGATCATCCTTGTCAGCGTAATAGCTCGCAACACGGGCAAACAGATCCTGAAAGCTTTCGCCTGGCATCAGATAGCGGTCGGTCAGCGTCGCCTTGCCGAACTCTGTCAGCAGCGCATCGCGCGAGCGGTCCACATGGACAGACGGACGGCCTTCATATTGAACGGTCTGATCAGCTGCTTCGAATGGCATTTCCGGTTCCGCGGTCTCCGCGCCCTTTACGCGGCGAACAGCCTGGCGTTCGCCTGTAATAATCGCCGAAACGGTAGCCTCAACCCCAGATAGGTCGACCGATTTGGACGTGTCGTTGAACATTATCGTCTGCCCCCAAAATGACCTGTTTCCGCCGCCGGAAACAGATTCAATACCCCGCATTCGAGACATAAAGCCCCTGGCTCGCGCACCCATGTGCACAATCCTCGCTGCTCTTTTTACATGAGCAGAACGCATACAAATCTGTGATTACGCTGCGCCTTGAAGGTCGCCCCAGCGGTGGGCAGCGCGTCCAGATATAGTATCCGCTGCGAACCGCGCGTCAACAGGTAGTGTTCACGGTTTCGAAATTTTTTGGTTAATGAAAGGTTAACGTGCTGTTTTCACTGTGTGTTTTTTGGTGCACAAAGTTTTGCACGAAGGCATCTTACGCATCTTCATTTCTCACGAGGACCCTCGCCCCACATGTCGCTCATTGACCCTGTTACCGGTGCTGACCGCCGGACCCTCTATCCTGAAATTGATCCCTACACTTCCGGCATGCTCGCCGTATCGCCCGTCCATACGCTGTTCTATGAAGAATGCGGCAACCGACAAGGCAAGCCCGTGGTCATCCTGCACGGAGGACCCGGCGGCGGATGCAACCCTACGATGCGGCGCACCCACAACCCAGAGGCCTACCGAATCATTCTCTTCGACCAACGCGGTTGTGGTCGCTCCAGCCCTCACGCGGAGCTTGAAGGAAACACGACGTGGGACCTCGTCGCCGACATTGAGCGACTGCGCGAGCATCTGGGCATCGATGCGTGGCAAGTGTGCGGTGGCTCCTGGGGATCGTGTCTCGCGCTTGCCTACGCAGAAACCCATCCAACCCGGGTTACGGAACTGGTGATGCGCGGCATCTTCACGCTTCGCCCTAGAGAGCTACACTGGTTTTACCAGGAAGGCACAGACGCGCTTTATCCCGACGCTTGGGAAAGCTTCATCGCACCCATTCCCAAAGCAGAACGCGGCGACCTTATGGCTGCTTACTACAAACGCCTCACTGGAGAGGATGAGGAGGCAAAGCTCGCTTGTGCACGGGCCTGGTCGGTCTGGGAAGGCACAACCCTCTCCCTCCTGGAAGACCCAGAGCGGGCCGCCCGCTTTAACGATCCGCACTTCGCCTTGGCGTTCGCGCGGATCGAGTGCCACTACTTCATGAACAAGGGTTTCTTTGAACCTCAAGAGCAGCTCATTCAGAATGCCCACAAGCTCAATGGTATTCCAGGCGTCATCGCCCAGGGCCGCTATGACGTCGTGACGCCTATGTTTACGGCCTGGGAGCTTGCCAAGGGCTGGGAAACCGGTGAACTCACTATTGTGCCCGATGCCGGCCATACGGCGACGGAACCGGGAATTGTTGATGTGATGGTGAGGGCTACGGATCGGTTTGCTGGCGTTTGATCCATTATCCCGCATTGGCTTGCCTGACTCTCCAACATGGGCTTTTCCAAATAACCCTAATGATTGTATAGAGACCCTGGAATTGGTCGGACGAGGGGGAAAAAGATCTCGGATGGGTGACAGAACAGATATTAGTTGGCTGTTTGAGCAAAACAAAGCCTGGGCAGATAAAGTCAAACAGAGCGATCCAGACTTTTTTTCAAACCTCGCAGACCAGCAACATCCCGAACTGCTCTGGATCGGGTGTGCCGACAGCCGTGTTCCTGCCAACCAGATCACTGGTCTGCCACCGGGCGAAGTCTTTGTTCACCGCAATATTGCCAATGTGGTTGTGCACTCGGACCTCAACTGCCTGTCGGTCATCCAATATGCCGTTGAAGTTTTGCAAGTAAAGCATATCGTCATTTGCGGACATTATGGCTGTGGGGGCGTCGCGGCCTCACTCGACGACCAGCCACACGGGCTGATCGACAACTGGCTGGAGCACATCCGGAATGTGTATCGCCTCCATGCTCAGGAGCTCGATGCAATTGCCGACAAGTCTGACCTTGTGAGCCGCCTCTGCGAGCTTAATGTGGTTGAACAGACACACAATGTCTGCAACACCACGATTGTTAAAGACGCCTGGGCCCGAGACCAAGAACTGACCGTGCATGGGATCGTCTACAGTATCCAGAATGGCATTCTGAAAGATCTGTTGGTGCGGAACGGTCCCTCAACATAGACTGACCACGTCATGCGCATTCTCTTCCTTATGAACGATGAAGGATCCCCGCCGGGTGTTCTTCTGGAAGAGACACAAGCACTGGGGCATCGGCCAAGTGTGCTGGTGCCTTATAAAAATATCAGCCACGACCCGGAACTGCCTGGCGCAGTGCCAACAAGCCCAGATGGCTTTGACGGCCTCGTCGTGCTCGGCGGTGCCATGAGCATTCTTGACGAAGCCGATCATCCCTTCATTGACCCAACGCGACATTTAATGCGCGCGTTTGATACCGCCCAAAAGCCGGTCTTGGGGGTTTGTTTCGGCGCGCAATTGCTGGCTGATGCGCATGGTGGTCGGGTGAAATCTTTGGGTCACACAGAATGGGGGTTCCTTCCGCAAACCTGGCTCCCCGCTGCCAAAGAAGACGTCCTACTGGCAGAAAGCCCCCCCGGGCTGCCTCTGATGCAATGGCATGGGGACACGTTTGACCTGCCCAGTGAGGCTGTGCCGCTTTCCACCCGGCTGGATTGCCCGGGACAAGCATTCCGGATTGGCGAGATCAACTGGGGGCTGCAGTTTCACCTGGAGCTGGATCAACCCACCTTATTGAATTGGGCGAAACTTCATGCGGATGAACTGAAAGAAGAACCGGCACCCCACATTGCGCAAATGGAAAAAGACATTGCCATCTATCACCATGCGCAGGCAGATTTTGCGCACATGGTGATGCGCCGATGGCTCGACGTGTGTGCGGACGCAAAAAGGGGGCGGTAACACGCTCCACTCCGCTTCACCTCAACAAACTACCAAACCTGATGGGCTGTTAGTTCAGCACAATCTCAAAGATTGAGGTGGTCCCGCTCACTTCATTTGCGACCACAAGCAGATCTTTCCCGCTCGGCGACTGCGCAGCTGGGATGAAGGCCAATCCTTCAGGTCCGAGATCACCAGCCTTACCCGCCTCTGCATTACCAGAGAAGTCACGATTGTTGTGATAGCCAAGGAACTGAGCATTGACCGGATCGGTTACATCATAGGCCATGACGCCGCCAACGCGCTCAAGACCGATAAAGGCAATTGTCTTGTCGCCGATCTCGCCCGCTGTCAGTGCTTCGGGTTCAGGGCCCTTATCGTCGGAGCGATTGTCGCCCTTGTCATTCTCATCATTGGTGGAGTTGAAATTCCGGCCCAGACGCGCCGCGGTGATGCGCTCAAAGTCGTCGGCGGAATCAAATACCAATTCACCCGATGTCGACCAGATCGAAAAGGACCGAGCGCCATAAGAATAGATGACGTCATGGTCGCCATCATCATCGGTGTCGCCCATGCTTGTTGTGGTTTTCAGACGCCCAAGATTTCCGTTTTCCTGAAGCATGGCTGCATTTGGAAAGGCGGTCGGATCAAGCGTCAGCTTTGCGACCCGGGTTTCTTCAGACCATCCGTCATAGTCTTTCGCGTCGCCCTCATTAGCGGTCATCAGGTAAGTCTGACCTGCGGCTTCGAATGAGACGATGGAGTCCGGCTGGTACATACCCATAACAGGCCAGGTTTTGATGTTGGTGCCGCCATCTTTGTTTGATGCATCAAGAGGCACCTGCGAATGGTCTTTATATCCAAGGCCCAGAAGGTTTGTGACTTCCGCTTTGGCAACATCAATAGCCGCGATGCCATTGTTTTCCTGGAGCGTGACATAGGCTGTTGATCCATCCGCCGATACCGCGATGTATTCTGGCTCAACGTCTGCGGCAACTGAGCTGCCAGGCTTCACGATCCGCATACCGTCCGGCACAGACTCAAAGCCTGAAAAATCTGCCGTGCGCACTGTCATATCGGCGATGGTGATTACGCTCACGGTTCCTTCCGGATCATTGATATAATCATTTGACGGCTCACCCTCATTCGCCACCAATGCGTAAGCTCCGTCTGGCGTAAAAATCACCATGTCGGGATTGGCGCCAACGGGGACAGCCCCTTTTTCATTGCCGTCGAGGTCGAAGAAGACGACTTTGCCTGCCTCTTGTTTTGACGGACCGACGACGGCTACAGCGACAAGGTCATTATGCACCGCAACAGAGTTTGCCCCTTTGCCGTGCGCTTCGGTGCTCAGCGTGTTGACCTTTGTTGGCGAAGCCGGATCTGAAATATCAAGCACGTCTACTTCACCTGCATCTGCATTCACAACGAAGAGCTTTTGCGTCTGAGCAGAATAGACAACGATTTCCGCAGCACCTTCATCAAACACAGCTGTCTCATAGGTGGATAGATGGGTGAAGGTCAGTCTGTCGCTGCCCCAGGCCGGGCTCGTCAAGAACGCTGGTCCTGCGAGCAGGGCCGCCAATGAAAGTGCGCGCATATGGAAATGTCCTCGTCTTCTGGTCTTTGACTGTCGCCTCGGGGAAGCTAGGCAAGTTTATTAACCTTGCGTGCGAAACTTATGTGACGCTTGGGCGCAAATTCCGGTCCGATGGTGAAACATTAAGCAGGCATTAACACCCGCTTGGCACTCTAGATATTTCTATCTGGAGTGCCGCATGAGCAAAGAAGACAAATCGCGAGGCGACAAAGCGGGCCTTCTACTGGCTGAGACCGCAGGCAGTTTGGATGGCAAACTGAACGCAGCTGAAGCACTCGGCGCGCTCACGTCCCGATCAGACCTCGCAGAAAATGACAGATGCCAAGCCCACGACATCCTTGCAACTCTCAGTCTGGACGCGGAGCAACAAGTGCGGGCGTCCGTTGCGCGAGCGATCGCCGATTATCCCTTCTTGCCTCAAGCTGTTGCTGAGCGGTTGGCTGCCGACGTGTCCAATGTTGCCGGTCCGGTTTTGGAGAGATCGTCAGTTCTTACTGATGCCTTCCTGATTGATCTGATTGAGAGTGGTGCGGCTGACGAGCACGCTCAGATCAGTATTGCGACGCGACATGACCTCCCAGAAACCGTGTCGGGACCTTTGTTGAGGACCGGCAAACGCCGCGCTGTTGAAACGGTCCTCTCAAACACAAGGGCCAGAATTGATGAAGACGGGTATGGCGCCCTCTTTGCGCGCGATGACCTGGATGGTCGCATGCTCACCCTGGTGTCCGCCCGACAAGGTTTGACCGCGCCTGTTGTGGCTCAGTGCCACAAAATCATTCTGACTGATCGCTTTGATCGAGCTATCGGGTCATCGGTCCGCCAAACGCTGATCGAAACCCATGCGCTTCCGCCGCAGATGGCCGACGCCATCGTCAACGCGGCTATGGAGGACGCCCTGTCTCGCTCAGCGTCAAGCGCAGACGTTAAGCCTGAAGAGCTTATTGGACTTGCGACCACTCTTAATAGCCATAACGACCTGACGCCCTCTCTCCTTCTCCGCATGACATGTGGAGGTTCGCTGGATTTCTCAATGGCGGCGTTCCATGTGCTCACAAAGCGTCCTTACGACGAAGTCGCACGCGCATTTCATGGTGCCGGTACGGAAGTCCTGGGCAATCTCTATCGAGAGAGCGGGCTGCCGCCTTATTTTCGCTTCGCGCTTGTCGCTGCCATAAAGCGGATTGCCGAAGAACACCAGAAATCGCATCAGGGGACATCTGAAAAACCTGTTCAGGATATCATCCGCGAAATTGTCGGGTTCTATAGAGGCATTGCGCCGACCAGTCTTGATCAGGTGATTGCGCGTCTTTGTCATGAAGCAGCCAGGTGGTCTGAAGACGATAGCGCAGCCCCGTCTTCAGCCTAGCCGGGTGTAAGTCCTAGAAATTTACTCGGGTCGTATAGGCTCCATCGACAACCATATTGATCCCGGTGGTGAAACTGGACCGGGGCGATGAAAGGAAGATAGTTGCATTGGCAATATCTTCTGGTGATGCCATCCGACCCATCGGGTTGTTTGACATGGCGTCTTTATAAACATCTGGCATGTTTTCTTCGATCATGTGCCAGACACCGCCTTTGAAATAGACCGTTCCGGGAGACACGACGTTGCACCGGACATGCTTGTCTGCCTTTTGCTTGGCATATCCTTTCGCCACATGAATGAGTGCCGCTTTCATCGCGCCATAAGCGTTGGGATGGCTTGTCTCTGCCGCTGACACTGAGGAAATAATGACGATGGACGCATCCCCACTCGCCTCTGCTGATTTCTCGAGATGCGGCATCGCTGCCGTGATGGAACGTTGCGCGCCCATCACATCCACATCAAAGCCTGCCTGCCAGTTGGCTTCTTCATTCCCTGCGCTTAGAGCGCTTGCATTGGAAATAAGAATGTCGATACCACCCAAATCCTTTGCGGCTTCGCCGACCCATGTCTGAAGCGCTGGTCCATCTGCGATATCGACGGATTTTCCAAAAGCGTTGACGCCTTTGCCTTTGAGCGCTGACACGGCTTCATCAATCTGTTCCTGATTGCGAGCACAAATGGCCACATTGGCACCTTCGTCTGCCAACAGGTCGGTGATCGCGCGTCCGATGCCGCGCGTTCCGCCCAATATCACCGCGCGCTTCCCTTTAAGTCCTAGATCCATTTTGACATCTCCTCCGGTTTTCGATTGCCCGCACTCTATCTGTTTGACGCAAGGGCAGAAAGGCGAAAGGGCGGCTTCATACTGCTTCTTTGGTGTCGTCGCCCTTGTGCGCTAGACTTCTGACAAAAGAGGCCAAAGGGCCCCGCCGACAATGCCCTACTGCAAATGGAGGAGACGAGATCCATGGATCTGGCAATGAAACCCGAAGAAGCTGCTTTTCGTGATGAAGTGCGCGCCTTTCTTGATGAAAAGCTCACAGACCAGCTGAAAGCGCATGCGCGGCTCACCAGCGGCATCCTGACAGATCATCCATTGCGGGTTGAATGGTTGCAAACTCTCAACGCTCAAGGCTGGGCGGCACCCAGCTGGCCGAAAGAGTTCGGCGGCACCGGCTGGACCGTGATGCAGAAGTTCATCTTTGCCTCAGAATGTGCGGCGGCAGGTGCACCGGGGTTGAGTTCCATGGGTCTTTCCATGGTGGGACCGACGCTGATGGGTCACGGTACAGATGAGCAGCGCGCGAAATATCTTCCGAAAATTCTGGATGGCACCCATTGGTGGTGTCAGGGCTATTCCGAACCAGGTTCCGGGTCTGACCTTGCATCGCTTCAAACCAAAGCGGTTTCCGATGGTGACGATTATATTATCAATGGCACGAAGATCTGGACGACCGGCGCCCATTTCGCCAACCATATGTTCTGCCTTGTGCGAACCAGCAGCGAAGGCAAAAAACAGGAAGGCATATCGTTCATTGTCTTCCCAATGGATCTGCCTGGTATCTCTGTTGAGCCTATCATCACCATTTCCGGCGATCATGAAGTGAACCAAGTGTTCTTTGACGATGTGCGTGTGCCCAAGGCCAATCGCATCGGTGAAGAAAACAATGGCTGGACGGTTGCGAAATATCTTCTCGAATTCGAACGCGGCGGGTCTGCCCATGGCGCCAATCTGCGCAATGCGCTGAACCGCTTAAAGAACATCGCGTCTCAGGAAGTTTCTGATGAGGGCAGTCCTCTGATTGATGACCCCGCCTTCCGCCGCAAGATTGACGAAGCAGAAGTTGAAGTCACAGCCGTCGAGTTCACTGAGCACCGCATCATGTCATCGCTTTCGTCGGGACAAAATCCGGGTGCGGCCGCCTCCATGATCAAGCTGCGGGGCTCCACCATGACGCAAACCATCACCGAGCTGGGTGTGGAGGCGATTTCACACTATATCGGGCCCCATGTGATGGAAGCCCGGACTTGGGGGTCGAATGTTGCGCCAGTTGGCCCCGACCATACACTGATGGTTGTACCGAAATATATGAATGGGCGCGCCAATACGATCTTTGGTGGATCGAATGAAGTTCAGCGCAACATTATGGCGAAGGCCGTTCTCGGCCTTTAACTGATCTATCCAGGAGAGTTCTGATGGACCTTGCGCTCGCGCCTGAGGACGCCGCTTTTCGCGATGAAGTTCGCGCCTTTCTTGATGAAACGCTGACCGAGAGCATGCGGGAAGCGGGGCGGCTCACGACCAGCGTCTTCACCGACTATCATGACAATATGCCCTGGCATAAGGCGCTTCACGCCAAGGGCTGGGTCGCGCCCAGCTGGCCGAAGGAATATGGCGGCACCGGCTGGACCGACATGCAGAAATATATCTTTGCGTCGGAATGCGCGCGTGCGGAAACACCTCACATCGCGCCCATGGGGCTTCGTATGTGCGGGCCGGTGCTCATGAAATATGGCACGCAGGAACAAAAGGATTTCTATCTCCCTCGGATGTTGTCCGGTGAAGATTATTGGTGTCAGGGATATTCGGAGCCGGGTTCTGGCTCCGACCTTGCGTCGCTTCAATGCAAAGCTGTGCGGGATGGTGACGACTATGTCATTAACGGCACGAAGATCTGGACGACCCACGCACAGTTCGCCAACCGGATGTTCTGTCTGGTGCGCACCGACAGTTCTGGAAAGCCGCAGCAGGGCATTACGTTCATCCTGATCGATATGGACACGCCAGGCATCAAGGTGGAGCCCATCATCACCATGGCGGGTGACCATGAAGTCAACCAGGTGTTCTTTGATGACGTTCGCGTGCCTGTCGCCAATCGGGTTGGGGAAGAAAATGACGGCTGGACGGTCGCCAAATATCTGCTCGAGTTTGAGCGCGGCGGCTCATCCGCTCCCGGTCTTGAGATTGGCGCTCAAAAAGTGCGCGCACTTGCCTCCAAAGAAGCCAGCGGAAGCGGCGCCGTGCTTATGGATGATCCTGCTTTTGCGGCCAAACTCGCTGACACAGAAATTGCCATCAAGGCTTTGGAGATCACGGAACACCGTATTCTTTCTGCCATGTCGTCGGGACAAAACCCTGGCCCTGCCTCTTCCATGCTGAAAACCTGCGGCACAGAGATGCGTCAAAAGATTGATGAACTCGCGGTTGAAGCGATCCAATATTATGCGACGCCAGATCAGAAAGATGCCCGCATGACCGGCTCCAATGTGGAACCCATCGGCCCAGCGGACGCCATGACAGCCGTGCCGGCCTATCTCAACAATCGCGCAGGCTCTATCTATGGCGGCTCCAACGAGGTTCAGCGCAACATCATGGCCAAGCTGGTATTGGGGCTCTAATTTACTTGCAGCATTTTCAAGGAAACCGCGCGCACTTTTCTTGAAAATGCTCTAGGTCTTCCGCGAAATCAGCAAGGTCGTGGTTTGGGTGAATACCGTCTCGCCATCCTGGTTTTCCAGGATGTGGCGGTTTTTTACGATGCCGCGATCAGGCTTGGACGAGCTTGGTTTGGTGTCGATGCACTCAATGGTGAGCGACAGAACGTCATCCAGCTTTGCCGCCTTGTGGAAGCGTACTTCGTCATAGCCGAGCGCACCCAAAACAGCCGTCTCGTGGGGCAGTCCCTGAGCAAGCCGCAGCACGACGCTTTGAATATGCGAGCCGCAGGCGGTGAGTGTGCCATAGATGGATTTCGCCGCAGCGTTCTTGTCCACGTGGAAAGGCTGTGGATCCCATTTTTCAGCAAAGGACACGATTTCCGCTTCGGTCATGGTGTAGGTGGCTTCTATCGGCCAGCGTTCACCTATTTCGAAATCGTCAAAATACCGCATAGCACAACTCAACTCTATTGCCCGCCATTAGAAGGTCTTTCAGGAATTCGGCTCTTTAAACTTTCCACCCTTCCCCGGTGCACGAAGACTTGCTGCAGCAAAACCTCAAAGACATCCAGAGCGCTAACTACATCCTCGTATGCAGGGTTAAAACCGCGATGAATTGCCGCTGATCCAAGATCAAGCACTACTGACAATAAGTCTTTCTGGGCGACCGAGATATCACCACTTTCCTCCAGGGCATTCAGGTTACCTGCAAAACTACCTCTGTCACCATTCCGCTCAACCATCATCCGTTCTAGGGCGGCGCGTATCCCCATTGCCGCCAATCTGCGCGCATCCGCCTGCAGGGAGATGTACACCTCGCGCATGTATTCAGGCAGTTCATGAGGAAGCTCATCCATCCATGGTGGAAATCGCCGAAACACCCTTGGCGGGTAGAGGGTTATCGACGACACCCCTCCATTGCCATCTAAAACTTTATGCTGAACAGTAATTCGTCCACAGCCTTTACACGAGTGGATACTTGCGGACTCAGGCTCCTCTCCATCTGCTTGCGTTTCATACAACTGCTCATGGCTGGTTTCGCCTTGGCAAATCCGACACATGATCTTCACGTCGGTCATTGGAACGCGCCTCGACGAGGAAAATTTCTCAACTTCTTGATGATTACATTGACCGGTCCATAAGCGGTTTCAACTCGGTGTGTTACACCCGATGCCCATTCCTTCAAAGGCACTGTCATGTCTACTTTAAACGAAAGTTGGCGGTCCCGGGCGGTTACACCTTGAACCAGGCTTGTTCCCTGTGGAACTGTCAAAGTGAGCATCAAATCGATACTGCCGTTCCCAAGTCGGTAGAACCCATCGTAAGAAACGCCACCGCTGTCAGCGCCAGCGACCAAGTCATCTACAAGAACAAGCAGCGCTTCGCCGAAATCCACATGACCAGCGAACGACGCTCGATAGAAGCCCTCTACATTGGGTTCGTTGAATTCCGAGAATGCCATATCAAATTCTCTTCTTATCTTAGAGTCGGATCATGAGCGTTCCTTCAGAAAAAGGAAAGACCGCTCACAAAAAAGGCCGGGCACATGGCCCGGCCTTTCAAACTCAGATGTAGCTTGGATCAGAAGATCTCGAAGAGACCTGCTGCGCCCATGCCGCCACCGATGCACATGGTGACAACGCCCCATTTGACGTTCTGGCCTTCAGCCTTACGACGACGGCCTTCCAGCAGAATGTGACCAACGCA
>NZQM01000099.1 GCA_002695905.1 Parvibaculum sp.
CATCAAAAGCGCCAAAACGGACGCGATAGAATGTGCCACGCTCGCCAAGGTCGGCGGCTTCAATATTTAACGTCTCTCCGCCTAACAGATCATTATGGGCGGTCTGCAGGTTTGCCCAGGCCGTCTTCGCGGCGGCCTCAGACCGAACGGAGAGCAGTTGGACCAGATATTGCCCTGCTTCTGCGATCGCTGGTGTCGGCGTGGCTGCTGCAACCTCAACGGGCGCTTCAGGTTCCGCAGGTGCGGATTCTGATGAAGGCGGAGTGATGGTGGCTGCTTCCCGAGGTGGTGCAACGTGCGCAGGCGCTGTGGGGATAGGCGCTTTAGCAACGGGCGTTTCCGCTGGTGGTGTCGGCACAGGTGTGTCGTCAGCAGATATCGTCTCGGGCGATGCGTCTGCGGGGTCGAGCCTGAGCTCTGCAGCTTCTGGCGGGACAGGTGCCCCGTCCGATTGAGGGCCTGGCGGCGCGATAATGGGCGCGACACTTGGTGCTTCTGCGTCTGTGGTACGGATGGTTTCGTCAAGAGGAGCAACAGAATTTGTGCTGTCGGTGCCAAACATGCTGACAGCCAGCACACCCGCCGTCACGACCGCGACCAACGCCAAGACGGCTGCGAGACGGCGACGAGGTCCATTGGTTTCGTCCTCTGCCTCATCTGCTGCAATGACAATGTCAGGTTCTGGCATCACCGGTGCAGTAGCCTCTTCGCGGGCTTCTGGTGCGGCGGGCACTTCCGGTGCTGTCGCGCGATCTTGCGGGTCAATGGAGGAAGGTGTTGCATCACCCTTCCGAACCAGGAGATCGCTTGTCAGCGGGGCAGGCTTCTTGGACATTTAGGCAGCGCCTCTTAGGGAAGACCCATCACCCAACGGTGACAGCGGTTCTTTGGTTGTTTTGGTCTCGCTGGGAGACAGGAGGGGAGAGGCGGTTTCGCCGGTCAGACGGTTTCTGAGGAAACTCCAAAGCTCGGAGATTTCGCCAGGCGACCGTGATGAGCCTCCAAGTTCCATAACAGTGCGTCCATCAATCATGGCTGACGCGAAGTCGATGCGCTGATGAACAATGGCAGGCGACACTGCGCCGTGATGTGAAAGTGCGATGGCCGCTTCTGTGGTAATGCGCGCCCTCGGGCTCGCGCCATTAATGGCAAAGACCAGCGGTTTGTCGACATCTTCGCAGATCTGAACTGTCGCGCCTGCTGCGCGCAGGTCATGCGGGCTTGGGCGTGTTGGGATCACGACAAGATCAGCCTCGGCAATAACCTGGCCGATCGTCGATGTGATCGCTGGAGGTGTATCAATCACAACCAGTCCCGTTCCTGCGGCTCGCAGCGCTGTCAAATCAGACGCCAGGCCATTTTCAGATGTCCGAACAAAGGCTGGTGTATCAGCCTCTCGAACGTTCCACCATTGCGACAGGCTCCCCTGAGGGTCCGTGTCCATCAATACAACGGGCCCAAGTCCCGTCCGCTCAGCTTCGACCGCTATATGCCCGGCCAGGGTGGTTTTGCCTGAACCGCCCTTTTGAGACGCGAACGCAATCACGTACATAACGCATGTACCCCTGTTTACTGACGGGTTATTGGGAGATCGAAATCCCCAGGTGCCCGGTCTTAGGGTCCCGTCATGACCTAAGGCTCAATAAGGCACTAAACCAGCTGATTCCCGCGAATCAGCTGTCTGGCCAGATTAACTTTTACCCAATGGGGCCTCAATAGCGCTGACGGGCTGCAGCAGCCGGAAAAGCCGGTTTCTGGCGAATTTTCTCTGGTAAAAAGCCTATTTTTTCTCCCATTCCGCCAGGACGCGCAGCATTGCCTGTGTGAGTGTCCTCAGATCAGCTTCCTCAATCACCAGAGGCGGGGTTGTATAGAGGATGTTCGCGAACGGACGAACCCAAACCCCTTCTTCGATAAAGCGACGTTTCAGCCATTCCGTGTCTTTCAGGGTGTCTACCTCAATCACGCCGATCGCCCCCAACACGCGGACATCTTTGACGCCACTGAATGCGCGGGCCGGTTCCAGCTCCTTCTTGAGCTGCGCTTCTATCCGGGCAACCTGCTTGAGTCTTGGTTCTTGCTCGAAAAGATCAAGGGCTGCATTGGCAGCGGCGCAAGCCAGGGGATTGCCCGTATAGGTGGGCCCGTGCATCAAGGCTTTACCTGGGTCGTCACTCAGGAAAGCCTCAAAAACGTGGCTCCGCGCGGTGGTTGTCGCCAGCGCCATCGTGCCCCCGGTCAGGGCTTTAGACAGCGTCATAATATCTGGAACAATGTCGGCCTGGTGGCAGGCAAAGAGCGTACCTGTCCGGCCAAACCCTGTGAAAATTTCATCGACGATAAGAAGTACATTGTGGCGGTCGCAGCAGCGCCGAATGATCTGCAAGGTTTCAGGCGGGTGGAAAAGCATGCCTCCAGCACCTTGCACGAGCGGCTCCATCACCACCGCAGCAACTTCATGCGCGTGGGTCTCAAGGAACTGACCGAAGACGGCCTCACCGCCCGCGCCACGGGGAAGCTCAGTCAGCAGATGTTCGGGAATCACGCCTTTGAATAATGTATGCATACCTTCATCCGGGTCGCAGACCGCCATGGTTCCCAGCGTGTCCCCATGATACCCGCCGCGGAAGCTGACAAAGTGGTGGCGCCCGCGCACCCCCTGGTTGATCCAGTACTGCACGGCGATCTTCATCGCGATCTCTACGGAGACCGACCCCGATTCAGAGAAGAACGTATGGTTGAGATCACCAGGCAAGAGGTCTGCCAAGCGTTTGGCCAACCGAAAGGCAGGCTCATGGGCAAAACCGCCGAGCATGATGTGCGGCATCTGCTCAAGCTGTCTGGTTACAGCTTCCCGGATATGCGGATGATTATAACCATGGGCCGCAGTCCACCAGGAGGACACACCATCAATCAACTCCCGACCATCTTCCAGCGTAATGCGTACGCCCTCGGTTTTGATCGCGGGCAGGGTCATCGGCACTGTTTGCATCTGTGCATAGGGCAGCCAGACATGGGCCGCGCTGTCCTGCAACCATTCCGGCGGGCTTGGAAAGGCGGGGTTCATTGGGGGAAAGCTGGCCATGAGACACCTCACTGAGAAAACAGAAGCCGCAATGTCGCGGGACACCGTCATGGGCGCAACTCCTAAATAGGTCTATCTGGCAGCAGGCTGGACAGTCTTGTCAGATGGCATAGGCTTCATCAATTGAGGCTCAACCGCACGAGGCCTGAAATGCTTCAGAAAATTGGACATGAAATCTGGATGGCCGATGGGGATTGCGTGAGTTTTTATGGTTTTCCCTATCCAACACGGTGCCTTGTTGTTCGGCTCCAAGGGGGCGGGCTGTGGATTTGGTCCCCAATCAAGCCAACACCTGATTTGATGAGCCAAGTGAGTGCCCTTGGGGCGGTTCGGCATTTGGTGAGTCCAAACAAAATTCACTACCTGTTTTTGGCTGAGTGGGCGGTAGCGTTCCCCGATGCAAAACTATGGGGCCCCGCCTCCACAATCGCGAAATGTCCTGAACTTGAGTTCGAAGAGGCGCTTACAGGGACGCCGCCGTCAGATTGGGCGGATGAAATTGACCAGGTCTGGATGCAAGGGTCCCCCGCTATGGACGAGATCGTCTTCCACCACAGGCCGTCAGCCACGACGGTCCTTGCCGATCTGTCGGAAAACTTCAGTGACGCTTTTCTCCGCAAGCATTGGAAGCCGTGGGCGCGTTGGATCGCACGCAGGTGGAAGATCGTAGAAGGCTGGGGGTATGCACCACTTGAATGGCGGTTCTCTTTCATCTTCCGCAAACCCGCCAGGGCGGCCAAGGCCCGCATTCTGGACTGGCCGACAGAGCAAGTCATCATGGCGCATGGAGAGTGGCAACCGCGCGATGGGCAAGCCTTTCTGAAAAAAGCGTTTGCCTGGCTCTAGCGTGCAGCGTTGAGGTCAGACCTCAGATGGGCAGCTATGCGCGGGCATAGGCTCAAGCCCCAGCTTGTCGAACAGCGCCTGGTCTTTGTCCTGGCCCGGGTTCTTTGTAGTGAGCAGCTCGTCCCCAACGAAAATCGAATTCGCGCCAGCCAGGAAGCAGAGCGCTTGCGTTTCATCCGACATCCATTCGCGACCTGCGGACAGGCGGACGATGGATTTCGGCATCATGATGCGGGCAACGGCAATTGTGCGGACAAATTCGATTGCATCGATCTTTGCATTTTCACCGAGCGGTGTGCCTTCAATGGGGATCAGCATGTTAATCGGCACAGACTGTGGATGCTCGGTGAGATTGCCAAGTGCCATCAGCATGCCAGCGCGGTCCTGGCGTTCTTCACCAAGGCCTAGAATACCACCGGAGCAGACATTGATCCCTGCTTCGCGAACACGCTCTAGCGTGGCGATGCGATCCTGGAAGGTCCGTGTCGTGATGATTGAGGGGTAGAACTCTTCAGACGTGTCGATATTGTGATTGTAATAGTCGAGGCCAGCATCTTTGAGCTGGATCGTTTGTTCCGGACTCAGCATGCCAAGGGTCATACAGGTTTCCATGCCCATTTCTCGCACGCCCTTAATCATGGCAACGATTGCGGGCATGTCGCGCTCTTTTGGTTCGCGCCAGGCAGCACCCATGCAATAGCGGGACGCTCCGGCTTCTTTCGCGCGGCGTGCGCCGTCCAGCACCTTTTCAACTTCCATCAGTTTGGAAGCGCTAAGGCCCGTGTCATATTTCGCGCTCTGGGAGCAATAGCCGCAATCTTCGGGGCAGCCGCCTGTCTTGACAGACAAGAGCATGCTTTTTTGCACTTCGTTTGGATCAAACCATTCGCGATGCACCGTCTGGGCGCGGAAAATGAGATCATTGAAGGGAAGGGCAAACAGCGCTTCAACTTCCTCGCGCGCCCAATCATGGCGGAGGACGGTGGTCTCAGGAGCGGCGGTCTGGTCGGACACGGGCGTCTGAATATTCATGAACTCTTCCCTGTTTCAAGACGGGCTTTCGGGGGTCATTTTGAGCGGGAGCATAAGCGTTTCTAGGTGAAGTGGAAACACTTCACCACCCAGAAACGCGACAAAATGAGGCTGCAGAACGGGCCCATTTGCAAGCAAGAGAGTCCAGGCGTTTTGACGCCGGATTTGGTTGACTCCTGGGGCCGCAACGCGCAGGTTTGCCGCCGATTTTGGGGGAATGTGGGTGTCCCAGCGGAAACCGCAGTAACCCCCACAATTCCCAGGAATAAGGCAATCGCGTTGAAATGAGCTCGCTCGACGACATGGCACTGCGGAAACTGGCCGAATTGGAGGCTGGAAACCTGCGCCGTCGCCTGAAAGAAACCGACCGGAATGCAGGGGCTTATGTGGAGCGCGATGGTCGCACACTTATCTCCTTTTGCTGCAACGATTATCTGAACCTCGCCCACGATCCGCGGGTCCTTAAGGCGGCCAAACGGGCGCTTGATGAGCGCGGCGCAAGTTCTGGCGCCTCGCGGCTCGTGACCGGTAACCATTCCATCTTTACGGAATTGGAGCGGCGCCTTGCTGCGCTCAAGCAAACCGATGATTGCGTGGTGTTCGGGTCAGGTTATCTCGCCAACTTAGGCATCATCCCAACCTTGATGAAACCGGGCGACCTTGTCCTTGCTGATGAGCTCTCCCATTCCTGTCTTCTATCGGGAACCGATCTCTCAGGAGCGACATCCTTCCGGTTCAGACATAATGATCTGACGCACCTGAGCGAGCTGCTCGACACGCACCGCGCGGCTGCAAAAAACTGCCTCATCGTCACCGATGGTGTTTTCTCCATGGATGGGGACTTGGCACCGCTCGCAGCTATGGCAGCGATTGCCAAATCGCACGATGCCTGGTTGATGACAGACGATGCCCACGGCATTGGTGTGCTTGGCAAAGGGCGGGGGTCCAGCTTCGTGGCGGGTACGAAAGCGGATGTCACCCTGCAAATGGGAACGCTGTCTAAGGCGATCGGGTCTTATGGCGGGTATATTTGCGCGAGCAAGCCGGTGACCGACCTTTTGCGGACCCGCGCAAGAACGCTGATCTATTCAACGGGCTTGCCGCCGGCCAGTGCCGCAGCGGCTATCGCCTCCCTCGAAATTATTGAGGCGGAGCCGGACTACGCAGTAATGCCTGTCAAAAAAGCAAACCGCTTTACCAGAGCGCTGAACCTACCAGTTGCTGAGAGTCCGATTGTGCCGCTGGTGTTGGGTGATCCCGAGACGACGCTTAAAGCATCGGCCTTTCTCGAAGAAGAGGGTTTTCTGGTCACGGCCATCCGCCCGCCAACTGTGCCGCAAGGCACCGCGCGGCTGCGCTTTACTTTCACCGCCCTTCACAGGGACGAAGACATTGATCGATTGGCGGATCTTGTGCGCACCCGAATACTCAACAAACGAGCTGCTGAATGACCCACCTGTTTGTAACCGCGTCAGGCACTGATATTGGCAAAACGGTAATCAGTGAAATTCTGATCCGTCAGCTTATAGTTAAGGGCAAGAAGGTCGCAGCTTTGAAGCCTGTGTTGAGCGGGCTTGAAGGCGTGCCACTTGAGGAAACGGACTCCGGCCGCATGCTGTTGGCGATGGGGGGGGATGTCAGCGAGGAAGCCATCGCGGCAATTACGCCCTGGCGGTTTGATCCCCCCCTGTCACCGGACATGGCGGCGAGGCGTGCAGGTCAAACGATGAAGCTCGATGAGCTCATCGATTTTTGTATGGCGCCAACAGACCAGGACTATGTGCTCGTGGAAGGTGCCGGCGGCGTTCTGGTGCCCATCAATGCCGAAGCAACCATGTCCGATTGGATGGTTGCGCTGAAGAGCAAGACAGACCTTCGGGTGGTGCTGGTTGTGGGCTCTTATCTCGGCACCATCAGCCATACGTTGACGGCGCTAGAGAGCCTGAATGCCCGTGGTCTCACCCCAGCCATCATTGTGATCTCCACGTCTGAAGTAAATCCGGTGCCAGTCGAAGAAACCGTGGAGGTCATGGAACGCTTCGCCGACAATGTGCCCATTGCCATCGTCCCTCGCCTCGACGAAGCCGAGCCGCCTGACCTCACGCACTATTTGGATTGATTATCCGCGTGGACCGAAGAAATACCAGAGGATGACACCGAGCAATGGCAGGAACAAGATCACAACGATCCACAAGACTTTGGTGAGTGTCTCTGCATTGCTTTGCACGGTCTTCACGATTGCATAAATGTCGGCGATCAGAATGAGCAGCCCAAACAGGCCGTTAAACTGAAGATCAATCATGTAGAGCAACTCCCCTCAAGCGTTTTCAGGATAAGTGGGAAACGGTTATCCGTCCGAAAACGCGACAAAAAAATGTTGGAGATTGGTTTTTTTCAATCAAAACCTGTCTCCTAATGAATCCGGGGATGACCATATCGTTAAATGAGGGAACCCGCGAGCGCGCCCTCATGCTCTAACAGCCATTTTTTTGCAGGCAGACCACCACCAAAGCCGGTGAGAGTGCCATTTGCGCCGACGACGCGATGACAGGGAACGATGACCGGGATTGGGTTTTTGCCATTGGCAAGGCCGACGGCACGGACCGCTTTCGGGTTGCCAATTGAGGTGGCGATGTCCCGATAGGCGCAAGTGTCGCCATATCCAATATTCAGAAGAGCCTGCCAGACACTGAGCTGAAAATCAGTGCCCACCGGAGCCAGGGTCAGATCTTCAAAACTTTGGCGTTCGTTGGCGAAATATTCTCTGAGCGCCTGGAGAGCGGCCTCAAGATGCTGCTTGGCCTCATCCGACGGATTGGGATCTTCCTCAAGTACCTCGTCTTTCTGCGTGTCGAAGAGCACGCGTGCGAGACCACCCGAGTGGGCAGCGACGCGAAGAGGCCCGATCGGTGTATCGAGAGTGGCAATAGCAAGTGGGTTCATGGATTTCGGCATAGTGGATTCCTACGAGGACAGGCTGGACCAGAGGTGAAGAGCGGCATAACCGCGCCAGGGCCTCCAGTTTTCTGCGGTTGCAGAGAGAGCTTTCGCGCTCAGTTTTTCAGAATGGGGGGCGGCGGCTTTTTGAAGCCCCAGGTCGCCAGATGGGAAGGCATCAGGATCGCCAAGTGCGCGTAACGCAACATAGGAGGCTGTCCAGTCGCCGATGCCCTTGAGTGACGTTAGGGCAGAAACCATGTCTGGAATATTGACCCCGGGATGCAGCATGACGTCGCCATCGGCGACCGCTTTGGCAATGGTTGATAATGTATCGCCACGAGTGCGGGGCATGCCCAATTTACCAAGATCATCTCGCACAAGTGTCTGAGGTTCTGGGAACAAGAACGAGGGCCAATTTTCCCCTAGTGCCGTCACTTCATCTCCATACGCCTCCACCAGACGCCCAGCGATGGTGGAGGCTCCTTTGACAGAGACCTGCTGGCCGAGAATGGCGCGGATCGCAAGCTCGAAACCATCAAAGGCGCCAGGAATGCGAAGGCCAGGGTGCTGTTGGACCAAGGGACCGATCAGCGGGTCGTCCGAAAAGTGGGCGCCGATGGCCTGCGGCTGTGCATCAAGGTCGAACAAGCGCCGCAGTCGCATGACAAGATCTGCAAGTGCGAAAGGTCGATCACTCATCACCCGCACCCAGAGAATATCGCGGGTTTTGTCAGGCTCTGCTTCGATAAAAGCATGGCTCTCTTCCAGACGGACGGTCCGCCGATACCGATTTCCATCAATTGCCTCGACACCCGGAATGGCACGCATGCGAAAATAGTCGAGGATCATCTGCCAATCGAAGGGCGGCCGAAAACCAAGGCGCAGCTTAAGGTCAAAGGGAAGGGCGTTGTCTTTGTTGGTGGCGCTATGACCTTTCTTCCGTGCCGCACGCCGGATGGCTGTTGGGGGTTCGCCATAGCGTTTGGCAAATGCATCGTTGAAGCGCCGAAGACTTGAGAAACCAGATGCAAACGCGATGTCGGCGACGGCCAGGTTTGTATCGCGCAGCAACTGATTGGCGAGGAGCAGGCGTCGTGTTGCCGCGACTGCTTCTGGGTTGGCCCCTAAGTGCATATTGAACAGACGTCGCACCTGTCGTTCACCAAGACCAAGACGATCTGCAAGCTGGCAGACACTCCCTGTGTCTAGCGCTCCTTCTCCAATAAGACGAAGCGCCCGGGACACCGTGGCCGCGGACCCTTGAGCCGCAGGCGTGCCGGGTGCCGCTTCAGGGCGGCATCTGAGGCAGGCTCGAAAACCCGCTTGTTCTGCCGCCGCCGCTGACGGCCAGAAGGTGCAGTTTTCGCGTTTGGGAAGCCGGGCTGGACAGACAGGGCGACAATAGACCCCCGTGGACGTAACGCCTGTGAAAAAGCGCCCGTCAAAGCGGGTGTCACGCGCCTGAATGGCCGCATAGCAGGCATCGGGTGTCGGGAACGACGATGGTGAACAAATATCCATGCTTGAAGCATAGACGCATAGCTTAGAAATTACTCGCCAGATTCGGACATGGTTGGGGGCCTAATCAAAAGGGTCTCACCGCTCCGTGAAGGCAATGTCCAGGGACCGGAAAACAGGTTTTAGGAGATAGCGTACGAGCGACTTGGAACCCGTGATGATCTCGGCATTAACAACCATGCCTGGCAGAATGGAGTGCTGTATCGCCCCAAGTCCCACATGCGCCTTGGAAAGCGCGATGATGACTTTGTAATAGGGCTCATCTTGTTCGTCGCGGAATGTTGACGCTGAGATGCGCCGGACCTCGCCATTAATATCGCCAAAGCGGGCAGTATCGTAAGTCGTGATTTTGACCTTTGCAGGATCCCCGATCTGAATGTGACCAATGTCTGTTGGCAGAACGCGGACTTCTGCGACCAGCTCATCATCCATGGGCACCACCTGGGCGACGAGGCCGCCGGGTTCGATGACCTCGCCAATGGTTTTGGCAGGCAGGTCCTGAACAATGCCTCGAACAGGGGCGAAGACCGTCAGCCGGTCTACCCGGTCCGTGAGCTTGCGAATGGCGCTCGCTGTTTCGTCGAGTTCTGCAGTAGCTGTTGACCGTTCCGACAGTGCGTCATTGATCAGTGTTGCGTCTAACTCTTCTAGGCCAGCTTCTTCCTCGCGCAGCGACTCGCGCGTAGCGGCAAGATTGCCCGCCGTTGAGATGAGCTGCACCCGTGTTTGTTCATAAGTGCGCTTGGTTTCAAGATAGGCGATGCGGGAGACAAGGCCTTTTTCAAGGAGGCCACCCCTTAGGTTGACCTGCTCGAGCATTAGCTCGACTTGCTCTTTCAGGCTGGCGCGCTGATCTGAGAGGGAGTCAATATCGCTTTTTCGTTGTTCGATCCGAGCAAGGAAACCCTGCCGCTGACGGTCAGCAGCAGTGAGCGATGCGTCGAGGATCGCAAGTTCATTCCCGTAAAGGTTTGGGTCGAGTTCTTCTAGCGCTGGATCCATTGGGCGGGCTTCAACGTCGGCGCTGAGCCGCTCGATCTTCAGCTGCAACGCAACCTGTCTGGAAGTCAACTGACCAAGATCACCTTCAGCGGCGATCGGCTGAAGTCGTGCGAGCGGCTGATCTTTCTCAACCAGTTCGCCTTCGCTGACGAGAACCTCAGAAACGATGCCACCCTCAAGATGTTGGACAAGTTGAACTCGGCCAGCCGGTGTGACTTCGCCTTCTGCCCGCGCCAGTTCCTTGATCTCTGTTATGGATCCCCAAAGAATTGCGAGTGCCAGAAAGACGCCGCCGACAATCATCAAGTTTTGATAGAAACGAGGAGGACCGGATTCTTCCAGTGTCAGGGGGAGGGCGAGCTTTTTCGACAGCTCAGCTTTCCGCCGAGCTTTTTTCGAGGTCTCGTGTTTCTCCTGCGCCACCGGCGTAACCCTTCTACTCATTTCCAGAACTACAGGCCTGCGAAGGTGATCCGCGTTTTTGATATTTCGCGGCCATCACAGCCGAATTGAGGGAAACCCTGACCGAATAACCTTAAAACGGGCTTAATTTCAGCCGTTAAGCCGGTCCAAAACGGCACTCGGCGCCCCATCAAGTGCCACGCGGCCCTGGTCGAGATAGACCAGCCGATCCGCCAGATGCATGTGGCTGGGACGGTGTGTGACCATGAGAATGGTGGCCTTGCCTTTTAGGGACATCAGCTTGTCTACCAAGGCGGCATCGGCTGCATCGTCGAGACCGAAGGCAGGCTCGTCCAGAAGCAGCATAGGGGCATTTTTCACATAGGCACGGGCGAGGTTCAGCCGTTGACGGACACCGCCGGCAAGGTTGGCAAAGTCCTCTTGCGAGAAACGTGTCTCAACACCGTCTGGCAGAGAGTTGACGTAATCTGCCAACCCAGCGTCGGCAATCGCCTTTTCAATATCATGGTCGCTGGCGGTTGGGTCGGCCAGCCGCAGGTTCTGGGCAATTGTGCCGTAGAAGAAGGTCGCATGCTGGGGGAGGTAGGCAATCGAATTGCGCATCTCACCTGAATCAAGCTGACGAATGTCCAAGCCGTCAAGGGCGACCGAGCCAGCTTGTGGTTTGTAAAGACCGGCAATGACCTTCAGCAGGGTGGATTTTCCGGCACCGTTAGATCCGTTAATCGCGATAAACTCCCCCGGCTCAACCTTCAACGTCGCTCCCATGAGCGCAGGTTCAGATCCGGCGGAGAATCGGAGCGAGACATTGTTCAGCGTGATGCCGCCCTTGAAAGACCGGAAGAAGGAGGGAAGTTTCCCGGCGTCCCGTTCCAATGGCAATTTCATCAGACCGTCGATTTGTTTCAGGCTCTGGCTGACTTGGCTGATGCGGCTAAAGCTCAAGAAGATGGATTGGATTGGCCCCAAAACCCGCCAGACAAAGGCCATCGTGGCAATCAGAGCACCGACAGAGAGATCACCCTCCATCGCGTAAAGCGTGCCGATTGCCAGGGTGGCGACACCGGCAATTGTCATCAGGGTCTGTGCAATGGTTTGAATGAACATGTTGATGCGTGCCGTGCGCGCGTTAGCCAAAGCGGCACGCTCGGAAATACTATGAAACCGATCACGCCAGATGTCCTCGGCGGCGCACTGTTTCAGCGTGCGTTGTTTGCTGACAAGCTCGATGAGGAAGTTCTGGCGCGTGTTCCGAATTTCCCCAGACTCTGTGATCGCCTTTTTCATAATCGGTGCCATCACCAGGCCAAAGATCGTGAAGGCAGCAACGAGCGTAACTGGCACCCACCCGATTGTGCCGGCGATCACAAAAATTGCGGCAAGGAAAACAATCACAAAGGGTAAGTCGAACGCTGCCGCCGCCAGCGGTCCAGTGAATATTTCTCGTACACCCTCAAACTGTCTCAGACGATTGAGCTGTGTCGCGACCGGCGCGCTCTCAGTCATGGAAACCGGCATGTAGAGCAACTGTTTAAACGATGCGCCGCCAACTTGGGCATCGATGCGCGCGCCAAGATAGGCCAGAGCCCGCCCGCGAATGATGCGGAGTGCAGCTTCCACGCCAATGATCAGAAGAATGCCCGCAACGAAATAGGCGAGCGTTTCAGCGGACCGTGTCCCGATGACGCGGTCATAGACACCCATGATGAAGATCGGCACCATGAGCGCGGTAACGTTTGTGATGAAGCTGATGGCAAATGTTTGCGCAATGAGTTTTTTGAAACGACCGACAACGTTCCAGATCCAGCTCCCTGCCGCTCTTTGGATCGGGGCGGATTCAATCGTATCTCCGTGGGTAACGAGATACGCAACGCCCTTTGTCTTACCGGCATCAATCGTTCCTTCGGCCTTCTGTTTGCCATCGAAGATTGAAAGCGTGTCGCCCTCGCGTGAATAGATGACACCAATATGCTCGCCATCTGTTGAGAAGAGGCAGGGCAGCTGGCTGGGGCGCAGATCGGACAGGCGCATGCTGCGAGCAGTCGTCGCATAGCTCAGATTTGAGAGGATCGTCCGGACATCATCAAAGTCGAGATCATCGACAAAGTGGGGCAATGCTTCCGCAAGGTGCCGCGCTTCACCACGCCATCCAAGTTTGGAGAGAAGCGGCATAAGACAGGCGCCTGCGGACGTGCCGCCCACAAACCGGTCCATATCTCCGCCGTGAAGCAGAGAGGATAGGAGAGGTCGACCTTTCGGTTCGACTGTCTTTCCTGAAACAGCTGCCTTGGCGGCCTCGTCGAACGTAATGCTCATGATGCGGCCTCCGCCGACGCATAGACAGGAGCAGGTGCAGGTGCCGGAGCGGATACAGGGACTGCGTCTGCGAGTCTGACCTCTGTCAGCGCACCATCCCTCATTTTAAAATGCCTGTCGGCGATGCGCATAAGTGAGGGGCGGTGGGTTACAGCAATGATTGTGGGGCCACCCTTAAGCACTTGTAGAGCTTTTAGAACTTTCTGATCGCCCTTTTGATCGAGTGTATTGTTGGCTTCGTCAAAAAGCAGGACCTGCGGCTTCATCGCAAGTGCTCGAGCTATGGTCATGCGTTGGAGGAAACCGCCGGGAAGTTGCTCCGCAATCCCCTGATTGACACGTGTGTCATATCCTTCTGGGAGACGATGAATATCTTCTTCCAGGCCGATGGCTCGCGCCGCCAGCCGCGCATTGTCAATCGCTTCGCCTGTGCGGAACATGGCGAGGTTTTCAAGGATGGTTCCCTGGAACAAGACAGGGTTGGGTGGGATGTAGGCAACCCAGTTGGACAGAGCTTTTTGGTGCGGGCCCGTTACATCCATGCCGTCAATCATGACATTGCCCTCAGTCGGGCGTGCCTCGCCAGTAATGAGGCGGACGAGAGTCGACTTGCCTGAATTGTCGATACCCGTAATCGAAATCATCTCACCGGATTTGAATTTGGCGCTAACGTCTTTCACGACATCCGGCAGGTCGGGACCATATCGGAAAGAGGCGTTTTTCAGATCGATCTGGCCAGCAAGACTGGGTACCGTATTTTGGCTGGGAGTGACCTGCCCGCCCGGCAGATCAAGCAGACTTGCAGCTTTCTCTCTGGCGACATCCACGCTTTGAAGTTGCGTCCAAAGGCTTAAACCTTTGAGCAGAGGTTGAATGGTGCGCCCCGAAAGAAGAGTGCAGGCTGCCAGTGACCCCATCGTCAAACTGCCGTCAATGACCAGGAGCGCGCCCACTGAGACGACCGCCACCATAGTGACCCCGGCAAAGACGGCGCCAAATGATTGAGCAATGCCACCGAGTTCAATTGTGCGATACGTGGCAGACGCCCCGGTGCGCAGCAGCCGTTCATAACGGCGCAGGATCTGGGGTTCCATGGCCATGCTTTTGATGGCGGGAATGCCATTCAGCGTTTCCACGACAAAACTGTAGCGCCGATCATCAAAAGCCCAACGGTCGCTCAGCACCTTCCGAAGGGCGCTACCACTAATGGCAGTGACGACGACCAGAACAGCGAACAAGGCGATCGGAACCAGTACGAGCGAACCGCCTATAATCCAGATGAGGCCGAGAAATACACCAACGAATGGCAGGTCCAGCATCAGCAAGCGGGACTGCCCGCCTTCAAAATCCCGGATTGTCTCCAGCGCTCCTAGCTTATCCATGTAGCCACCGGGCGTTTCCTTTTCAAACTCCTGCGGAGACGTTTCAAGGAACCGGTCAACAAGCGTGACGTTGAGCGCGTGATCAAGTTGGGCCGCATACCAGATAACAAGACAGGAGCGAGAGTAGCGGAACACCGCATCAATACACATAATGCCGATGAGCCCCACCACCATGATGGTGAGGGTTTCAACGGCCTGGTTGGGGATAATACGATCATAGACCTGGAGCAGCGCAAGTGGTGTTGCTAGTGCGAAAAAATTGATCGAAATGGAACCGATAAGGATAGGGGGGCTCAGCGGCCCCGCACCTTTTGCGGTGAAGCCTGCAAAGCGTTCGTCGCGCCCGCCAGAGATGAAGATTCGAAGCGAGTCCACCGCCGACTGGATTTTGCTGCGCGGTCCGTCAGTAGGCTGCTGTTTACTCATGCCGACATGCGTGTCCCAGGAACAGATGAGACGGACAATCCCGCCATCCTTCCCGCAGAATCCCCCGAAGTTTTTGTTTTTTGGTTAATTTTTTCCTTTTGTCGGTTTTTCCGCAGATTTACGTCGATATAGGTGACGATTTTAGTAAAATTTTCGCGGTTTTCTGGGAGTTTTTGGCAAAACGCTGCCTGTACTACCAGGACCGGCAGCTGGTTACAGGGTGTTAACCAGACTTCTTGACGACGAGTTAATTTCTCCCCCCCAAATTGTCTAGTAACTGAAAAACCCTTTGCTATTGCGCGATGGGTTTCTGCGCTGGGTCTGAAGCAGGTCCAGCCGCTTTTGATGTGGCGTAGGAAGGTAGACATGGCTGACGAAACGAATCGTGAAGACGAAGCAGAAGTCAGGAACGGCAGCGGCAATGGCGCGCCCAATGATGATCTATTCGTTTTTGATGAGGGTCGTACTCCGGGCAAGCGGCGGGAAGAAACCGAAGCGGATCTGACCGGCCTGGACAGTGCGCGCGCTGCGGATGATGTCACCAATCCCAACATCCACATGGGCATTGAACGCGGTGAGATAGAACTGCCGGAAGGCGTCACCCTTGGCGGCGTAACCGAAGCAGGTACAGATCCTCAGTCCACAGCCACCGGCAATCAGGTTGAGAGTGACCGTTCAGGCGCGTCCAATGGGGGCGATCCATTGGCGGCTGCTGACGTTGATCCAGCTGGTCGGCAGGAAGACAGCGCCGATAAGTCTATGGATGCGTCTCCCGCAGTCGAAAGTCTTCTTGATAAGTCTGACATGGATCGGGCTACGATGGACATGAAGCTGTCCAATATGGATGGCGCAGATATCGTCGATGGCACGTTGGTGCAAGCCAATGCAGGCGCTGGCTCCAGCTTTGTGGAGCCAGAAGTACCTCTCTCCGCATTGAACGCGGCACCGGAAGAGATTGAACTCAGCAACAACCAGTTCGATGAGAATGCACCCGGTGCCGTTGTCGGCACGCTCACAACCAACGATCCAGGCGAGCACACCTATGAGGTGAGCGATACTCGTTTCGAGGTGGTCGACGGCGTGTTGAAACTGCGGCCAGGCCTCAGTCTCAATCACGAAGCGGAACCGTCAGTAGCGCTCACTGTTACAGTGACGGATGATGGGGGTCTCTCATTCACGCAGGAGTTTACGCTCGCAGTCGGTGATGTGAACGAGGATCCATCAGATATCTCACTGAGCAATGCCTCTGTCGATGAGAACACCGCCGGGGCGGTTGTTGGGTCTCTAAGCACCACAGACGTGGATGCTGGCGACAGCCATACCTATGCTGTGGATGACGCCCGCTTTGAG
>NZQM01000100.1 GCA_002695905.1 Parvibaculum sp.
GACAAGTGGCTTGGCAACAGGCTGGGTGCATTTGTACCTGATGGGGTGTACACCTGGACTATTAAAGCATCTACTTGGGAAAGCCAGAAGGTTATAGAGATGGCTGGAAACGTAACGGTCTTCCGTTAATCACAGTCCTTTTGACGCAACTCGTCTACTAGAACCTTTAGCTGTTCCACATCCCTCTCTACGTGATTTAGTCTTAGGTTCTGCTCTGCATCGTCAGGTAAGCTGCCCATCTCCCCACGAGGCCACTTAATTCTAAACTCAGAGTTAAGGTCAATCTCTTGGTTGTGACGCATCGTGTCAATCTCTAGCTTGTTTAGAGCAGACATGATTGTGAAGTAAAGAGTAACAGCGGCCCCTACACCCACAACGATTTGCACCATCCACTTAATGTTGATGCCGAGGTTGGTGTTGTCGTCTATATTCACTCCACCTTATTCTTAGCCAGAAGTAACTTGATTTCTTGAATGTCCTTGAGCAACTGCTTAACGTCAGCCTTGAACTCTGCGTTGTCCGCTTCGAGGGCGTGCACACGAGAGCTCAGTTTCGCATAGTCGTTTTGAAACTTTACCCAGCCCACAACTAGGGCACTAGCTACGGTGAGGAATTCAAAGTGGCTCAAGTTTTCTAACATATCTCTTATCCGCTACAAGATTCACAGTCCTCTGGGCTGTCGACATTGCACGTGATAGTACCATCCTTGAGCTTCTGCTCCTGCTCTTGCAACTTATCCTGGTCAAGGAAGTCACACCCAAATTCTTCTTCTCTCATTTTCTAGATTTCTCTATGGTTCTACCAGCAAAATATGCACCGAAAGAGGTTAGCATAAGTATCTCTAACAAAGATACATAACTCGCTTTTACATTAAAGGGCAGATAATCAAGTGAGTCCGCTACCATAGTGCCCATAAACATCACCATCAAAGCAATCAAAGTAACTGGCCTGATATACTTGGCCAGCTTTATGTCGCTACCCATGTCCGCCTTCCACCTCTCGGTTACGTTGTTTTGAAACTCTACCTCCGCATCAATCTGTGCTTTGATTTCTTCTGCGCTCAGGTCAGGCTCTCTGTCAAGTAGGTTCTTAACTACCCCGAGTCCTCCGCTGTCGGGCAGCAGGTCTCCTACTGTGTCAAGAACTCCTGGTGCGGCGGTCCTTAGCCACTGGCCTAGCCTTGTGTCCCTTATCTTTTTTTTCTTCTTCTCCATCGTAATCAATGTATGTGATAGTTACTTCCTCACCTTTGTCCAGAGCCTCTGCAATCCTTGGGTACACATCGAAGTAAGCTTGCGTGCTCCTGCCAATAAAGCCATTGCTGCTCTTGACATTGGACTCCTGAGTTTCCCCAATGAGAAGGCAACCAGCAGTGTGCTCATCAGTATTCCCACAATGAATAAGTATGTACTCAAAAGAAGGTACGTCAAGAACCCAGAGCATGCCTTTGTGAATATCCTGAAAACGATGGGCATACCTGCTGTGAAAGCCGCCCACTGTTCGTAGGCCAACTCGATACGTTCCAGAGGGGACACGAGTTTCGCCATCCACCTTTTCATTTCTTTCTTCATCTTCTAGTGTGTAACACAGGAACTTCCTGCCGTTTGTTGTGTCAAATAAAATGCCTGAGGTCGAGTCCTCTTGGCTACTGATTCTTAAAACTTCTAGTTTCATTCTGTTAGATTGTAGTACATGCTCTCTTCAAGGGTGCCGCTACGCATGCCTGCCATGTAGATGTCCGCAAGGTTTTTGAACTCCTTGAACTCATCAGCAGACATAGCATTCTTTCTCTTGTTGATGATAGAGAAGTAATCCTTTGCGTCGCCAGCATTCATAAAGATACTTCTGATATCTCTAATATGAGTCGAGTATCCATCCATCTTCCTCAAGCTAATTTCAATAGCCGCATCCTTGGCCCCCTTCTTAAATTTAGAAGCAGCCTTTTCTGCATCGTATGGTGAGTAGTTAAGTTGCTCTTGAAGGATGCGTTGGAATCTCTCTACCCCTGTACCCTCACCTAGAACTTGCATGAGTTCTTGGTTGTTGGATAGCATAGCCTTGGAAATCATTTCGTAACCAGCAAGCTCTTCTTCTGAGCGCAATGACCGCTCCCTCGGTAAGTCATCCATGCGGCGAGCGAGGATGTCAATCTCTTTGGATGAGAACCCAGACATCTGCCCCATCGCAAGCATGAACTTCATGGCAAAGAACATATCCATTTGCTCCTTATCCTCTGGCCTCACAAAGTATTCTCTGCCTGTAGAAGAGTAGACCTTGTTGCCATCTTCCATTAGGTTCTTCAGGGTGTTCCCTGCGTCGGTAACAAATTCTCCGTATGGACCAAAACCAACCTTAAGCAAACCACTTGCAGACAACTCGGGGTTGCTGTTGTATGTGGGTATTGTTGCCGAGGTGTTCTTCCAGCGCTCATACCTTTCATCATAACTCTCACCCTCCAAGAATCCTGGCACACCATCCATTCCTTCTGAAAGGGGGAATAGCATGTACTTGTTAGTCATCTCTTTTACCACGTCCTCCAAATAACCAATAGGAGGGAGTGGATTCATGTCTGCTACCACACTGCCAGCGATATCCAACAGTTTACTGCTCTTGTACTTTGACTCCTCTTCATCGTCCTCTACAAATAGGGATGCGATAGCTGGGATTAAGACTTTGTTGATAGCGTGGAATGCAGACAGCTCTGCAAGGTGTCCAGCCATAGCAATCGCACCCTCCCGTCTTGTCTTAGGGTCATCCCGCCTTCCTCGAAAGTCAATCTTATTGAAGTCAGAGTAGATGCTTCGCTTCTTGTTTACAGCAAATCTTGCAAAAGGAAGGACGATGTTTCTGACGAAGTCGACTAAAGGCCCCATGGCCCCAGAGGTATCCTTGTAAATATCTGCTGCTTGGCGTGGCGTAGATGCCGCCTGGTCCTTAGTTACCATAGAGTCTGCATAGCTAAGCGCATCAAGGTCTGGTCGAGCTGCTTGCTCATCCCAGTTAATGTCGTCAAAGCTATCAGCCAGTCCCTCCGAGAGGAGGTAGTCTCCATAGAATGTAAACCACGATGCTACGGCAGCCACTTTGTCAGTAGACTTTAGGTTCTGTAGTGATAGGTCTTGAAGTTTGTCTCTTGTCCTAACAAACCAGCTAGTCTCTGTATCAATAGAACCAGTGTATGGGTCAATGTTTCCCGCTTCATAATCTCTAGAAAAAACTGGTGAGTTCTGAAGTAGCTTGTACCTTCCGTTTGCTTCAAGGGCAAGCTTAGAGTCAGTGAGCAGTCCGTTCCTTAAAGCAAATGCGAAGAGCTCACCTACAGTTTGAATCATATACGGGATAGACTGAACGGGATTCTTCGTGTTGGCCATCGTGCTGATGAGCACGGTACTTTGTTTGAGTGTCTGAGTAAGCACACCGCCAAAGGCCTTCACAATTACGGCGTTCTTAATTGTTTTAATAGGGTTTCTAAAAGTCTTACCCCCATACGTAAACCTAGCCTGAAAAACAGGAGGCGCACTTGCAGAATCTTGCGTGATGTAGTTCATCAACTTTGTGTGCAGCTGATTCTTTGTGCCGTCATCAGGAATGAGCTTGGCTAACTCCTCGCTTGAGAATACAGATTGAAGAGACATCACCTCACCCACAGTGTTTGATAGAATAGTATTTTCTCTGAGCGTTCGTTCGTTAATACTAGTAAAGTTGAGGCCAAGGATATTCCCCGTGCCAGTAATGCTCTTTGGGTTTCTCTCAAATGAGGAGCCTGCTGTTTTCTTAGCATTAGAAAGCGAGCTACTACGCATGCTGTCCATAATGGCCTGCCTCATCTGCAATCCCTCATCAACAGCTTCGTTCTTTACCTTCACCTTAACGCTGAATGGCGTGTAGTTATTCTCTCTCGTGAGGTTCTTCCCGAGGTATCGCTCAACATAGTTCGCAAACGAATCTTCAAGCGTAGAGTGTACCCCAGCCATGAAGTCAACCATCTGAACAAGGTCAGGTCTTTCTGTCTGCACCTTGGCCAGCAGGTCTGGCAGGTTCTTCTCTGAGAACAGATACTCAAACGCTGCCTCCATCTCAGCTACATCCTTGTCTGAGTAAATTTCACGCTGCTCCCTGTAGTGTTCGATACTGCGCCGCGTTGCATCTCTTAATGCGAGATACCACTCTGCCTCGTTTTGACCAGGTGCTCCCTCTTCAAGGACGGGCATCTGCCTAGCCATGGAGAACAGCTGCATAATAGCGTTATCCAATACTGTCTTGACACTTCCGCCCTCACCCTCAATACGGTCTATCTCCTCTGTTATGGCTTCGGCGGTCATGGCGTGAATCATATCAGCCTTCGCAAAGGCTCTCTCCATGTCAGCAAATCCAATCAACCTTCGGATTTTTGAAATCGTTTTGTTGTCCGTCTTAAAGACCAACCTCAGGAAGGAGTCAGCTGTATCGAGTAGGGAAAGGATAGGCCTGCTCCCCGCACTTACACCCTTGTTAGTAAGCTGTTCTTCAATGCCCTTGGCCAACTCGATTCGACCTCGCACGCGAGCAGATAGATAACCCAGCCCCATGACTGAGTCGTTCATCAAGTAATCGTCAAGCTTAAACTCTAGGTTCGCTAGGTGAATCTTGTCAAGCTTCATCAGCCTATTGATTAGGTCCGAAGCATTGAATTGGTCAAGGCTATACACACCAAGAATCTCAGCAATATGACTGTCTTCAAGAAGCTTCTCTAGGTTAAAGGCAATCTGCGGCAGCAAAGCATCTCTAATGATTGCGTCCTTGGACTGCTCCTCTAAGAGCGCCTTGTTCTCAGCGAGTTGCTCCAGCACATACTCTACGTCAGCAGGGTTAGCGGGGTCAAGGGACAGCCCAGGGTTGTCTTCGATGAAGCTAAGGATAGCTCTCCTGGTGGCGCTAACTTTGCGAAGCTTTGCCGCCTTAACAAGTGCTTCGTATTCGTTCTCAAAAGAAGTTCCGTTCTTCTCTGAAGCCGCCTTAGCCTTAGCCACCATCACCGCGTTACGTCCTATCTCTTCGAGGGCTATGAACTTATCTGCAAGAGACATGAGGGCTTCGACTGACCTCCTCGCAGGCACCTGAGCCACTACCCTCTCTTCCTCTTTACTGAATACTGTCTTCACCTTTGACACAGAACTCACGGCGGAGTTGAGTGTGTTGATGAAGTCCTGTATATCCGTGGGCGACAGCAGAGATGCGTTGATTCCAGACAGTCTCCTTAGTACCCTGTCGTAGGAAGCAACAGACTTAAGCGCCTCTCCCTTCTTGCGCTTCTTGGCTGCACCTCTTAGTCTCTTCTGGAGCTTGCGTGCCGCACTAATAGAAGCCAAGTAGTTTCTCATGGCTTCTTTGGCATCCTGCTTATCGAAGATATCAATCAGCTTCTCAACAAACGTATCCATAACCTCGGCCTCCCCCTCCTTCTGAATCCTCTTGGCAGAAGACTTGTGTGCTTGCCTAACAATCTTAAGGAGTCTCTGAATGTCCTTGTTGCCAAAGGGCTGCTGACCCCTGCCCTTCATCCTTTCATCCACAAGCTTGATAGCAAAGGACAAGAACTCCTCTACGGTTTTAGACTTGTTCTTAAGCTGGTCGAGTTCTTTCTTAAGAGCCTTGGCCTCTGTGCTAAGCTCTCTGTTTCTTTTACCGAGGGTCTCCTGAGCCTCCCTGCTTGCCATCTTTTTTCCTGCAGTTCGCCCCTCCTTGTAAGCCTTGGCATTGGCATACATCGCCTCTGCGTTTTCTTTGCTCATGCCACTTGCAATAAGTAGCTCCATCACCTCCTTCTTTTTTCTGTTCCATAGCTCGCTTTTAGAGGGCGTAATAATAAGCTTTCCACGCTTAGTCACACGCGCTCCTGGAGTAGGAGTTGAAGGGTCAACCATGTCGGCTATGAGCTTCATCAAGTTACCCTGAGCCTTACCTCTATTGATAATTGACTCAGACTTGTCCATCGCCAAAACGTCTCTAGTGATAGTGTCAATAGGGACGGGTGTCTTAACAGTCATCCTACCCCACGTAGCCTGACCCATCCCCCCCATCATTTCAAAGGCGTTAGGAGTTATGAGTTTGCGCTCCCCCTTGCTGTTGGTGTACATGTCACCTATCTCTAGACCACGGTTTACTGGGTTGGTACCCCTGGTAACAAGCGTGCCAGGAGCAGAGCGCATAGCCTTAAAGACAATAGTCTTTGGTGTCGGAGCGTTGGGGTCTACATTGACTAGCTTAAGTGGGTATGAGGCTGTTGGGTTGGGGTCTTTCTCAAGCCTAACCTCAGATGAAACCTCGATAGCACCATATATATTATTAACCTCCCCCCCCTGAAGAATCTTCTCTTGAAAGAAGTCATAGAAAAAGTTCTTAAGAGTAGAACCAAATTGACTTGCCTTAGGTCTAAACCCAAAGATTCTTTCGTAGGATTCTATGAGTCTTTTCTTTTCTGCAGCACTGTCCTTGGACTTTACAGCTACTGCCTTCCCCAAGTTTGTTGCAAACTTATCTACAAACTCACGTCTCTGCTCGAACGTAGACCTATATGGGGATGCGAACTCTACGAAGAAACGCTCGAACAAATCCTCCATTTTGCCAGCCATAGAGCTGAGCTTATTTGTCCCCTTCTTGAGTGGGTTTGGCTCCTTGCCATCCTTTACCCTAGCCTCGTTTCTTTTTATCTGAGTAGTAATAGACAGTCTCTCAGTCTCGGCGACAGTATCCTTGAGCACCTTCTTGAGCTCCGTCTTGGTCAGTACATTCTGATTGACAAGCTCAAAACCAAGGGAAGCCATAGACATCACACCATTGGTGGAGCTTTTGTGCTTCTCCCTTCCCCCGCTGATGAGTAGGAGGTAGGCCTTGCCGTCGGGTGAAGTCTTGAGCAGTTCATTAAGTTCATTGGCCATGTTGTTACCAGCGCTCTCGCCAGCCACAGCCCACACGTCACCTGTATTGGCAGAATAGAACAGCCCGCCTCCATTATTCACCAGCACTCTGTCGTCAACAGACACCGAGCCAACCATCATGTTGTCTGGTGAGTGCGAGAGGACAGGTCTTCCCTCCAATATAGACATATCTTCTTGACGGACCACCCCCGACTTGAGCCAGTCCTCCATCTGTGTGGTGCTTGCTGCGTAGTTCAGGTCAAAGATTCCAATCTTCTGTGGCTTAACCAAAGACACTGGGTCTCCAACAAGAGCGCCTGGGCGCTGGAACTTAATCTTCTGTCCACTCACCCTACTCTTAGCCTCAAAGCGAGGGTCAGACGCAGAGACTTTAACAGCATCCTTGGCGAGCACAAGCGCTCCCACTTGAATAATCTCAGAGGCCTCAGCTAGTGGTCGGCCATCACGCTTGTCATAGAACCAGCTGTGGCGGAACGGATTCATCCCCACCTGTACCCATCCCTCCATCTTGCCCAGCTCCTTGTAGTCAGAGTTGTACTCGCTACCCTTCATGATGTCGACAGCACGCTGTCTCACCTGCTCGGGTGACTCGTTCTTGAAGTCACCAAACATTCTCGCAATAGTCTGCTTGCCCTTACCCCTTGCAATGTTGAGGGCGGCCATTGGCGTGGAGTCAAAGGTCGCGTTCGTAATCACCGCTGTCTGTCCATACCCTACAGCCTTGCCGCCAAGGAACGGTGCCCTTGCTTCAGCTCTCTTGCCTTGGTGCACTGAGACAACCCACGTGTCGTAGGTGTCGTATGCTGGGATGTCTAGTCTCAACCCAACGTAGTACCCGTCAGCAATCTCTTTGTTAACTCCAATGATACCCTTGGCTACCTTGTCAGAGGTTAGCGCCGATGCCACGTCCATTACTGTTGGGACCTCAGGCACTTCTTCAAAAGGCTTGATAGGCATGTTCTCCCGAACAGCTGACACATAATCCTCTTGAGTAATTTCTCCGAGCTCGTACTTATTAAGGACATTGAGCACTATAGAGTTACGTGTTTGTCTTTGAGACTCGGGCAACTTCATCTCCGCTCTACGTTCCTCCATCTGCTGAGCATTGATACCTGCAGCCTGCTCAAAAGAAACCTCTGCGTTTTCTGATAGCGAGAGGTCGGGCAGGGCTTGAGCCTTAGGCTTTCTTGCTCTTGCTGCCGTGGCATCGTATGCCACCATGTAGTCATCAAACCTTTGACCCTCTCCTTTGGCGCCTTCACCTTTGACAAAGAACACTACATCTGGCTCGTCGAGCAACGGTGAGTTCTCTGCATCCCAACCATCTGGTGCAAACTCCCTGTTAAATGCTGTGCGTGCATAGGGTTTGTAGCCCAACCCAATGTAGATATCCTCTAGCTTGGTGGCAAAAGCATCGAAGAAAATCTCAACACCGTTCTCTGCAGCCCATGCTTCCATGCGCTTGAACAAAGGTTTTGTAATCCGCTTAAATCTTGTGTCTGGATTCTTGAAGATGCCACCTACGTAACCGTCCTTGGTGATGTATCCACCAGCACCGTAGTCTGCTGTCATAAAGATTTCCCCTCCGTCGTCGATGATTTGTTGTACATCGGATTCTGAAAGCTGAGTCACTTGCAAACCAATGTTAATGCCACGCTCCTCCATCATCTTCATCGCTCGGTCCATAGACTTGGCAAAATAGTTTACCCCCTGAGGGTCAGAGGCCGTGATGATGTCTCTGTCTGCTGCGTCTGCTGTTGGTCTGATAGGCTCTGACTTCTGCCTTGTCGCCTCTCCGCTATACTCACCCTCGTGCACGTAAGTTTCCTCATACGTCCACCCTCTCTCCCGCTCCATGAACTTGATGAAGTTGTTGAGGTGGCGCTCGTCCTTGAACACCTTCTTTACTGGGTGCTTGGCCTTACCGCTGAGGCTAACGCTAAACACGACGGTAGCAAATATCTCGCCACCCTCAGCCCCCATAGCCTGAGCCTTTGGTTCAGCACCCTTTTTTATGTCGTAAATGACGGTGCCGTAAGTGGAGTTATCAAGGTCTGTGTCTACCGCGCTTACGCCCTCATATCCCATCGCTTTCATGATGACTGTAGAGATGCTGTCTCTTTCTCTGTAACGCGCAGGAGGAATGTCTTTCTGTTTGTTGAATATCTCCTGAGCCCTGTCCCTCATCTCGCGTGCTTGTTTCTCTGTTACAAAATCACCAGTAACCGAGCCAACTCGAATAAAGTCGTAGGGGTTGAATTTATAGTCGCCGCCACTCCACATAGCATCGGATGCCTCGCTTGAGTTGTTGATGTCCTTAAGAACCTCGTGCAGCCCCTTGGTCGCTCTAGCTAGATTGTAGTCTGCAATGTTAAGCTGTGATACTTCACGATTATCTGGTTCGGCGTACTTAACAGCTCGCTTTTCGTCCGAGAAGAAATAGAACCCAGTACCAAAGTGGCCCGTGCTTCTTCTGCCTCTCATCTTTGCTGCGGGCTCAGCCTTGTCGGTGAGGTTCCCTGCACGGAAAACAAGTTGAGACTTGGTGTTGTCAAACCCATCCTCTGCTTCGTCATCCATCATAACTCCAGCACGCATAGCAATGCCTGCATAGTTTGCTCGAATAACAGCTTCGTTCAATCTGTTCTGTCCCTCAAGCCTGCGACCCTCAGAAAACTCTTGAGTCATCTGTTGAATGGCAGATACTACGTTATCAATCTTTGCGTTAGGAATACCTCTAACACCGATGCGGCCAAGATGAGGTGACAGGAAGTCCATGAACTGTCTGATGACGCTCTTCTGAATGTCAATAGACACGTTGCCCGCAGTAATGTCAGCGAGAAGCTCAGTAAGGAATTCGTCGGCCACCTCAAGCTTCTGCTCTGCAGTTAGATTTTTATTGCCAAGTGTTTCAATCAAGTTCCCACCCCCCTCGTAGTTAGAAAGGAACTGAGAGTACCTCTTGACTAGATTGTCTGGCAAGGCCTGAAACATTTTCTTGGCTAACCCAACAGCGCCAGGTTTGCCTACAGTCTTAAGGACGAAGTCGTGATAACCTTCGTGGTATGCTGTGTTCTCAAGAAGGGCAGGCAAGAACAACTTAGTCTTACCGCCTCCCATCCACATCCCACGCCCTGCAGTTTCGATTGCTTCCTCCCGAGTCATACCCGTCTCCTCCATAAGGTCATCTACATACGTGTCGTAGTCCTTATACATGTCGATAGCGAAGTCCGTACCCGTGGCAGCCATAGCCTTGACCACGTTCATGGCATTCTGCATGCCCTTGACAACCCTCTCTCCAGTAGTCACAGACTTTGTCTTGCCCTCTCCGTCTACAACAGTATGCGGAGACACGTCGTACTTTGTAAGTCTTTCTACAAGTTTGGCTACAGGCCCAAGGTTATCAGAAGTAACGGTCACCTTACCTCTTCCCTCAGCAAAGAGGCCTCCGTAATTGCGTCTCTTCTTGGCTGCCTTACGACCCTCTCTAGCAAGAACCCTAGACTCTAGCTTGCCGTCAGTCTCCAGCATGGAATCCATCTCTCCCTCAATCTGTCCTCGCTCTGACAGAAGCTGCTTAACCTCCTTTGTAATCTTTCTTCTTCCGTCAGTATCAGCCCGCGTGTATTGCTCCGCAAGAGTCTCCACCTTGTTGTGAATCTCGACCAGTCGCTCGTATGTCTCTGGCTTTGTCTCAGCCAAGTACTCCATCACCTGTTGCCTTCTGTCCGACAGCTTAGTATGGGCATCGACAGCGTCAATAATCCTGCGGCCAATCGTGGCTCTTTCTCTTTTAGATTCTGCCTGAGAGAATTGACCCTTAAGCTCTTCAATCTTAGCCATGGTTCTGATTAACCCAAGACTTTTGCTCGCAACGGTCCTGGCCACTGTACC
>NZQM01000101.1 GCA_002695905.1 Parvibaculum sp.
CACATAGGCCATAAGTGTAGGTTTGGCCGCGACTGCATCTTTCAATGGACTTGGAATGTCCGGCCCCACAATGTTGATCAGCATCCCGAAAGCAGTTGCATCGGCAACGCTTGGACTTCCGCCAAACAGGAATTCCTGATCGCCGAGGACTTGCGCCAGCGCTTCAATATCAGAGAGACCAAAGGCATAGATTTCGTCTCGGCTGTGCCGTCCCAGACCATGATGATGGAGGGCAGCTGCCATCGTTTTATGCGCCTGCCGTGTGATGAAACCGCGAATAGGCCAGGGAATCTCGGCAAAGAAAATTTCATCCTCGACACTCGCGTTCGCCGGTTCCATCCATCGGCTATAGACGGTCGCCCAATAGAGACGTTCTTCCAGCATGCGCTGCAGCGCGTGAGACTGTGCTTTCTGTATAGGGCTTAGGTGCCGATCAAGATCGACACCCCGCATCTTTTTGAGATGTTCCAGAATGAGCACCGTGTCACCCAGCACCACCCCATTGTCATCAATGAAGGGCAGTTTGCCCTTGGGGCCTTTCGCCGGATTGTCGACCTCAATCCGTTCGTGACCGACCCCGGCCATGCGCAGCACCGTCATGAGTTTAACGACGAAACCGGACGGGTCGGGCGTCCCGGGCAGACAGTCTTTGAATGTGTGAAGGCGGATCATGTTCAGTCTCCTCGATGAAGGTCTCGCTTGATACCGGAAGACATTACTGACATTCTCCTGACACCCTGCTGTCAGGAGCCATATACGAGACTACAGATCATGAGACGTGCTGATCGACTGTTCGACATTATCGAATATTTGCGCCGCCACCGCAGGGTGGTGACGGCAGCGGAGCTTGCGGAAAAAATGGAAGTCTCCGTCCGCACCATTTATCGCGACATCGCGGACCTTCAGGCGAGCCGCGTCCCGATTGATGGGGAAGCGGGCCTCGGCTATCTCCTGCGAGAAGGCTATGACCTGCCGCCGCTCATGTTTAACGAGGAAGAGGCGGAAGCGCTGGCGCTGGGTGCCCGCATCGTGGCCGCCTGGGGTGATGATGAACTGGCGGAGGCGTCTAAGGCGGTGCTGGCAAAGCTGCGCGCGGTCCTGCCTCGAGATTTGAAGGCACAATTTGATGCTCTCGGTGTGATGGCGCCGCCCGCGCACTATCAGGAAGAAGTGGTAATCGACTTGGCACGGGTCCGCCGTGCTGTCCGCAATAAAAAGAAGATCCGGTTCGCCTATGCTGACAAAGGAGGCAAGGCGTCAATGCGCACCATCTGGCCGTTGACGCTGTCTTTCTATGGCGCTGTCTGGACAGTTCCGGGATGGTGCGAACTGAGAAAAGACTTTCGGGTCTTTCGGGCCGATCGTATGCGGGATCTGGAGGTGCTGAATGAACGTGTGCCCCCAGATCCGGATAAGAACCTGACGGCATACTTGAAAGCAGAAGGTGTGACCGATATCGCATCTCTCACCTAGAAGGGCCTCCTTAACGCACTCACATTGCACCCGCCGTGGCGGGCTCTTTTGTGAGGAGCGTGACCGTAGACGCGGCAATGATCTGGTGACACATGTCTACGGACAAACCCTGCTGGAAACGCATCTGGTCCCACATTTGAAAGGAATAGAGCGCCTCGACGCTATGCCGCGAGACAGGATCAGCGGCGGCCACTTCTGGCAGCGCGGACCAGAGGCGCAATCTCTGGCTTTGCGTATGCGCCGCACGGATGGCATTCGCTTCGGTTTCGGTCTTAGCTCTTGAGATATAGAAAAGCAGATAGTTTCTATTCTCTTCAAAAATCGCGCCCTGGTCTTTTGAGTAGGCCAGCGCACGCTCTTCCAGTGTGCCTTCGATTCTAGGTAGGACCGGGACCGCTTCAAGCTGCCCCGACATAAACGCCATCGCTGTATCAAAGAGCCCGTCCATATCGTCGAAATGACGAAAGATCGTCCGGACGGCGACGCCGGCTTTCTCCGCAATCTCTTCACCTCTTGGTTGAAGGTTACCCTCCTTGATCAGCTCAAACAGCGCAATGACAATGCGCTCATGGGTGCGAACGCCTCTATCGGATCGCCCGTCGCTATGCTCCGCGGCCATTCCCCCTCCAAATTTTTCCTTCTGATCCCCCCAGAACCAGATTCTTCGACCACAAGATAGCGAATGAACGTTGCGACCGCGAGCGTTTGCCGACAGCCAGAAGATAAAGTGATCGCTTGAGCGTATTAGTGGCGCATCGAAAGACTTGTCAGAAAAACTGACAATTACGAATTGACAGGTGGAATGACATTCTTGTTATCTGAGCGTTATCAGAAGGACTGGGTGTGCCTTTCACAGTTGCTTATGTGAGGTGAGCTGGCTTCTTGACACGCAGACAGTGCCAAAAAAGGGGGACCCCAAAAGGAACCTCCCTCCTCCCTAATACAGGTGGTTCCTGTTTTCACTATCGACCTTCCTGGCGGTCAGCATCCCTCAAAATGCGATTATCAGGTTTGAAATCGTGAAGTGAAAATCGGCGGTCCCGGCCTCATCCGGGACCGCCTTTTTTTCCACAAGGATTGCGCACAAAAAAAGCCGGGCGTTAAGCCCGGCCTCTTGTTCCCGTCACTCTGACGAATAGGTAACTATTCAGCAGCCTGCGCAGGGGCTGGCGCCGCGTCGCGCACATCCGGGTCCACATGAGCTTCATAGATTTTGAAGTTCTCGATGAACATGGCGACCAGCTTTTTCGCCTGCGCGTCATAGCCGTCTTTGTCTGACCATGTATCCCGTGGGTTCAGGATCGAATTATCGACGCCTGGAACGGAGACAGGAACTTCAAAGCCGAAGTTTCCATCTGTCCGGAACTCAACATTGGCGAGGCTGCCATCAAGGGCGGCGGCGAGTAGTGCGCGCGTCTCTTTGATAGGCATCCGGCTGCCAACGCCATAAGCGCCACCGGTCCAGCCAGTGTTGACGAGCCAGCAGTCAACCTTGTGCTCCGCGATCAGATCACGCAGCAGGTTGCCATACTCGCTTGGGTGGCGAGACATGAAGGGCCCACCAAAGCAGGTTGAGAATGTGGCTTCCGGCTCGGTAACGCCTTTCTCCGTGCCGGCAACCTTCGCGGTATAGCCCGACAGGAAGTGATACATGGCCTGTGACGGCGTGAGCTTGGAGATGGGAGGCAGAACGCCGAACGCATCAGCGGTAAGCATGATGATGTTTTTCGGATGGCCTGCGCGGCCGGTCTCTGACGCATTTGGAATGAAGGACAGCGGATACGCACCGCGGGTGTTTTCCGTCAGCGACTTATCATCAAAGTCGATTTCCCGGGTGTCAGGGTCGAGGACCACATTTTCAAGCACCGTGCCAAAACGCTGTGTTGTCGCATAGATTTCAGGTTCAGCGTCCGCGGAGAGATTGATCATCTTCGCGTAGCAGCCGCCTTCAAAGTTGAAGACACCGTTTTCTGACCAGCCATGCTCGTCATCACCCACCAGCGTCCGCGACGCATCAGCAGAAAGTGTGGTTTTCCCTGTGCCAGACAGGCCGAAGAAAATAGCGGAGTCGCCATCTTCTCCCACATTGATCGAACAGTGCATCGGCATGACTTTTTTGCCGGGCAGTTCGTAGTTCAGCATGGAGAAAACAGACTTTTTTGTTTCACCGGCATAAGATGTGCCGCCAATCAGAACAATCCGCTTCATGAAGTTACACGCGATCACCGTTTCGGTCCGGCAGCCATACTTTTTAGGGTCTGCGCGGAAACTTGGAAGGTTGATGATGGTGAACTTGGGATCGAAATCATCAAGCTCTTCTGGCTTGGGTTCGATCAGCAGGTTCTGAATGAAAAGAGAGTGCCAGCAAAGCTCTGTGAAGACCCGTGTGGGAAGGCGGTGGGTAGGGTCGGCGCCGCCGAAAAGATCTTGAACGAAGAGCTCTTTACCTTCTGCGTGAGCCAGCATGTCAGCATGAAGAAGATCGAATTGTTCCGGGGTCATTGCTTTGGCATTGTCCCACCAGACGGTGTCTTTGGTGGTGTCGTCTTTGACAACGAATTTATCCTGAGCGGACCGGCCGGTATGCTCGCCTGTGCGGCTGACAAATGCGCCGCCTGAGGAGAGCTCTCCTTCGCCGCGCTTCAGCGCGATTTCATAAAGAGCGGCTGGCTTCAAATTCCAATTTACTTGCGCCAGGTTTTTGAGACCCTGATTTTCCACACCATTTTTGCTGATGTGCCGACCCGTCTGTTTCACGCCCGCTCTCCTTCGCGTCTCGCCTGTTCGGCCGGATGCCCCGACCGGGGGTTACGGAAACTGGTTTATGGCGGTCAGACCCGCTCTATTTCCGCAAACTGTTCCTGCAACTGAGAATCCTCAAGCTTCTCCCTAGCTAAGGGTTTCGAGCCCAATCCGGGGCCAAAAGCCTGGCTCAGCTGGGGCGGACGACCACGTCTTGGATCGCGTGGTTCACCCTATGCGAAGGCTTCTCAAGTGGCGGCCACCATAGTGAGGCGGTCGGGCTTCTGCAACAGGATTCGGGTGCGTTTTAGGACCTTTTGCCGGGTGTTTAGAACGGCCCGCCTAAAGCCACTTTTTAGCCCTTAGAACAGGGTTAACCGGCACGCTGAATGACGCCGTGTTACTTGAGGGTATCGGGTTCAAGCCGGTAGCACTCAGCACCATCTGAGAAATGGCGCGTCGGCTCGAAATTGAGGTGCAACGCCAGCCGAATTGAGCCTTTGTTCTCCGGTTCGATAAAGGCCTCCAATGTGGTGTCGGGCGTTGATTTCAACGCCCAGTCAATGGCTGCGGTCGCAGCTTCTGACATGATGCCCTTCCCCCAATGATCTGGATGGAGGTGGTAGGCCAACTCGCAGACGGGCCCGAGGGAATTAAAGCCAATATGGCCGACCATGTGGCCATTTGAGCGATCAAGGATGGCCCATCGAAACCCCCAGCCGTCTGCGGCCGCGCGTTGCCAAAAGTCGATGATTTTATCGCTGTCTGTTCGGGACGCCGCCGGCATTGGGATTTCATTCCGGTCATAATCTGTAACCGTGCCGGAAAAGCGGCACACTTCTGGGTGCGACCAGAGACCGAACATGGATTGAGAATGATCGGAAGAGAGGGCGGTTAGGAAGAGACGTTCAGTCTCTATGTCTTCAACCAGGAGTGGCATGACTTGCTTACCGCCCTTTGACCAGAAGATCGTCGGGTCCGAGCTTCCGGAACCGGCCAAACCCTTGATTGAACCGCGCACTCTCAATCGCGAGACGAAAATAGCTGAAGTCGAGCTCCGTGTCGTAAGCTTCTGAGCCCGGATGTTTTTCAATGAACCGAACTTTGGATGCAGCAGCCTCGTGCCCTTCCAGAGCCATGAGGATGCCATTGATCGACAGACGCGGCGCCGTCATAGGGTCTGGATCATCGCTTGTTCCTTCGATGAGCAATGAGGCGCTTGGGTTCCGAAGGATGTTTTGGGTGTGGGCCGCAATTCGGGAAAGCAACAGGAGGGGCGCGCCATCCGCCATTGTCGCAACCGCCACCAGCGTGACCAGCGGACTGCCATCAGGGTTGATGGACCCGAGCGCCCCCGCGCGGGTCTGCGCCAGCAGCTCCTGCGCTGCTTCGATGGATTGTTTTTTCTCTGTGCTTGCCATGGTCACTCTTTATACTCGGGCCAACCCGGAAATCTAATCCGATCAGCACTATGGAGCCATGGGATCCTCCCATGGCTTTTGTATTGAAGCTCAACACCCATGACTGAAACGGTCTCCACGCCGCCCCATGCCGACGACATGTCCCTGATGGAGCATGTGAAACGCACAGTGACGCTTGCAGGTCCGGTGATTGTTGCGCGCGCAGGGATTCTCGTTCTCTTTACCGTGGATACGGTCATGGTGGGACGGGTCGGTGGCGAGGAACTTGCTTTCCTAGGGCTCGGCATGGCGATCCAGGGCGTCATCATGCTCGTGTGCATCGGCCTTCTGCAGGGCACCATGATCCTCTCGTCTCAGGCCTATGGGGCGGACGACCATAAAAGGTGCGGAGAGGTCTGGCGATCCGGCGTTTATCACGCGCTTGTTTTTGGCGTCGTTCTAGGTCTTATCTGCCTGGCAGGCGAGCAGCTTTTGCTTCTGTTCGGGCAGTCCCCCTCTCTTGCCGCTGGCGGCGGAAGCGCGTCCATTCATTTCGGCTGGGGCATGCCCGCCATGCTGCTCTATGTCGCCTCAAGCTATTTTCTGGAGAGTGTTCAGCGCCCGCGTGTGGGGATGACGGTGATGCTGATCGTCAATATTCTGAACTTCGGGCTGAACGGCATGCTGATTTTCGGCTGGGGCGGGACGGGCCTCTCAATGGGGGCTGATGGCGCCGTGATTGCGACCTCTGCTGTACGCTGGATCGCGGCTCTTGCCATGGTGGGGTACATCGTTTCTCTCCCGCTTAGACAGGGCGAGGATCAGTTCGGGGTTTGGGCACCCTGGAAGAAAATTGTCCATGACGCCCTGCGCTTGAGCGGGACGCTCGGCACCAAAATGCGCAATCTCGGGGCCGCAACCGGCATGGCCTATGGACTGGAATCAGCAGCCTTCTCCTCGCTTGTTTTTATGGCCGGCGCAATTGGGCCGACCGCCCTTGCCGCCCACCAGATCACGAACAATGCCGTCGCGCTGATGGTGATGGCCTCTATCGGCATGGCGGCGGCGACCGCGGTTCGCGTCGGGAACGCTGTGGGGCGTCAGGACCCAGCGGGTGTCCGCATGGCTGGATGGGTTGGGCTTGGCTTAGTCGCGATCCTGCTCTCCTTGCCGGCCATAGCCATGTTGGCTGTGCCCTATGGCATTGCCTCGCTCTATGTAAATGAACTGGCGGTTCTTGAGATTGCCCGCTGGACACTTCTTGCTGCAGGCATCTTTATTGTTGCCGATGGCATGATGAACGTCGCCATGGGGGCGTTGCGCGGCATGGGCGATGTCTGGGTGCCCATGTTTATGCATATCTTCGCATTTTGGTGCGTTGGCGTGCCGGTGGCATGGGGCTCCGCTTTCTATTTTGATCTCGGTGCTGTCGGTCTTCAGATCGGCATCGGGGCCGCGGTGTTTTTGTCCGTCGGGCTGCAGGTGGTTCGTTTCTCACTTGTCTCCAAGCGTCCGGTCAACCTCACTTAACTTTCCAGCGCCTTATCAATCAGGATCGTCGCAGCCGACCGGGCTGATTCTATCGCGATCTCTCTGTCAGAAACCTGTGCAGTGACAATTGCTCCTTCAAGCAAAAGAGAAAGTTGATTGCCCAGAGATATATAGTCGGCTGCACCCGCTTCTTTAGCTAGCCGGACAATGAAGTTCGTCATCTGTTTTTTGAAGTCGCGGCACGCATTGCGGATCGGCGTATCTGTTTCGGAATATTCACCAACCGCATTGATAAAGACACATCCAAAAAAGCTCGGGGTTTCAAACCAGGCTTCAGCGACATCAAAAACGGCCATCAAACGGGCTCGGGGGTCAGGGGAGGTTTGTTCAACCTGGCGCATAAAATGGTTCCGGAAGCTCCCATCATGGTCCTTCAGGACCGCCAGAATGAGCTCATCCTTCGACCTGAAATGCGCATAGAGCGTCTTCTTTGAGACGCCTGCCTCTCCCAAGATCCTGTTGATGCCTGTGCCGTGGAATCCGTGCTCCATAAACAGGTCACGGGCCACCGTCATCAAATGGTCTCGCCGACTTTGGGCCATGAGATTTCTCCGAAACAGATTAGTTTCTCCAAATATAGGGCCTTAAAGCTTATTGTCGATCACATGGCTGTGAGGTTTTGGTCTGAGTATCGAGAATATGTTTAAAAAACAAAGCCTTATGTTCTTTTTTTGCAAACTGAGGCCATACCTTGAACAAGGAAACCGAACTGTCTATCTCTGGTCCCAGGGAAACAGATTTGTTTCCCTTCATGGAGTTTCCACCGGCTTGGGGCCGGGGAACTGAACCAAGTCAAGGAGAAGACGCATGGTATCTGTAAAGGCATTCTTCACGGCAGCGGCTGCTGCCTTCCTGCTCCTGGGGGTCCAGGTTGCCCAGGCGACAGACAATCACTCAACTGTCGGTGTCGCGGGGTATGATCTCGTGTCCTACCACACCAGCCCAAAGCCGCTCCGTGGCAATGGCCACAATGTTTCCGAACATGACGGCGTGACGTACCTCTTCGCAAGCGCTGAAAACAAAACAACCTTCGATGCTGATCCGGCAAAATATATTCCAGCCTATGGCGGCTACTGTGCCTTCGGTGTCTCTGTTGGCAAGAAGTTTGTTGCAGACCCCGAAGTATGGCGGGTTGTTGACGATCGCCTATACCTGAACCTAGATGCCAAGGTCCAAGATCTGTGGTTGCAGGACGTCCCTGGCAAGATCGCAACAGCTGACACGCTCTGGGAGGAAATCAAAGATACGCCTGCAAATGAACTCTAAGCAGCAGGGTGCCTACAAAAAGCCGACGCCCGGCTCATTGGCCGGGCGTTTTTCATATCTGGATGTTGCGCGTAAACCTATTCGCTGCCGCGCTCAAGCAAACGCACATAGAACTGAACGGCCTTCCCCATATTCTCAACCGTGATGCGCTCATTGGTGCCGTGAAAGCGGCTTGTGTCATTGGGTCCCAAAATTATCGGGATGAACCGATACACATTGTCAGACACCAGTTCGAACTGCCTTGCATCGGTGCCGCCAACAACGAGATTCGGCGCGACGACCGCTCCCTCAAACGTATCGCGAATGGTCTGTGAAAGTATCTGATACCCTTCAGACTCCGTACTGGAAACAGCGCTTGCTTCCCTGCCTGGATTGAAGACTGTCACTTTGACATTCTCATCATCAATAGCGGCGGTCACGTGCGCCACGATGCTCTCAACAGTATCACGTGGGTGGATCCGGAAATTGACCTTCGCGCTCGCAGAATGTGGCAGCACGTTTTCTTTCACGCCAGCATTGATCAAAGTAGGCGCAATCGTTGTCGCCATGGCCGCCGCCATCGTAGGATTACCGCGAAGATTGGCTTCTACAAGCGATCCGGTGAGCCAGCGGTTTGCCAGTGCAAAGCGCAACCCGAACGGTGTTGAGGGAGCGATCGCATCCAACATGTCAGCCACCGGTCCTTCAATACCACCTGAGAAAGGCGTGTTTTGGAGCCGATCAATCGCTGTTGAAAGGCGACCAATTGCGGTAGCGCCCGGAGGCATTGAAGAGTGGCCGCCTGGCGCTGACGCGGTCAGATCAAGAGTGACGTATCCCTTCTCGGCGACACCGACAAGAGCAACCGGACTGTCGACCCCTGGAACCAGACCGTCAGCGACAACCCCGCCTTCATCTGCCACCCAGTGTAGGCGAATGCCACGCTCTTGAAGGAGCGGCGCCATTTTCTGTGCCCCGCTTGGGCCGCCAACCTCTTCATCATGGCCAAAGAAGAAATGAATGGTCCGACGTGGCTGAAAGCTCTGCGCGGCGAGATGTTCAGCGCCTTCAAGGATTGCGATCAAAGATCCTTTGTCGTCAATGGCACCACGGCCCCAAATGAAGCCGTCAGCGACCTTGCCGGAGAAAGGGTCCTCTTCCCAGTCACCCTCTGTTCCTGGCGCGATAGGAACGACATCCATGTGCGACATCAGCAAAATGGGTTCAAGCGAAGGGTCGCTGCCCTTCCAGGTATAGAAGAGAGAATATTCGCTGACTATTTCACGTGTCACTGCTGCGTGAAACGCAGGATAAGTGGTCTCCGCCCAGTTTCTGAACTCAACAAAGGGGGCACGTTTTTCTTCCCGCGCAACCTGCGTTGAAAGCGTTTCAAATCGAATAGCTTCGCCCAAACGGTTCGCTGCTGCTTCTGCATCAATCTCAACCGGAGCCTTTGCTGCTGACGAGGTGGTGTCCGGCCCCGAAAGAGTAAGCGTGCGGACCAGCGCAATCGCCAGTACCAGGACCACCAGTCCAACGAAAATGAGCCCGATGCGTTTCATGTTAACCCTCCCGTTGCGCCGTGTGAGGGCGCTAAATAGCATTCAGCAGCGTTTCTCCTGCCTGTGTCGCCGATTGAGCATTCTCGCGTGCTCTCTGTCAATCGGCAGGTGTCGCCCAGTTCTCCTGGCCCGCTATAGCCAAGTCTTTGATGGGGCGTCATAATTCGGACCAAATAACCCTCTAGGTCGGGCAGCTGGCGTATGTTTCCGAAAAGTGTGTGCGGCTTTCGGTCAAAAACATGCGTGAGAAAAAAGACACAAGAAGAAGGATTAAGGGGCATATGCCGACGATTGCACTGGTCGATGATGATCAGAATATTTTGACCTCTGTGACCATGGCATTTGAGGCCGAAGGGTTTCACGTCCAGACATATACAGACGGTGCTGCGGCCCTTGCGGGACTTGGTGCCAATCCGCCAGATGTTGCCGTATTTGATATCAAGATGCCGCGCATGGACGGTTTGGAGCTGTTGCGCAGACTTCGTCAGAACTCGGAGCTCCCGGTCATCTTCCTAACGTCCAAAGACGAAGAGATTGATGAAATGTTCGGCCTCAAAATGGGAGCTGACGATTATATCAAAAAACCTTTCTCCCAGCGTCTGCTTGTTGAGCGCGTTAAAGCGGTCATGCGGCGCACAAAAGCCCGCGCGGAGGAACCCGTGCAAGGTGTCAAGGGCGACCTGCTGGAGCGGGGAAATCTTGTGATGGATCCCGATCGCCATGTTTGCCGATGGAATGGTGAACCCGTCACATTGACGGTGACAGAGTTTCTCATTCTTCAGGCGCTTGCACAGCGCCCGGGGTATGTCAAAAGCCGCGACCAATTGATGGACGCTGCCTATGACGATCAGGTCTATGTGGATGACCGAACCATTGACAGTCATATCAAACGATTGCGCAAAAAGTTCAAACAGGCAGATGATGACTTCGATGCCATCGAAACCCTGTATGGGGTGGGGTACCGATACAAAGAGTGATCGACCACCCCTGTCGGCGTTCCCTAAAACGCGCCGGGCTGGTCTGGGAATTTTGATGCCATGATGCGCGGAGAAGACCAGCCAAATAATGCGACTGCCGATCGCGGCGCACGGTCTGCTGTATGGGCGGGAATCGCAGGCCTAGGTGCAAGCATGCAGCGTGCGACGCGCATGTTTTCCGACGCCTTCCTTTGGGCGTTTAGAGGGGTCGTCGCCGGTAACCGGTTCTCTAGCCTCACCCGCCGCATTGTTGTGTTTCAGGTTGTGGCACTTCTCGTGCTTGTCGCAGGTGTCCTCTATCTCAACCAGTTTCGCCAGGGTCTAATCGACGCGCGCAAGCAAGCGCTCTTGGTGCAGGCGGAGATTATTGCAGGCGCAGTCGCTGAGACGGCTGCGGGAACACTCGAAGCTGAGGTGATCGACCCTCTGGCCGACCTTGAAAAGCGGGACCAGTGGGTTAACCCGGACTTGGAGTTTCAGGACCGCGACGTGCCCATTAGCGCGACGGCGGCGGCGCCCGTTCTGCGGCGCCTCATTCTACCGACCCAAACCCGCGCTCGTCTCTACGATAAGGACGGATGGCTCATTCTTGATAGCCGCCAACTTACCGCATCGGGCCAGATCGTTGCTTTCGAGTTGCCGCCGGTGGGGGGCGCGGAGGATCAAAGCTGGACAATACAGGCGATGGCCTGGCTGCGGTCTTGGGCGCCAGGTCCTGATTATGAGCGCTATCTTGAAGCAGGCAGTCAGAACGGCCGCATCTATGATGAAGTGAACCTCGCTCTTGGCGGCTTCAGTGCCACCATGGAGCGGATGAATGATCGCAGTGAGTTGATAGTCTCGGTCGCGGTGCCGGTGCAGCGGTTTCGGGCAGTGCTGGGTGTCTTGATGCTGTCCACTGAGGGCGGTGACATTGATGCGATCGTCCAGGCCGAACGCCTTGCCATCGTAGAAGTGTTTTTGATCGCGCTCGGTGTTGCAATCCTTCTCTCCGTCGTATTGGCAGGCACGATCGCTGAGCCCGTGCGAAGGTTGGCGGAAACCGCAGAACGCGTGTCCCAGGGCGTAACAGAACGTGTAGAGATACCCGACTTCACAGACCGACGAGATGAGATCGGCCACCTGTCGGGTGCACTGCGCGGCATGACAGACGCTCTATATGGGCGGATTGATGCCATTGAAGCTTTTGCCGCCGACGTGGCGCATGAGCTAAAAAATCCTCTGACCTCAGTGCGCTCAGCGGTTGAAACATTGAGTATCGTTAGGGATGAGGCAGCCCGTGAAAAACTCATGGGCATTATTCAACATGACATCCGTCGCATTGACCGATTGATCAGCGATATTTCCGAAGCATCCCGTTTGGATGCGGAATTGTCGCGAGAGGAGTTGGTTCCTTTCAATGTGGCAAACCTTGCCGAGACCATTGTCGATCTGTTCAATACCACTGGCACGAAGGATGGAAAGTCTGTGCGGCTGCAAGTGCAGGACGTCGCTGATCGCGTGGCGTTTGACAGCCGCGGCACGGACAGTCGGATAGGCCAGGTATTGCGAAATCTGATCGATAATGCCTTGTCATTTAGCCCGGAGAGCGGCGTGGTCAGCCTGCAGGTGGCGCGCATTGGTGATGAAGTGTTGGTAACAGTCGAGGATGAAGGGCCGGGCGTTCCAGAGGATAGCCTGGAGAAAATCTTCGAACGGTTTCATACAGACAGGGAAGGCGAGTTTGGCCGCCATTCCGGATTGGGTCTCTCTATCTCCAAGCAGATTGTGCTCGCCCATCGCGGAACCATCTATGCCGAAAACCGTGATGAGGGTGGAGCACGGTTTGTCGTGGAACTGCCAGCGGCCCGAACATCAGACACCAAGGTTGCACCAAGAGAAACCTCCAAACCGAGTAAAGAAACGTGAGCGCTGAGACCATGCATGCGACCTGCGTTGCGATTAAAGGCATCGGCGTTTTGCTGCGCGGGGCATCTGGATCAGGAAAATCCGATCTTGCCTACCGTTTAATCACAGAGCAGGGAGCGCATCTGGTCGCTGATGACCAGACAGTCCTGACGTTGGACAACTCGTGTGTAAAAGCGGCCTGCAAAGAGGGTTGGGCGGGTCAGTTGGAACTGAGGGGCCTGGGGATAGTCACCGTGCCCCAAGAGAAGGATGTGCCTATTGGGCTGGTGATTGATCTGGTCGACCGCGGCGAAGTGCCGCGTCTGCCAGAGCCTGCCATTACAGAGCTGCTGGGTTCTCAGATTCCTCTCCTGAAGCTCCATGCATTTGATCTGTCGACCTCGGCAAAGATCCTTGTCGCGGCTGAGCATCTGCCTCGTTTTGGCTTTCCGGGGACCGATGGGCGCCTCGGACACCTATAAGCAGCTCGATCCGTCGCAATGCCAACCTGGCCACTGGCGGATTCGCCTTGTTTTTCAGGTGAAAATATTGTCACGATAGGCCCTACCCCAATCAAAGGGGGCCTCAGGCAATCCGGCTGGCTGACCTCAAAAGGCCCACCGAGAGGAGCAGTACGCATAAAGATGATTGGATTGGTCCTAGTTACCCATGGCCAACTCGCCAAGCAATTTGTCGAGGCGATGGAGCACGTCGTAGGTCCACAAGCTCAGGTAATTTCGATTTCGATTGGACCTGACGATGATATGGAGCAACGACGGAACGATATATTGGAGGCCGTCGATGCTGTGGATCAGGGCGACGGCGTCATATTACTCACCGACATGTTTGGCGGCACGCCATCCAACCTCGCAATCTCCATCATGGATAAAGCGAAAGTGGAAGTGATTGCCGGCATCAACCTGCCCATGCTGATCAAGCTTGCAAGTGTTCGCGACAGTGTGAGCCTCGCCGACGCTGTCGAACAGGCTCAGGACAGCGGTCGCAAATATATCTCCGTTGCCAGCAAGGTTCTCGCAGGCGAGGGCTCGTGATCCTGAACACTCGAGTATGACGCCGTGAGCCAAGCCGAAAGCCCATCTGAGGCGCTCAAAAAGACGCTGACCATCTCCAATGCGCGTGGATTGCATGCCAGGGCGTCGGCAAAATTTGTTCAATGTGTAGAAGGTTTCGACGCAGACGTCCGCGTGTCCCGGGAGGGTCAGATCGTCGGCGGTACCTCCATTATGGGGCTCATGATGCTGGCCGCCGCAGCCGGTTGCACCATTGATGTGGCGGTGGAGGGCCCCGAGGCGGCAGAAGCGCTTCAGGCGCTGGAGGCGCTCATCGCTGACAAGTTCGGCGAAGGCGAGTAATTCCGCCAAATTTCAGGCCAGAATTGGACGCAAACAAAGCTCTTATTAAGATATAAAGAATTCTTTATATGAAGCTTGAAGTCCAGCCTAAGCCTTGTTATAGAAGCCCGTCTTTATGCCGCATGGGGTCCCCGTGCGCGCACATGTTTGCATAATCTTCCAGGAGCCATTTGCCATGAGCAACGACTACAAAGTCGCGGATATTTCCCTCGCCGATTGGGGCCGCAGGGAAATCGCCATTGCCGAAACCGAAATGCCGGGCCTCATGGCGCTGCGCGACGAGTTTGGCACAAGCCAGCCACTGAAAGGCGCCCGCGTTGCTGGTTGCCTCCACATGACCATTCAGACAGCGGTTTTGATGGAAACGCTGACAGCGCTTGGTGCCACTGTGCGCTGGTCCTCTTGCAACATCTTCTCCACGCAGGACCATGCGGCAGCGGCCATGGCAGCTGTCGGCATTCCAACTTTTGCCTGGAAGGGCGAGACTGAAGAAGAGTTCTGGTGGTGCATTGAACAGACCATCAAGGGCCCTGACGGCTGGACACCCAACATCATTCTGGATGATGGCGGTGATCTCACCCAGATCATGCATGAAAAATACAACGACATGCTGGACGACGTGGTTGGTATCTCAGAAGAAACAACAACCGGTGTGCTGCGCCTCTATGAAATGGCAAAAGCCGGCACCCTTCGCGTTCCTGCAATCAACGTGAATGATAGTGTGACCAAGTCGAAATTCGACAATCTTTATGGCTGTCGCGAAAGCCTGGTCGACGGCGTGAAGCGTGCGACCGACGTGATGATTGCCGGTAAAGTCGCAGTTATCTGTGGGTTTGGTGACGTAGGCAAAGGCTCTGCGGAAAGCATGCGCAGCCAGGGTGCCCGTGTTGTCGTGACAGAGATCGATCCGATCTGTGCGCTGCAGGCAGCGATGGAAGGTTATGAAGTTTCCACCATGGAAGAAATGGCACCACAGGGTGACATCTTTATTACTTGCACAGGTAACAAAGACATCATCACCGTAGATCACATGCGGGCGATGAAAGACCGGGCGATCGTCGGCAATATTGGCCACTTCGACAGCGAAATTCAGGTCGCGGGTCTGAAAAACTTCGCATGGCATAATGTGAAGCCACAGGTTGATGAGATTGAATTCCCGAACGGCAACCGGATCATCCTGCTAGCAGAAGGCCGTCTGTTGAACCTCGGCTGTGCAACCGGGCATCCAAGCTTTGTGATGAGCGCCTCCTTCACCAATCAAGTGCTCGCGCAAATCGAACTCTGGGAAAATCACAAGAACTACAAGAACGAAGTGTACGTGCTTCCAAAGCACCTCGACGAGAAAGTGGCGACGCTCCATCTCGAAAAACTGGGTGTGAAACTAACGACACTTTCTAAAGATCAGGCCGACTACATCAACGTGCCTCAGGAGGGTCCGTATAAGCCGGACCATTACCGCTACTGATTCATTTTGCGGTTGAGAGTTGGAGAAGCCCGGCTAAAGTGCCGGGCTTTTTCGTGGGTTTCTGAGCTGGTTTTTGTAACGGCTCCGCAATGAACTGTTGCGTAACGGACTCAGATGGGCCCCAATGACACCGCCTCTCACAACAACTTGTCCAAACCACTTCTGGGCAGACACGAAGAAACGAAGGTAACATCCTCTAACTGCGGTGATTTTCGCCGTTGTCGGGGTAGCGGTAACAAATGGGGCATCGAACCTGCTATTGGGGGGTCGGTGCGAGATGCAGGTCATGACGTCGGGCAATAGTGGGACCAGATCCCGCTTTCAGATGAGTTTTGGGAGCGCTGCCTTATGGGCTGCGTCGGCCCTACCGGCTCGGGCGGCGCCGGTGGACGCTCCTGACCCACTTCTTGCTGTGACACCCCTTCTGGAAATGTTAGGGGTCTCGCCCGACCTTGCCAGTGAACCCACATTCATCATGAGTTTTCTGATTTCTGTCGGCGCGGTCACGCTGGCAATTGGCTGTGCCTATTGGGCGGCGCAATCCAGCACCAAAACCCGTCGTCAGCGGCTCGCGCATGAACAGGAAATTGTCGCCATGGGTGCGCGCGTCGACACCGTCGAAGCAATCCTGGCGTCTGAACCTGGCGCAGTGCTCATATGGTCGCCGGACACAATGATGGCAAAGCCCGGCACGCTGCAATCGCGTCCCCAAATCGCGGGCAGCACGGTTTCATTGGCAGATCCTGCGACGGGAAATGTGGACTATGAGGATGTGCTTAAGCGCCTGACGCCCGAAACAGCAGGCAGTCTGCGCAACGCGGTGGACATGTTGCGGTCACGCGGTGCACGTTTTTCGCTGGCGGTTCACTCAATCGATGGACGCACATATGAGGCCGAGGGACGCCCCGCCGGTGCCCAGGCGGTTGTCTGGATCAGAGATGTGTCCGGTGAGCGCGCAGAGATCAGCCGGTTCGTGGATCGCGCGACAAATGCGGAAACTACACGTGACCGGTTTGTTGAGCATCTCAATCTTCTGGCGATGCCCGCTTGGCGCAGAGATGCAGACGGAAAGCTGGAGTGGGTCAATCAGGCCTATGTCCGTGCCGTAGATCTGGGAAGCGCAGATGAAGTGGTCGAAAAGGGCCAGGAGCTCTTGAGCGATGAAGTGGTCGAAAAGGCGCGCCACGCAATTGCGGCAGGTGAGACCTGTCAGCAACGCATGCATGCCATCGTCAGTGGTGAGCGCCGCGCCCTGCACGTGACCGATATGTGCTTGTCATCCGGGTCAGCCGGTGTCGCGGTTGATGTCACTGACCTCGACAATGCGGAAGGCGAGTTGAAGCGTCACGTTGAGGCTCACAGTGGCACCCTGGATAGACTGGCAACGCCCGTCGCCATTTTTGGCGCTGACAAACGCCTGAAGTTTTATAACAAAGCCTATCTCAAATTCTGGGGTCTCGATGCCGACTGGCTGGCAACCGAACCCATGGACAGCGAAGTCCTTGACGCATTGCGCGGCTCCAGGCGTCTGCCGGAGCAGGCGAACTTCCAAGCCTGGAAGACACAGATGATGGAGATCTATCAGGCAACGCAACCTGTCGAAGAGTTCTGGTACTTGCCAGACGGCCAGACGTTACAGCTGATGGCGCAAGCACATCCCTTGGGGGGTGTCATCTATATCTATGACAATGTCACCGAGCGACTGAACCTGGAAAGCGATTACAACACGGCGTTGAGAGTGCAGGGGGAAACCCTCGACAATCTCTCTGAAGGTGTGGCGGTGTTCGGGTCAGATGGCCGCTTGAAACTTCACAATCCCGTTTATGCGCAGATTTGGCGTCTCACAGACGATCAGTTGACCAAAGAGCCGCACATCGGCGACATCGTGGATGCGTGCGAGGGGCTTTACGATGATGAGCCATTTTGGAATGACCTGAAGTCCAGCCTGACTTCAGTGGAAGGCAGGCGACAGCTTTCCAACCGCATTGAGCGCGCTGACGGAAGCATCATCGATTGCGCAACCGTACCACTTCCCGATGGCGCAACTCTCTTGACCTTTGTGGACGTGACCGATGCTTCGCGGATTGAGCGCGCACTTCGTGAGCGCAACGAAGCCTTGGAAACGGCAGACCGGCTGAAATCTGAGTTCATCAGCCATGTGTCCTATCAACTGCGAACACCTCTCACCAACATCATCGGCTTTGGCGAGATTTTGGAAGCAGAGATGTTTGGCGAGCTGCTTCCAAAACAGCATGAATACACGACGGGCATTTTGGACTCGTCCCATGAGCTTCTGGCTACGGTGAATGACATTCTCGATCTTTCTACGATTGAGGCGGGCGCAATGACTCTCGATCTCTCTAATGTCTCCATTGCAGAAGTGATCTCCAGCGCGGAGACCTTTGCACAGCAGCGTTTGCAAAAAGCACGTGTGTCCCTGCTCACAGATTGTCCGCCAGACATTGGTGAGTTCCGCGCTGATGATAAACGCATTCGCCAGATTATGATCAATCTGATCTCCAATGCGGTTGCCTTCACCCAACCTGGTGATGCGATCACGATCGGCGCAGAACGCGGCGCCAACGAGTTGAAGCTCTTCGTGTCTGATACGGGAGATGGCATCAAGCCGGAGCACCAGGCGAGTGTTTTTGACCGCTTCGAAGCCCGCGGCGGCGCCGACAGGCGTCGCGGTGCCGGGTTGGGGCTTTCTCTTGTGAAGAGTTTTGTTGAGCTCCATGGAGGGTGGGTGAGCCTGGAATCTGTGCCGTCGGTGGGCACCCAGGTGACATGTCACCTTCCCATTTTGATGAATGATCCGAGAAAAAATGGCCAAAAACAGCCAGAAATGATACTCGATCACTGAATGATCGCTCATTTTAAATATTAAATCTCGGCGAATGGACTTGTTAAACAACCATATTCGCCCATATTCTCTCTCAAGAATTTCACGAGCAATTTGCATCGGGACCGCGAACCCAACGCCCTTGATTAAGGGCTGATGACCAACAGTCAATTGCTGCTCCGGACCACACCATGGGATCTGAGGGCTGATCGCGCAGAGGGAGAAACGCATGACTATTTCGCTCACCATCAATGGCAAGAGCCACGAGCTGGATGTCGAGCCAGACATGCCGCTTTTGTGGGTCCTTCGGGACGAGTTGGGTATGACTGGCACAAAATTCGGCTGCGGTGTTGCGGCATGTGGTGCCTGCACGGTTCATGTGAATGGCGAAGCCATGCGAACATGCACCCTGCCTGTCGAAGCTGTGGCTGACGCAGAAATCACAACGATTGAGGGTCTGAACAGCGGCGGGCCAGATCTCACAGTGCTTCAGCAAGCCTGGGTCGACCATCAGGTGCCACAATGCGGCTATTGCCAGTCTGGCATGTTGATGGCGGTCTCATCGCTTCTCTCTGAAAATTCGAACCCATCTGACGATGAGATTGATGCAGCCATCACCAATATCTGCCGATGTGGCACCTATCCACGCATCCGGGCCGCGATCCGTTCGCTGGCAACCGCGTAAGGGGGAAGAGATATGAAACCGACAAGAAGACAGCTCCTTATAGGTGGCACAGTGGTTGGCGGCGGCATGCTGCTCGGCTATGCAACTCTCGGCTCTTCGCGACCAGAACGTGCTCAGGCATTCGCCGCCGGGGAAGGCGAACACTTCACCACAACATGGTTGAAGATCGATCCAGACAATCAAGTGACGGTCTATGTACCTCATTCCGAAATGGGACAGGGGGTACACACGTCCATGCCCATGATGGCGGCAGAAGAAATGGAAGCCGATTGGGATCTGGTTCAGATGGTCCAAGCCCCTGCCGAAGACATCTGGGCAAATGGCCCGCTTGGCAAAGGGTATATTCTGGGTCAGGCACCCATCCCCTCCGCGCTCACAGGCATTGTGGATGCAAGCTTCTTCAAAATTGCGGAGATGATGGTTGGCCAGATCACAGGTGGCTCAACGTCAGTACGTTTCACCGGGCAATACGGCATGCGTGTTGCGGGCGCTGCGGCAAAGGAAATGCTCATCCGCGCAGCTGCTGACAAGTGGAATGTGCCAGAGAGCGAATTGACCGCTCGTATGAGCCATGTGCATCACGACGCCTCTGGCAAGAGTGCCACTTTCGGTGAGCTCGCAGCAGCGGCGGCGGAATATTCCCCACCGAAAAATCCGACTCTCAAAGATCGCAAAGACTTCACGATTATCGGAACGTCCAAGCAACGCTATGACATTCCGTCTAAGGTTGATGGAACAGCGCAGTATGGCGTTGATGTTCAACGTCCGGACTTGAAAATCGCAGCGATCCGCCAGGCCCCTGTCTTTGGCGAGTCGGTCAAAAGCTTCGATGGATCAGCGGCGCTCAACCAGCGCGGCGTCACGGCTGTTGTCTCGACCGGCGATGGTATTGCCGTGGTCGCCGACAATTACTGGCGCGCCAAACAGGCCTTGGAACTTGTTGAAGTTGAATTTGATGACGGCGGCAATGGATCAGTGTCGACTGAATCCATCTTTGCAACCTTCCATGACAATCTCGAAAATACAGAATCCGAAGAAGATGTTGAGATTGGTGATGCCGTCGCCGCGATGGCTGAAGGTGGTGATCTGGTTGAGGCGCGCTATGAAGTGCCTTTCCTCGCGCATACCTGCATGGAGCCCATGAACTGCACGGTCGAATTTAGGGATGACAAGGTAGAGGTTTGGGTCGGTACGCAAGATGGCTTATCCACCCGTAATGTTGTCGCTGAGGTGGCTGGTGTCGCACCTGAAAATGTCACTCTGCACCCTCTCATGCTGGGTGGCGGCTTTGGTCGTCGTGGCCCGTCAGCCTCAAACCATGTTCACCAGGCAACGAAAATAGCCAAACAGGTCGACGGGCCGGTGAAGCTGGTCTGGTCGCGCGAGGAAGATGTGCAGCACGACTATTACCGTCCCGCTGTTGCCGCGCACATGTCCGCAACGCTTGATGACAGCGGCCAACCAACCGCATGGGTGAACCGCTACATCCGCAAGGATGAGCCAGCAGAAGCAAGCCACATTCCCTATTCTGTGGCAAACCAGTCTATCCGTTATGTGGAAAGCCCAGTCCATGTGCCGTATGGCGCATGGCGATCAGTGGCGCACACTCAGCACTCTTTCTTCAATGAGAGCTTCGTCGATGAGTTGGCAAATGCCGCCGGTAAGGATCCATTTGAGTTCCGCATGTCTCTGATCGGGGATAACCCGCGCCACAAGGCAGTGCTTGCCAAAGCTGGGGAAGCTGCCGGGTGGGGCACGCCTCTGCCTGAGGGTCATGCCCGCGGTGTTGCCCTTCAACAGAGCTTTGACACCATCGTGGCTCAGGTTATCGAAGTGTCCATTGATGATACCGGCGAGCCAAAGGTCCACAAAGTCACCTGTGCCGTTGATTGCGGTCCTGTGGTGAACCCGGATGGGGCTGCCGCGCAAATTGAAAGTGGGGTCATTTATGGCCTGACCGCAGCGCTCTATGGCGAGATAACCATCGAAGATGGGGCAGTGGTGCAGGGGAATTTCCCTGATTATGACGCTGTCCGCTTGGCTCAAACACCTGAGATCGACATCCACTTCATGGAATCGGATGCGCCGTTTGGCGGGCTGGGAGAGCCTGGTACGCCCTGCGTTGCGCCAGCGGTGGCGAATGCTCTCTTTACGTTGACAGGTCAACGAGTACGGTCTCTGCCGCTTATGAACCATGACTTCAAAGCAGGCCCAAGACTGGCCTCAGCTGCTGACTAAGCAGCGACACCAGAGCAAAAGAAAAGGGCGCTTTCGCAAATTCGAGGCGCCCTTATTGTTGCGCGATCGACCCTCCGATTGAGTGCTATCAAAGTCGAGAAGGGTCCAGAGATGATGAGCCTCAAGCGTGATTAGAAAATACAAAGCAGAAGACACGATAGCTCTGGAAGCCGTCTGGAGAGCAGCAACCCAGATCGCTCATCCTTTTTTGAATGAGGCATTCGTGGAGCAGGAAGCCGATATGCTCCGACGCGTGTATCTGCCGCATTCTGAGACCTGGGTGGTTGAGTATGAGGGAAGCCCTGTTGGTTTCATCGCCCTCACAGGAGATGAGATTGGCGGGCTGTTTCTTGATCCAGCCTACCATGGCAAAGGTCTCGGCAGAGCAATGGTTGATCACGCCATTGCTCTGAAAGGTTCTATGTGGCTGGAAGTGTTTGAAAAGAACTTAGCGAGCCGCCGATTCTACGACAGTTACGGTTTCGTTGAGATAAGCAGGTCCATTCATGATGCCACAGGCGAGGCGATGCTAAAGGTGGTTTTTACCGAACCGATCGAATGACAAGTGAAGCCTTTATTCCGCCATGTCTTTCATATTGATGCTTTCATCCGCAAGTTTGGCTGCCGGGATTTTTGCCTTTGCGGCAATCAGCCGACGGGACATCATATGTTCCGGCGCACGGTTCACCGCGTCAGAGGCAATCATCACCCCGTCCTTTAGATAGAAGACAGCAAAGGAGCGCTCGTTCTCCGGATCGCCTCGCACCACCACTTCATCATATCCGGCAGAGAGCCCAACGATCTGGAGTTTCAGATCATATTGGTCTGACCAGAACCACGGCACTTGCGC
>NZQM01000102.1 GCA_002695905.1 Parvibaculum sp.
ATAAATGTATTGTGATGTTGTTCAAGGGCAAATACAAATAGTTCGAAACCTAAAGTGTTTGACAACTCGCCGACTTCTAAACAAGACATCGGGTCCGAATTCATTGTTTGTGCTTCTTCATCGGTCATCGTTATAATAACTTTTTGTGCGTCTGGTCTCCATGAAAATGGATATGTGTTCATGGACCAGAACATCAAGACTAACGCAGAGATTGCTGCTCAGATTGGTACGTCTCTGACTCTTGACTGGAACGACTTTGATGATGCAGTGTACAGGAGATGTGTGGAGGATTTGGTAATCTGCGGAATGGGTGTTGCTAAAAGAAGCAATGACCCTAACTACGGTATTAAGGTTTCTTATGTGGACCCTTCGAAGTTTGTGCACAGCTATACAGAGGACCCCAACATGGCAGACATTGTTTATGGAGGGCACATTAAGCACATAAGCCTAGGTGAGCTAAAGCGTGTTGCAGGTGACGAGTTTTCGGAAAAGGAATACGAAGAGATTGCTAGGAAAGCGCAGGCTAAATCTTTTAACGACAATTCAAAATTCTCTTCCAGGAACTACGACAAGGTTTCTGGTTCTATGAGATATGGCTACGACGACTACCTCATTGAGGTTCTTGATTTTGAATTCGTTTCTGTTGATTGTGTGTATTACGAAAGCAAGGAGTCTCGCTTCGGTAACGTAGGATTTTATCACAAGGGTTTTGATTACAAGCCGCCAACGGAATCTGTTTACAACAGAGAGCCGTACAAAATGGAGGTTGAGACACTGTATGGAGGTAGCTATGTCCTAGGATTGGGCAAGCTCTTCAACTATGGTCAAAAGAAAAACATTCCAAAGAATGTGCATGACCTAACAAAGACATCTCTTTCGTACAGCGTATCCTGCACCAACCTGCGTAGGATGCGACCCAAGTCAATGGTGGCTAGTATCATTGGTTTTGCGGACCAGCTCCAGCTTACTCACCTTAAGATTCAACAAGCGATTGCCAAGGCTAAGCCTGACGGAGTCATTGTGGATATTGAAGGTTTGGAGAATGTCCAGCTAGGCAGGGGCGGTGAGCTTCAGCCTCTACAGATTCAAGACATCTACGAGCAGACGGGTGTCTTCTATTACAGAAGCAAGAATCCAGACGGAGGTTTTCAGAACCCCCCCATCCGCCCTCTTGATAACACAATAAGAAACATCCAGCAATACGTCCAGCTTTACAACCACTACCTTACAATGATTAGGGATGCCAGTGGCGTCAATGAGGTTATGGATGCGAGCACCCCCAAAGGGGATGCTCTTGTTGGAGTTCGTCAGCAGGCCATGGCTGCAGGCAACAACGCTCTATATGACATCACCAATTCTTCTATTGTGTTGTACACGAAGGTTTGCAAAGATGTGGTTAAGTGCCTTCAGATAATCCCAACTGATTCGGTTCTCTACAGGGTTTACGAAAAGGCTATTGGCAAGTACAACATGGAGATTCTTAGTTCTTTCTCAGAACTACCTATGTACAACTTTGGGGTTCGTATCGTCAAAGAGATGAGCGACGATGACAGAATTTTCTTAGAGCAGAACATCCAGCAGTCTCTTGCTCAAAAGCAAATCGACCTTGAGGATGCTCTTGCTGTCCGTCAAATTAAAGACGTAGACCAAGCCCAAAGACTTCTTGTAGTTCGTAGGAAGCGTCGTATGGCTGAAGCTCAAAAGTCTCAGCAGCAGAACATGCAGATGCAGCAGCAGATGAATGCTCAGAACCAACAGATGGCGATGCAGATGAAGTCTCAGCAGATGCAAATGGAAGCTCAGCTAGAGGCGCAGAAGATTCAACTCAAAGGACAAAGCGAGATTCAGGTCGGACAAGCGCTGCACCAACTCCGCAGAGAGATTGAGATGATTAGAGCTCAGGCCACCTTGGGCTTTAAGTCTACAGAGCAAGAGTTCAGGGAGAAGATTGATGTACTCAAGGAGGACAGGAAGGATTCTAGAGTTGACAAGCAGGCCGCTGTACAGTCTAAGCTTATCGCTCAAAGAAAAGGTGAGCGCCCAGTAATGGAAGACGCCCCCGATGCACAGGACGATATCGTATCACAAATTTTGAACAATGGCTAACTCAGTAAATCTAGACACATCAAGGCGACTGGATATCACGTGTAGAAAGGGCGACGACTTTCGATTGGTTCTTACAGTAAAGAACACTTCTGGAAACCCTTTAGACATGACGGGTAATCAGGTGGGTCTTAACGACTACACGTTTAAGATGGAGGTTAGAGACTCAGACACCGCATCAACAACTGTTGTTCCTAGTGGTAATGTAAGCTACGTTCAGTCCGTGTTGGGAACTCTTGAGGTAAAAATTGCTGACACTAACATGACAATGGCTGGTGGTCTTTATGTTTATGATTTGCAGGCGACTGACCCCAATGGTGCTGTTAGCACATGGCTACAAGGCTTGTTTAAGGTAAATGAAGATGTCACGGTATGAGCGATATTCAAATCACCATATCGGAACAAGAGAACATCTCTCTTGCTATTGCTCCAGCCAATGATTCTGTAACAGCCTTTCAGGTACCTGTAGTCCCTGAGATTGATGTGGTTACTGGCGGCTCGGTTACCAATGTGTTTCAGGGCGGGGGTGGTGCGCAAGTCCTAAACGACTTGACAGATGTCAATGCTGGCTCAGGAGCTTCGCAGGGACAGATACTATTCTATGACGTAAACGCTGGTGAGTGGCAGAAGGGTGGGTACTCGGATATCGCAGGCATTCCCTCTCTTGCGGCTATCGCTACCTCTGGTAGCTACAACGACCTGACGGACGTACCTGCCTCAAGTGGATTCAGCGGAAACTACAATGACCTCTCGAACCAACCCGCGTTGTTTGATGGTAACTACAGCAGCCTCACAAATACTCCTCAGATTCCTTCTGAGCTGAATGACTTAAGTGATGTGGATTTGTCGACGGCAGCAGCAGGCCATGGTCAAGTTCTTAAGTTTGACTCTGCCTCAGGCACCTTCAAGCCAGCTGATGATGAGTCAGAATCTGTATCTGGTGGAGGTGGAGGAACTATCGATGCACTAGGAGATATTGCCAACGTGTCTGTAGCTGGCAAAAGTCAATACGACTTCTTGATGTACAACGGTCTTAACTGGATTAACGCCAACCCGAAGATTGATGCTTCTATCGCTGTAACCAACACAGACTCAGCTTTGGGTGGAGCTGTTGGACAGACCTATGCTGCGGGCACAGATATCATCACGATTCTCACAGACATCCTTACCGATTACTATCCGACAACAATTACACTGTCAAGCCTTAAGCTTCAGGTAGAGACTACGGGAGGCTCCTACGGTGCCACGACAACATCTCTAGCCAGTGCTTACGAGGCTGGTCAGGGAGTCAAGGTTGTAGGGTTTAACTTTTCTATTGCGGACAACACGCAGACAGCAGACACCTCTGTGGTGTTTAAGTCAGGTGGCACTGCTGTAGAGTCGTCACTTTCTGACAGTGCATTCTCGCCCAACCTTCAAGTAGGTAATGTGCAGACGGTAGAACCCACAAGCTTCAGCTTTCAAAGCACTACTAGCTTTACGGCAGCGGCTACAGATAACGGAGGTGGCAGTGACGTCACCATTACATCTGGCTCCAAGACAATAAGGCATCAGTGGAGATATAAGCTTTTTGGAAGCAGCACCTCTAGCGTATCAACAAACAACGAAGCGCAGACGCTCTACGACTCTTCAAGCGTTCAGGACGCCCTAGGTACCAATAGTCAAAAGACTTTAACCTGTGGCGCTGACAATAACGTAGAAGCCAACTACACTTGGATTGTGTATCCTACCAGCTGGACATTGATTACGGACATCAAACAAAACGGCTCCATCCCTGTACTCTCTGCGTTTCAGTCGCCTGTAATTAAAACGATTACAAATCAATACGGAGTATCTAATCCGTATTATTTTTACAGAAGCAATGACCCTGGAGCGTTCGCTTCTGGAGCAACACTTGAAGTCACCTTCTGATGCCAGTATTATTTCCAGATAACTTAAAGCACAATAATGCAAATCGTCCTATCCTTGACATTGGCAACAACCAAGTTAAAGGGATGGGCATCTTTGCCTCCGTTGCAGACAGGAACGCCCTTGACTCTACGATACAGACAGACGGCTTTCTCGCTCTTACAAATGATGGCGGGGCTTACAGGGCTTATGTGTTTACAGGAAGCACGTGGAACCAGGATGACAACTGGACGGAGGTAGGTGGTGACGCCTTACCCTCAGGTTCAAATTTCTCTGTGCTTGTTAGGGATGGGAGCAATGCCGTGGCTTTTGATACCACACCAAGAGTCAGTTCTGTTGATGTATTTAATAGTGTCGGAGGCACCTCGCCTGACATCGTGTTTACAAGAACTTCAAGCGATAGTGGCGTTGCTCAAGCCACAACCGATGGACAGTCGTTAGGGTCTCTTACATTTAAGGGGCATAACAACGCGAACACATCTACGGCTGCAGGAGCCATAAAGTTTACTCAGGTGGGCGCGGCATCAACAAACGTAAGCTCTAAGTTTGAGCTTAGTGTGGGGACATCAAGCGGCGCTGGTGTAGCTGTCACCGTCAACGAAGAAAAAGTACTATCCCTTTCACAGCAAAACACCCCCCCTACGGTAGTGGTGGGGGGGCTATATGTAGACTCAGGCAATGTCTACTTCGGCATTACCTAAATAACCTATATTTGCAAAAGAACAACTGACTCATGGCAACTTGGAAAAAACTCCTGCATCAAGGAGACGTATCAGAATTCACCCCCTCAGGCTCAGCTCCCAACCTGGACTACAGTGGGATGGACGGTGGAACTGATTTGGTTACAGAGAACCTCGTTTATGACTTGGTTCAGAACGAGCTTGTACTAGCCGCAGCTGGAACCACCAATGCGGTTGAAGTCTCTGGGGACAATGGTAGTAGTGTTTCAGCCACTGATGCTTTGGCGCACTTTAAGTATTCAGGTGCAGGTGCAATTTCTACTTCTATTAGTGCTGGCGGAGGGGGCACTATTGATGGTACTCTTACGATTTCTGCAGAGACAGCTACGACGGCGACCTTAGGTGTAGCAAAATTCAAAAGTGCACAGTTTGCAGTGAATGCGGGTGAGGTTAACCTGCAGAATACAGTGACCTTTAATAGTGGAAACGTTGTTCTACAGACTAACGCATCTGGTAATGACATTAGCATTGACGCTCACCAGCACATCAAGCTTAAGGTTGGTGACAATGGCCACTGGATTCTAAATGAGAACGGTTCTGACGTAGCCATCTTTCAGTACACCTCTGGTGTTGATGACGAGCTTCAGCTGAACATTGGTTCGACTGCAGGTTCGATGTTCCGCTTTAATTCTGCAGGAGACTTCTTTACCCAGAACGATGTTCATGTAGGTGGAAACCTTACAGTGAATGGTACTACCACTCAGCTAAATACAGAGCAGCTCACTGTTGATGACCAGAAGTTTATCATCAACGATAATGCTGGCACCCTCGCCCAGTTTACGGGTGGCTCCGACCCCGATGGGGGGATGGTGCTTAAGGCTGGTACTACGGGTAATAATGACATGCGGTTTGCCGACTTGGTCTGGAGAGACGACAATCAACTTACGGGTTGGGCTGCCAGGAGCTACGACGGAAGCTTTTCAAACAACAGCCTTGGGGTTTTTGGCCAAGATGCCACGCACACAGCGCAAATTATGGTTATGGACTTTATGGAATCTGGCGTCATTTCAGGAGATAGTAACGGTATTGGGTCCATCGTGTGCAAGGGCAACTCTGGTGACCGAGAATTCTTTATCAGAGTACAATGAGTTTAGCAGATAGAATTATGCCTAAGAGAGCCAAGGAGCTTCTTAGCGATGACGAATTGAATTATATCCTTATGATTATCTCCGAGTCTACCTTCTCAGGAAAAGACGTCTTGGTGGTATCAGAAATCGTGAATAAAATTAAAATTAAGTTAGATGAAAAACCCACTAACAATAGATGAGGTAGGCTTCCTCCTTCAAGCCGTTTCTGTCACCCCTATCAAGGCTGGTGACGCAGCCAATGTGTTGACGTTGGTAGACAAACTTAACAGTATTGCGGAGTCCCTATCTTTGCCTGAGACTGAAGTAAAGCCAGAGAAGGCTAAGCTCAGTCCCAAGACAAAGAAATAATGGCACAGTGGAAACGAATACTTACAGAAGGTGACGTAGGTCCAGGTACAGCGACGGACACAAGCCTCGGTACTCACGACCAAACATTAACGGGGTCTAGGGTTATCAACGCTGCGAACAGCAGCACCTTATTTATTAAGGGGGATGACGGACCAGGCGATGTCCAATCCCCATTTATTGCTAGGTTCTCGGCCACGGCAGGGGACAGTTCGTCTACCACAGAGTTGTTTGGTCAGGTAGGTATCAGAACGTTTCAAAGCGGAGGCGCGCACTTTGACCAGGGGTACATTAAGTTTTATGAAAACGACACCAATGGTGAAGATGGCGTGTCTGTATATGCCCCCGCAGACTCAAACAACGGCTTTGCTCAAACCTTTGCTCTCCCTCTAAGTCCAGAGACTTCGCAGGGACATTTCTTAACGCTAGAAGATTCTGCAGGAACCCCCTATGCTAAAAAGTGGGTTTGGAAAAACACACCTAGCCTTCCTGTCGTCGAGGGCGGAGCGGGGGAGCAAGGCGGAGTCGTAGTAGGCCAAGCCGATGCTGGTTCCTTTCTTATGGTTGTTCACGATGTGGCAGAGAACAAGCTTAAGAAACTAGACATACAGGAGCTTTACGCGGCTATTACCGTCGAGCTTTTCCAAGCTCTTATTGATGCGGGCTATGGAAGCCAAGAAGCATACACAGGTACTGGCGGTCAGATTGCAGACCTAAATAATGATGGTTCCGTTTCTACAGCTGACTTGCTCGAATTCTTGACTGCATTCGGTGGTATTGAATCGGCAGACCCCACAACTGTTATTCTTACATCCACGCCTCAAACCGCCGACTCTAATGGGTTTCAAAGTCCCGTTAAATTAGATATTGGCACGGGCGATGCTGCTGTAAATTCTGGAGACTTCACTACAATCATCAACGTAGAGCTAGACCACTTTACTATCTCTGAAGGATTAAATAACTCCCTTACTCAGTATCCGAACAAAAGTATTGTCATTAAGCCTGCAGTTGGTTTTGAGACAGGTGCCATTACTTTGGGCACCGCCACACCCGTCACTGTGACAGCAAAGCTTTACATACGTGTAAAAGCATTCAAGCCAGACGGACAGCCGCTCAATGGCAACGATGGTGAGTTGTTCCTTCTTGAGTCGATTACAACACAGGGTATTCCAGGCTTTTATTCCTACCCAATAAGCGAACATCAGATATCGGGTGATGTGCTAGGGATAAACGACAGCGCTAACGGTGACCCTTGTGCCTCTCTTAAGATTTCTTACGAAATACAAGACGTCAGTGGTGGATTTCTGAGTTCAGCAAAGATTGACGGAATTGAGTTTCAGTTAACTACAAATATCTGATATGCCTATTATTAAAGTAAAGACTCGCAACAGCGAGGTAGCACTTATCTACGTAGGGTCTACGCATGTCACAAGGGTAAGTAATGAAGGTGAGCTCGTTGCTGTAGCCAACTCATCAAACGTTAATGGCGTCGATGTTAAGTACGCTATTGACAACAATGACATCATACAGAACTTTCCTTTCGGTGATTTCAGAAGGGTTGTTGACGTTGCTGGTAACACTACTCAGGCGATGGGAGCTAACCGAGATGCAGTTGTTACAGCGCTTAATGATGTTTTCAATTCAGACTCAGAAGACCTTGGTGGCTCTTTGTCTAGTCTCTCGTCTGTTGCTGTATCAAACTTGCTTGCAGACCAAGTGCTGGCGTGGAACTACGACACTTCCAGCGGCACTCCAGTTGGCACAAAGAAGTGGGTAAACAAGACCCAACAAGATACCGTTGTGTCGTCATCCGATATGGTGAATGAGGTCTTTAGAATCGTCAGTACGGACCAAGACGGCACCGTGACTTCGGTTTCTACTGACGTATCTTCTTTGAACCCTTTCTCCGCAGACCAGTCTTCTTCTTCCGCAAGGAATCATACACTCTCGGCTGAGATGAAAGTCGTAGCGGACCAAGGAGGCAGCTTCAAGATTTCTACCGATAATGGCGCAACCCCTGCAGTTATTACAGACAGAGTAGAGGTAGACCAAGTAACTGGACTTAAGCTTAACGGTTTGTCGTGGCCCTTAGCAGACGGTACTGTAGGTCAGGTTATCAGAACAAACGGTAGCGGCAGCCTTTCTTTTGTTAGTCTTGAATCAGGTGATGTGGTAGATGACACGACGCCGCAACTAGGAGGGGACCTTGATGTAAATGGAAACAATATTACCTCTGCAAGTAACGGGGACGTAACGATTGACCCCCATGGCAATGGAGCCATCGTGCTTAAATCGGATGACATCCGTCTTGAAGGTGCGTCTACGCTGACCACCCCAGCACTCAAGCTTCATGAAACCTCAGTTTTTGGAGGAAATTTTATTGCTATTAAACCTCCCGTCCTAGTTACTGCCGACACAACACTCGTCCTTCCTGATGGTGCTGGGTCTAATGGACAAGTTCTTACAACAAATGGTACGGGAACGCTTTCTTGGTCTAGTGTTTTGGGTGGTACAAACGAAACGCTTGAAGGGATTACGTCATTCAAGAAAGTTGGAGCTACGGAGGCCACGATTGCTCTATACGATGGAGACGAGTCAAACTTCGTTAGTCTAAAAGCTCCTCAAACTCTTACGGCCAACGCATCCTTTATACTTCCAGGCGCGGACGGGACAAGCGGTCAAGCTATGGTTACTGACGGAAGCGGTAACCTATCCTTTACTACCATCTCTGGAGGGACGGACACGAATCTTGGCAATACAGACCTGACCCTCTCGGCATCGAGGACTGTTGAGATGGGGAGTAACAACCTAGATTTCCAAAGCGGGAGTACGTCTAAGTTTAAGATTTTCTCTACAGGCACAGCGTTCGCTACAAGTAGGTTTACTGTAAATGGCAATGGTACTTCTGGTGGCCAGCTTCGGATGAAAGATGCTGATGACAGTAACATCCTTACACTAAAGCCACCCGATTCAATGTCGTCGAATACGACATTTGTCCTACCAGGAGAGGACGGAACGGATGGGCAGGTGCTTAAAACTGATGGCAGCGGAAACCTTTCATTCGCATCGGCAGGAGCTAGTACGACATTAACGCAGGTGTATAGTCAGAGTTTCTTTGACGACATTTCAACCATCCCCCACTACCTTCCCTTTAAGGACATCAACGAGCAGGCTCAGCTTTATCAAGAAGAGGCGGCTATGCTCATGCCCTTTAGTGGTAGGATTAAATCAATTTCTCTTAAGTCTACGAGTCTTACGGGTAATGGAGACTTGACCCTTCGAGTAAATACTATTGCCACTGGAAGCAGTGTGTTTAACTCTGCGGGCTGGACTATTGAAGAGTCAGAGGTTTTGCCTGTGACATCAACAGATGACAATCACACCTTTCATTTTGTATTTGACAATGCTCAGCATTTTGAAGCGGGAGACTTGTGTACCGCAAGCATACAAGCGTCTGCAGATATTTCTGGGAATGGTTATTGGCACGTTACTACTATCATCGAGTTTGACACTTCAAACAACCTAGGCACCAGCAGCACAGAGCACGAGACAAATCCGTAATAATGGATATGATTATATTCGCAGCATGAGCCGCATCAAAAATCTTCTTAAGAAGCATGGTCTCTCTGGCGTAAACAAAGCCAAGAGAACTCCCAAGCACCCTAAGAAGTCTCATGTGGTTTTGGCTAAGGTTGGCGATAAGGTTAGACTCATTCGCTTTGGAGAGCAAGGAGCCAAGACAAATCAAAATCCCAAACAACGGAAGGCCTTTAAGTCCCGTCACGCAAAGAACATTGCCAAAGGCAAGATGAGTGCGGCATGGTGGGCAAACAAAGTAAAATGGTAATTCAATAAAAGAGCATGAAAGATTTAAGCACAGCGATGCAGGACGCTGGGTTCGCAATGTCGGACTCCCCTCCTACACAAGAAACACCCCAACAAGATGTTCAGCAAACTGAAGCACCAGTTGAACAAGCTGCTCCTCCTGTTGAGGAACCTGTTTCTCAACCTGAAAGTGAACCTGTTAACGAGCCTAAGCTGGTGGATGCTCCGCCAGTCCAACAGACTCAGGAGGTATCTCCTCCGCAAGAACAGGTAACTCAAGATAATGAATTCTCTCAAGAAGAGCTAGATTCTGAAGTCCTTAGATACATGAGCGAAAAGCTGGGGTCTGAGTTCGACAGTTTTGATTCTGTGAAAGAGAGATTCACCACAGCCCCGACTGAAATTGACGAGCGGGTAGCTGCGATTAACGACTTCGTTCGAGAGACGGGTCGGAGTCCAGAAGATTGGTATGCGTACCAGCGGTTGAATACATCTGAAATGGATGACATGTCTGCTGTTCGTAATGACATGAAGATGCAGCATAGCAACCTCAACACTGAGGAAATTGATATGCTTATCTCCAACAAGTATCGACTGGACCCTGACACGAATACTGAACAAGACGTTAAGATGTCGCAGCTCCAGCTTAAGATGGATGCGGAGCAGGCACGTCGTTCTATCGAAGATGTCCGTACCAAGTACGAGGCACCAGAGGTAAATAGCGAAATGCCAGAATCCTTCATCAATGATGAATGGGTCTCTACGATGAAGCGTGAGGTTGAAGACCTTGATGGGTTAGTCTTTGGACTTCCTAGCGGTCAGCAGTTCACGTATGGTCTTGACAATAAGTACAAGTCCAGTCTCATTGAAAAGAATACTAAGCTCGACCAATACTTTGATGACTACATCACGGACGGCGGGGACTGGAACTTTGATAAGTTAAGTTCTCACCGAGCCTTGATTGACAACATCGACGAAATTGTGTCTTCTGTTTATAGGCAAGGCATGAGTGATGGACAGCGAAAAGTTGTTCAGAGTGCTGGCAATGTATCTACGGATACGTCGCCTCAACAGAATACAGAACAGACGACGTCAAATAAGTTGGAAGAGCAGCTAAGAGATGCGTTCGGCAATGGTGGTGGGATGACTTTTAAGTTCTAACGCCTAAACAAAAACTATTATGGCAATTACTATTACAAACAACGGTGGAAACCCTGGACCAAAGGGTATCAACAATTCCGTGTTTAACCAAGTCGACCCAACGAAATACACTTCGTTGTTTGACTTTATCGACGAGGTCAACGCACCCGACGTGCGTGCCAACCTCATCAAAACCTTCGGCGACCAGGGAATCACAGGATTCCTCAAGTTGACTGGAGCTGTAAACAACGCTGGCACGGCTGATGAAGTGACTTACTGGGAGGAGGCTCGCCTTCACCAGAAGCAAGAAGGCGCTGTTAAGACTACCGCTGCTGTTTCTGCAAAGTCATTTATTCTTGACGGCATCCACCAGCACGGCGGTACAGGGTATGACGCCCAGTCAGAAGACGCTTCTGTCAAGCCACTCGTAGCTCGCAAGGGTGACATCGTGTTGGCCAATGGCGGTGACCGCTGCATCTGCACTGGTGTAGCCATCACTGACGCTGCTGCTGGTACTGTGGAGGTGACCTTCCACACGCTCGTTGACGGCGGTTTGTCTGCTGAGTTGACTGCTGATGCTGCTGTGGAACTCCCTATCGTAGGTAACATGTTTGAGCAGGGCTCAGACCAGCCTGATAGGTTCTTGGAGTCTAACGTTGTGAAGAGAACCAACCCTTACTCTATTGTTAAGGAGACCTACAAGGTTAGCGGTTCACAAGCGACCAACATTGGCTACATCGACCTTGGAAACGGGGACTACAGATGGTACCTCAAGGGTGAGCAAGACACTCGTCAGCGCTTTATGGATAAGCGTGAGATGACTTTGTTGTTGGGAGAGAAGGCTACCACAGACCAGACAGCCGTAAAGGTTGGAGGCTCTGAAGGCTACTTCGCAGCCCTCGAAGACAGAGGTCTCGTCACAAATCAACTCGTAGGCGCTACTGCCGTTGGGACTGGTGTTGGACCATTGGACGATATCGACGCGCTTATTACACAACTGGACAAGCAAGGAGCTCCTGCCGAGTACGCTATGTACTGCAATACAGCACAGATGCTTGCCTTGGACAAGATGATTTCTTCCGCTGGCGCTGGCGCTGCGACCACCTCTGGTGTGGCTGCTAACTTCGGTGCATTCAACAACGATAAGGACATGGCCCTCAACTTGGGCTTCTCTTCCTTTGGCCGTGGTGGATACACTTTCCACAAGCACAGCTGGAAGCTCTTGAATGACCCAACCTTGTTGGACGGTTCTGACTTCAAAGGTGTTATGATTCCATTGGCTAACGTCGTAGACGCTAAGACTGGAAACAGAGCTCCTGCTTTGGAGATGAACTACAAGGCCGTTGGAGGTTACAGCAGAGAGATGGAGCACTGGGTAACTGGTGGTGGTGTTCTCGGGTTCAGCAATGACACCAAGGACGTCGCTCAGTTTAACTACCGCTCTGAGTGTAACTTGGTCACCCGCGCTGCAAACCAGCACGTGTTGATTAAGTAATCTAATTGGTAACTGGGGGAGGGAATTGCTCTCCCCCTTTTACTTCCAAGTCTTAATAAAATATCATGGAAAATAAAACAACCCAGCGTGGCCGTGCGCCTAAGACGGCATCAAAACCTACAGTAGAGACTACTCCTAAGGTTTCAAAAAGACCTACGCTCAAGAGGTCCGTCCCCAATCCAGTTGAACTGCCTACAACTTTTGTGACAGTTAACAACAAAGGCGGTATTCTTTTGAAGATTAGAAACAGCAACCTTCAGTACTTCGACGAAGAGACGGGGAGGGTGCGACAGCTGAGGTACGCTCCTATGGAGTCATCTCCTTTTGCGGACGAGCAGAGTGACAGTCCTGTTGTTGAGCAGGTATTGTTCAAAGACAAGATGCTTTTGGTCCCCACGTCAAAGCCTAACCTTAAGAGGTTTTTGGAATGTCATCCAGACAACCAGGCAAACGGTGGTAAAGTTTTTGCTGCCTTAAACGTAGAGACACGAAAAGAGGCTGAGATTGATAATGAGTTCTTAGTTCATGATGCCATTAGCATCATTAAGAGCAAGGCTTTGAATGAACTTTTGCCCCTGGCAATGTCTCTAAAGATTAACATCGACGCAGACGACCTCTCAGTAAAGAGGGCTATGGTTCGTTACGCCAGAACAAACCCTCAGAAGTTTCTGGACATGGTAAGCAATCCACTTGTGGAGGTGAGGAGCTCCGTGTCTCAAGCATTTGACTTCAACATTGTGAGGTTCAATGGCGGAGCTGTTGTGTGGTATGACACCAACAAGGTTATCCTTAGTGTGCCAACTGGCCAAGATGCCAAAGAAACTCTGTCTCGTTATTGCATGACAGATTTGGGAAGCATTGTGCTTTCTGACATTGATAAGCAGCTTGCAGAGATAGCCTGACATTGACGTGTGAGGTGAGCAAGGGGGAGTGGCCAGAAGGCCCTCCCCTTTTTCGTTATATTTGCTAAGCCCAAAAGTCTAAAAATGATAAGCGTCAAGAGAGTATACGAAGTGTTAAAGGACCTTGCCAACAAGGAGCAGCGTGGCTTTATCAGTCCGTCGGAGTTTAACACCATGGCGCCTATTGCACAAACCGCAGTCTTTAATAAGATGTGGTCCGAGGTTTTGGCTTCAGAATCAATTAGACTAAGCGGTAGAGACGGACAGCGTGACTTGTCAAAAACAAACGACGTCAGAGAGGAGCTGTCGATGTATCTGCGTAATGCTACACAGGAAAGGCAGGCAGACCTGAAGTACACATATCCTTCCGACTTCTACAAGCTGTCATCGGCGAAGACTTACGGGAGTGTTTTGATGGGGGTTGTAACGTCTATTCCTATTGAAATCATGTACGACCCCCACAGGCTGGATTACATGCTAAGGAGCACGCTCTCAGGGCCGTCTATCGGTAAGCCAGTTGTGCTTGTTGCTGACAAGCTAGAAGTTCACCCCAACTCAATCAAGAAGATTGACATCAGATACTATAAGATTCCTGAAGGTGTTACTACAGCGGGAGCCTCAACTTCTTCGCAGCCTCAGTTCGGATATACAACAGTAGCGGGCGATGAGGTTTTCGATGCTGCTACAAGTATTGACTTTGAACTACCACAAGACAGGGAGGAGCAACTTGTGCTTGAGGTGGCCAGCATGATTGGCACATCATTAAGAGATGCTGCTTTGATTAACTACGGAAGACAACAAGGATAATGGCACGCAACCTAGTAACAGTATCAGAGGTCGTTAACGACTTCGTAATGTCCATCGACGGAGAGGACTTTGCAAGAAACATCTCTGAGACCATTGTGCACAACCACGCTCTTAGAGGAATAAGAGAAATGGGATTTGATGTTCTTCAGCGTGTCCGTTCCCTTAAGCTGTCAAAGAATAGTAACGACACGGTTGACCTTCCAGACGACTTCGTGTCTTTGATTAAGATTGGTATTGTTGGAGCCGACGGGTTGGTGTATGTATTGGGTCCAAACCAGAACATTAACTTTTCTCAAAAGTACTCTAAGACAAGCGGGGGACAGCTGATTGACTCTAACGGTGATGGTGTGTTTGACAGGGTTGACGACAAGGGCTCTGTGTCCACGGCTTTGTTTGGTCAAGATGACCACGTGGTATTCAGCAATTACATTTATCAAAACAATGTAGGACAGGTTTATGGTTTCGGTGGCGGGAAGTACAGAGGAGACTACAGGCTCAACCTAGACCAAAATAGAATTGAGCTCGCTATGTCTTCAGATGTCTCGGAGGTGGTGATTGAGTACGTGGCTGATGAAGCTAGGAGTGAGAACCCTACCGTGCATGTTATGGCGGAAGAGGCCCTCAGAGCCTACATCTACTACAAAATCGTACAGAGAAAGAGCACCGTTCCTGCAGGGGAGAAGGCACGCGCGAGGTCCGAATACTTTAACGAGCTGAGGAGAGCCAACTCTAGATTGAAATCCTTCAGTAAAGAGGACGCCCTTCAGGTTATTCGTAAGAACTTCAAACAATCCCCTAAGTACTGATGGCGATTGACAAGCTTATCCCTCAATATCTAAACAGGGACGACGACGAAAGAATACTCAAGTCTTTCGAGATGGTCGATGCCCTTAATGTTCGCGTTTCTCATGAGGAAGATGGTGACGCTGGGGTTATTAAAAATGTAGAGGGCAACAAGCTGGTGTCCGCTAAAGACCCAACAGCAGATGCCCTTCCTTCTTCAGGCAAGAACAGGGTTGTTGGTGTATGCACCTCGGAAGCTCACAAGTGTATCTACTTCTTCCTTTACAACAGTGGAGGTAACCACGGGATATACCGATACATCGCATCTCCTGGGACAGAAGACTCAAACGTTTTTGAGAAGGTTTATGAGAACGAGGTGTTGAACTTCAACCTGCAGTCCTTTATCAAGGCAGACCTTGTGGTCAATCAGAACTCAGAACATCTGCTGTACTTCACGGACAACAGGAACGAGCCAAGAAAGATTAACGCGACCAAAGCGTTGGCTAATGAGTACAATGAGTTAATCAATAGCGGGTCTCTCCCTGAGAGAAACGATTTCCTTGCCGTGTGCAAGAAGCCTCCCATGTTTGCTCCTGTGATTAAGTTCCAGACCAACGAAGACAGGCGCGTGAATAGGTTGCGTAACGAGCTGTTTCAATTTGCATACCAGTATGTTTATGATGATGGGGAGTACTCAGCATTGTCTCCAGCTTCGAAGCTTGCAGTTAGCTCTGGTCATGTATCCTCAACGGGAGATGGCCCTACTGTTCAGGTAAACAATAACGAGATTCGTGTAACCCTAAATAACTCTAAGGGCCCTGTAGAAAAGATTATTCTCTACGTGCGCCAAGGGAACTCTGGATTCTACTCTAGAGTTATTGAATTGAAGAACCTTCCCGATGCGGCCAATCAAGAATTTGTATTTGCCAATGACGGCATTTACATCGTTGCTCCCGATTCGGATACACAAAAGACATTTGACTCTGTCCCTAGAAGAGCAGGGGCGCAGACGTTCTCGAACAACAGGTTGTTCTATGGAAACTATGTCGAAGGTTTTGACAACATAGAAACTGACTCAAACCTCAGCGCCATCCTTCACCCACCTGGGAGCAACCTGACTAAGATTGATGTGCTATTGCCTCAGGGTGG
>NZQM01000103.1 GCA_002695905.1 Parvibaculum sp.
CTCCCTGTCCTCTGGCCTATTGGCTCTGGGTCTCGGAGGCTAGACCAATCTTAGCATTAGTCGAAGTCGATTTTTGTTCCTGGGCTGGTTCAGGCAGGCGCCTTGCGCTCACAAAATTCTTTGAGGCCTTTGTTTTCTGTTTCCAGCGTTTTGAGCGCCTGGCGTTTGGCGATGGGCCACAGCAGGAAGGCGAGCACGCTTTTTAATTCCAGACCCAGCGTGTTGGTGCAGCCCGTCTCTGTTGCGACGGTGTGATGGGTTGCTGTGAAGTGGATGCCGCGCATGTGCGTTTCCCAGGCGAAACTCTGCCCTTCGTCCATTTCGATCACCGTCCAGATGGCTTCGGGCATGCCCGGCTGTTGCATGCGGGCATGGCTGCCGATGCGAAAGGGTCCCTCGTCCTGGCGGGTTGCCTTCTCCACGGTGGGTGTCCAGTCGGGCCAATTGTTGATGTCTGCCGTCACGGCCCAAACAGTTTCCGCGGGCGCATTGATCTCAATTGTGTGTTCCACCTTCATAGAGCCCTCCAAGTGCAGACATGTTTCGCTTGCATATGGGCATCTGCCATTAGGTCTGCAATCTGTTGACCGGACGTTGGGCTGGCATGTCTGTATTGGTCACTGTGGCGGGTCGTGCTGCGTACCCCACGGTTTTTGCGCTCTAAAAGAGCGCAAGGCGGTGACGCATGAATTCCATTTGGTGTGAATGAAAAAATTTCACATCCGGATTTCAGGATGCAGCCCTGCTGGTTCGAAGTGTCCGGCTTGTGTCACGCGTCCTGCGGGGCTTTGCCTTCGGCCATGTCCTCAATGAGTTCAATAACGGAATCCCAAAAGAAGAGGCTGTCCACATTTCCTGTGGCGGCAAGCTCTGCGGCGCGAAGGGTGGCAATTACCGCAGCATCATCTCCGTACTGGCCGATCAGGGTTCGGGCAGATTGGGCAATGTCTGGATCTATCTGAGTTGTATTTTCATTTATGGCCATCCTGACGGACTTAGGGTGGCGCGTGTGGATATCAAGGTTTGGGTCGGCTGGCGGCCTGGTTCTGAGCTTTTTCCCGCCAAAGGAAGAAGATCACGAGCGCCACGGCCAGCACGCTATAGCCCAGTGAAATATGCGCAATCATGTTGGCGCCGAGACCGGCATCTATCAGCCATCCAAAAGTCACCGGTGCGAGCGCTGTTGCGAAAACCATGAGCGACACGCTGAGCGAGCGGATCGCGCCGAGATGCTTGGTGCCGTAGAGCTCGGGCCACAACAGGCCACCGACTGCCATGGCGCCGCCGGTCGAAATGCCTGCCAGCGTGAAATAGAGAAAGATGCCGTAGGTCGCCTCGACCGTGCCCAGAGCGATCATGGAAAGTGCAAGCGGCACCATGTAGAGCGCGATGAGTGGGCGGAAGCCGAACCGATCGGCAAAGGGGCCTGCAAGTAGTGAGGCCACCAGTTTTACAATTGCAAAGACAGAGAAGCCTGCAGCGACAAGTTCAATGGGCCAGCCCTTTGATTGAGCGAGATAACCCTGATGCACAAAGAAGCCGGTGAGGATGAAAGCAGGCGCCATCATGGCAGGCACGAGGATATAAAAGCGGGGATCGCGCATGACTTCTGCACGGGTCCAGTCGCGCTTGGCGGTGCGGTCATCGGGGTCGGTTGCATTATCCGTATTTACCACGGTTTCTGGTTTTGGGTCGGTCTGCACCAAGCCATAGGTGAGCGGCAGCAAAACCAGCAAGAGCGCGGCGGCGTAGATCACCCAGCTTTCGCGCCAGCCCACTAGTGCAATCAATGCGACTGCGATGGCGGGAAAGATGGCCTCGCCAAAACTATACCCGGCCGCTGAAATGGTGACGGCTTTGCCACGATTGACGGAGAAGTAGCGCCCCATGGCGGTGGATGAGGTGTGGGACATGAGTCCCTGCCCGAAATGACGCAGGAAGAAGAGCGCGACGACAAACATCCAAAAGGACGGGACGAAAGCAATCGCGAGTGCGGCACCGCTTAAAACAAGAATGACGCTTGTCGAAAATGTTCGTAAGGGGACCTGGTCGATCACCCGGCCTGTCCAAGGCAGGGCGGCGGCGCTTAAGAGCGTGACGAATGAAAAAGCGCCGCCAAAGGCAGATGCCGATAGGTCATACATCTCCCGAAGTGGCATTTGATAGAGGCCGACAAAAAACGACTGACCGAAGCTCGACCCGAAAGTCATGAGCAGCCCAAAAGTCAGCAGGGATTTGTGGCCACGTATGAAACGCAGATAGGACAGGAGCGGGCCGAACATGTCCCCTGCTACAATGGTGCTGTGTTTTGCGCAACTTGGCGTGTTGTTGGCCAACCGTCCCATTTTGTGATTGGTGATTGCCTGGTGTGCACCCAGGTATGGTTCAACAGAAAACAGAATGACAGATGGGGAGGTGGCTATGTCACTGAGAGAACAACTTGAGGCCATGAGTGCTGGATCTGCGAAACGGATCCCTGAGGAAGCGCTGGCTGTCATGCACAAGGCGGCTGAGGAATTGGATGGGCAGGGTATTGGAGACAATGCTCTTAGCGTTGGTGACCGCTTCCCTGAGGTTGAACTTCAGAAGTCTGATGGTGCAGTGGTCACCTTTTCATCGTTGCTCGGGCATGGCCCGGTTCTGGTGAATTTCTATCGCGGTGGCTGGTGCCCCTACTGCAATTTAGAGCTCAAAGCCTATCAGGGGGAATTAGAGACAATTCGGTCTCTCGGGGCTGAGCTGGTTGCCATCTCCCCGGAAACGCCAGACCGGGCGGAGGCGACGGCTGCGAAGAACGAGATTTCCTACCCGGTTCTGACCGATCCGCAAAACAGGCTCGCTGAGGCTTTGGGCATTGTCTTCACTCTGCCGCCTGAGCTTGAAAAGCTATACGAGATGTTTGGCAACAACTTGCCGGACGCTCATGATGAGGCAGGGTGGCGGCTACCTATTCCAGCCACATATGTGGTGGGCGAGGATGGGCTGATCGTCTATGCCCATATTGCCCGTGATTACCGGACCCGCGCAGAGCCAGATGAGGCGATTGCAGCTCTTAAGACGGCTGGCATCGTCACATAGTTCCATTTTGGTGGTTGTTACGCTTCCGGACCGATTAAATCGTCTCTCGCGTTTGTAGGCGTGAACTGTCGTTATCTGCCGTGACTTGCCGCTCTCCTTGCAGGTGCACCTGAGTTGTCCTTGTGCGTCTAGGATGGGCGGTGCGCCCACAAATTCAGCTGTCAGATTTGTCCCTCTTTTGCTGATTTCGAGGGCCAAAATCCGAAGCGCGACAAAGTCGAAATCTGGCGGAAATCTCTCGTATTAACAATGTGTTAACAGTGATTCTGTCGGTCCTTTGTGAGGCAGCCTTTGGGACACTGGAAAGCTGCGAATGTTTCGCGAAAGACCCTTTGTTGCTCAATTGCGTGGCATAATTGCCATACCTGTCACGCAACCGTTACCCCGGGTGCGACAATTTTATCCAAATGCCTTGACTCACTTGGTCTTTCCCGGCGGGATGTACGCGAGGGATGCTGACTGGCCAGGGGGGGACTAGTTTGCCTATGAGGGGACAAACACCGCCTCCCGATCCAGCTGCAATGTGTAAACGCATCGAGGATCGAGGAGGATCGTTCCATGATAACTAGCAGAGTACGCTCTGCACTATTAAGCACCGCCGTGGGCGTTGGCTTGGTAGCTGCATCGACTACTGCGAACGCGCTGGAGTATAATTTCGGCGGTGTTCAAGTCTTTTTTGACACGACAGTTTCGGCTGGCGTGTCTATGCGGGTGGTAGAAACTAACAAACTGTTTCTTGCTGCTGGTAATGGAGGACCGTCAAAAAACACGGCGTTTGTGGTGACGCCCGGTACGGCTACCGGTGTAACCGCGTTTGGTGGTGGCCAGGCTGTTACTCTCGACGCTGCGCCGACGCTGCCCAATGGGGGACTGGCAAGTGACGCGTTTGCTGGTTCGATCAATGGGGATGACGGTCGATTGAACTTTGACCAATGGGACCTGACATCCGGTATCGTGAAGATGACGAATGACATTCAGGCAAATTACGAGAACTACAAGTTCTTTGCCCGGGTCAACTCCTTCTATGATGCTGTGCTTGATAGCAGCAGTTCTTATGCCCGTTCTGGTATCCAGGACGGTGCGCGGGTTGATGTTGCTCGCGATATTGATCTGCTCGACTTCTACGTGTCGGGTGACTTCAATGTCGGCGATCTGCCACTGAACGTTCGTCTTGGTAAGCAGGTGGTGAACTGGGGAGAAGCAACATTTATCCTCAACGGTATCAGTTCCTGGAACCCGTTTGACGTGAACGCGTTCCGCCGTCCAGGTGCGGAAATTCGCGAAGGTCTGCTGCCGGTCTGGGGTGCGTATGCATCTTTGGGGCTGCCATATGATCTTTCTCTGGAAGCTTTCTATCAACTGGAATACCAGGAACTCAAGCTTGACCGCCCTGGCACTCCATTTTCCGTATCAGACGTTGCCCGTGTTGGCAGTGGACCTGGTGGTAACGTGGGCGGTGCGAGCTGGGTTACCGGCGGGACGAGCGGCGGCGGGTTCTTAAACCGTAATTGTTCCACGCCGGATGCGCTGACTGGAGCCTTGAATGCTGCGTATGCAGGTGCGGGTTTGACTCAATTCGTTTGTCCGGGTGCTGGCGGGACCAATCCCTTTGTAGACTACTCTGTTGACCTTCCTATCGGTCAAAGTGAAGCCAATCGTTTGGCGCTCAATGGGGGCACTCCGGATATTCTGCGCCTCGTCGACCGGGAAGCAAAAGATACCGGTCAATATGGGCTGGCACTTCGCTGGTATGCCGAAGATTTGAACTCAACTGAATTTGGGTTCTACTTCATGAACTACCATTCCCGTCTGCCTCTTGTGTCCCAACGGTTGTCGGTTGGACTTAACGGCGACCCGAATACGTCTTACCGCAGTTACTCAGCGGTGGGTGCGAACGCCGGGACCACCGCCCGAACAAGTGCGCTTGCCTGTGGCACGGATGCTTTTGCGAATGGTGGCGCGACTGTCGCCAACGCTGGTGAATTGACTGCGGCCCTAAATCCCGCGAAGCTTGCTTACCTGAACAGTGTTGTTCCATTGGATCAATATGGCGTCTTCGCTGCCGCTGAAGCACTCGTTGGCGGTGACGCGAAAGCCCTTGCGGGTGCCGGCGTTGTTGCGGCGGCTGGTGGTGCGATTACAGACAACAGCCTTCTGGAGAATATGATCCTGAATTGCGCTCTGGCCTTCTCGCAAACAGATGCCGGGGCAAGTCTGCTGACGGATGGTACTGAGCTTGTTGTTAATGGGCCGGCTGTTGGTGGCATTCCATCAATTGGTCTGTACCTCGAATATCCTGAAGACATTCAACTGTACGGTGTGTCTTTTAACACCACGGTTGGTGATTGGGGCGTACAGGGCGAGGTGGCGTTCCGTCAGGATCAGCCGTTCCAGCTTGATACTGACCAGATCACAATTGCTACTTTGGGCGCGTCATGTATTTTTGACGGAATTCTTGGGTCAGACGCTGTAACAGCTGCAGTTGATGCCGCTCAGACTTTGCCCAACTCATCTTGCGGCAGTGTTGCACAAGGGACATCGCGGGACTATCAGGGCTTTGTTCGTGAAGAAGTGGTGAATTTTGATATTGGCACAACCGCTACATACACAAACTCTAACCAAATTGTTGGGGCGCTGGGTGCTGACATCGGTATTCTGCTCACCGAGTTGGGCGCTATGTATGTGCCAGATGCTCCAGATGAGGGCGACTTCTCTGTGGCACAATGGGGTAACGTTTGTACTTCAGGTACCGACCTGCCGCTCAAGAGCTTCTTGGTTCTGAGCACGCGGAACGGCTGTCGTCCAACGCAGTTCTCCTATGGCTATGTTCTGGTGGGTATTCTCCAGTACAATAATGCGTTTGGTACACCGATCACATTGAGCCCACAGATTGCATGGTCGCATGACGTGAAGGGTAATTCCCCTGCTCCAATGTCCAACTTCCGTGAAGGTCGGAAGCGGGTAAGCCTTGCGGTCAACGGTTCTTACCAGAACACGTGGCGCGGTGGCATCTCCTACGTCAATAACTTCGGCAATGAGAAGTATAACAATGTTGGCGACCAGGACTTTGTGTCCATCAACCTGAGCTACTCCTTCTGAGGTCTAGCTAAGGAGATAGCTGGAGCATTCCTGCTCCAGACATTACGAAAATTTAAGGGCCCAGCAGGCATTTGCTGGGCCCTTTTCTTTGCGTCATCCCGTGTGACATTCTACAAGTATGTCAGTTGGGGTGAGCGCTGGAAGAGCGACATCCTCGTGTAACTAGAGAGGGACTTTTATGAAAAAGACGACCGCCATGGTCTCGCTTTTTGCAGCCAGCGCTATTGCGACGGGTGCAATGGCAGCAGTGCCTGACGCACAAGTTAGCCGTCTGGGTGCAGATCTAACGCCTGTTGGTGCTGAGAAAGCCGGTAGCGGCGACATTCCTGCTTGGACGGGCGGCCTGCCAGCCGTACCCAGTAGTGTGTCCTATACACCGGGTGATAAGCTGCCCAACCCGTTCGCAAGTGACAGTGCTAAGTTCACGATCACCGGCGCGAATATGGCTCAGTATGACCAATACCTGACAGATGGATATCGTGCGCTTTTGAGCACCTATCCTTCCTATAAGATGGACGTGTATCCAACGCGCCGTTCTTGCGCCTATCCTGACAATGTTTACGCTGCAACGCGCTCAAACGCTGCAGTTGGGACACTTGTTGGTGGCGGTAATGGTGTGGGTAAAGCGATTATGGGCTTCCCATTCCCGATCCCGAACAATGCGCTTGAAATCATCTGGAACCATACACTCCGATTCCGTTCCTTCAAGCTTACTCGACAGTTTACGGCGGCAGCTGTAACGCGTTCGGGCGACTACACGCTCCAGACGGTTCAGGACGAAGCTATTCTGCAATGGTCGGATCCGTCTAAGGCCGCGGCTGAAGATCTTGGCAACATCTCGATCTACTACATTGCCAACACAGTTGCTCCTGCGCGGTCTGCTGGTAACGTGATCCTGGTGCATGAAACTTTGGACCGTTCAATCGATCCGCGCAAAGCCTGGTCTTATAGCCCGGGTACACGCCGGGTTCGTCGTGCGCCAAATATTGCTTATGACAATCCTGGGACTAACTCTGACGGCCTGAGCACATCGGATTCTTTCGATGGCTATAATGGTGCGCCAGACCGCTATAACTGGACTGTGCTCGGCAAAGAAACGAAGCTCATCGCCTTCAACAATTACGATGCTGAAGCGACTCCTTACGACAGTTTCATTGCTCCCCTTCACGTCAACCAAGATGTTGTTCGCTATGAAATGGCGCGCACCTGGCGGATTGAAGCGACTCTTAAGGCTGGCAACCGCCACGTCTATGGTCGTCGTGTGAAAACAATCAACGAAGACAGTTGGGCGATTTCATCTTCTGACATGTATGACGCACGTGGTGAGTTGTGGCGTGTTCAGGAACTGCACCAATTGCAACGCTATCAGATTCCGCTTTGCGGGACTGCAGCGGAGATTGTTTATGACCTTCAGGCTGGACGTTATCTTTCGCTGGCAATGACCAATGAAGAACCGCAGATCAACTATTTTGCGGATGAGCTTGATGCAAACCGGTACACACCGGCGTCCATTCGTCAGCTCGGCGTTCGCTAATTTGCGATGCGCATGAGGCCTGCGAGGCTCCCATCAGACTCAGCCCCGGAGCAAATTTTGCACCGGGGCTTTTTGTTACGAAGATTTAATAAATGCCCATGCGAAATACACGGATTTCTGGGATTTTCTCTCCCCAATATGACCAATCCGTAGGACCTATTCGCCTTCGGACTATGCTACCGTTCTCAAGTTGGCATTAGGCGTAGCCCCACCAGATGGGTCAAATCCCATAAATGGATCGATCGATGTCATAAAAATGCGGGGGCATTTTGAGGAGGGAACTAATGAAAAACCTAACACTAGGGTTGGCATCGTGCCTGACCGCTGGCGTCCTTGCGACCAGCGCCATGGCGTCGGTTCCAGCTTCCCAGGCCGCGCGGCTTGGGGCTGATCTGACACCTATGGGGTCAGAAAAAGCGGGAAGCGGCGACATTCCGGCATGGTCCGGGGGGCTGTCGAGCATTCCATCTGGCGTGAGCGTTCAGGCCGGAGAACAAATTCCGAATCCATTTTCAGGGGATGCGGTGAAGTTCAGCATTACTGGCGCAAACATGGGGCAGTATGCGGATCAACTGACAGACGGCTATAAGCTGCTTCTGTCGACCTACCCATCATATAAGATGAACGTATATCAAGGTCGTCGGACTTGTGCGTATCCAGAGTCAGTTTATGCATCTACGCGCAATAATGCAGAAGTCGGCGAGCTTGTCGGTGGCGGTAATGGTGTTGGTAAAGCCATTAATGGCTTTCCGTTCCCGATTCCAAACAATGCGCTTGAGATCATCTGGAATCACACGCTGCGCTATCGTGACTTCAAGATCATTCGCCAGACTGCCAATGCTGCTGTCACGCGTTCAGGCGATTATACGAATGTGATCTCTCAGCAGGATGTGATCCTGCGATGGTCTGACCCAAGCAAGTCTGCGGCGGAAGAGCTTGACAATATCTCCATCTTCTTTATCGCGAACACTGTTGCACCAGCGCGTTCCGCTGGTTCGGTGATCCTCGTGCATGAAACCTTGGACCGGTCAGTCGATCCACGGAAAGCATGGCAATATAGCCCAGGTACACGTCGCGTGCGTCGTGCGCCAAACATTGCCTATGACAATCCAGGCACGAACTCTGACGGCTTGAGCACATCGGATTCTTTCGATGGCTATAATGGCGCGCCAGACCGTTATGACTGGACTGTTATCGGTAAGACTGCGAAATACATTGCCGAGAATTCCTACGATTCTTTCAATGTTCCGTACTCAGAGTTTATCAAGCCGCTTCACCTCAACCAGGACGTGCTTCGTTATGAGCTGCGTCGAGTCTGGACCATTGAGGCAAACCTCAAGCCCGGCAACCGGCATGTGTATGCGCGCCGCGTGATGCACATGAATGAAGACAGCTGGACGCTTGCTGCTGCTGAAAACTATGACGGTCGTGGTGAGCTGTGGCGTGTTCAGGAAGAGCACGGTGTTCAGCGCTATCAAGTGCCGCTCTGCAACAAGGCAGCTGAAATTGTCTATGACTTGCAGGCTGGACGTTATCTGGCGCTGACCATGGAAAATGAAGAAGGTCCAACGAATTACACAGCTGATGAGCTTGATGCGGGTCACTTTACCCCTGCATCGATCCGTCAACTCGGCGTTCGCTGATCTAACAAAACATACTCTTGTATGAGAGGCGGCCAGTTCCTAAGGAGCTGGCCGTTTCTTTTTGAGATTACCAAACATTAATAATTTGGACGCGAATTTTTCCCGGTTTTCTGCGATTTGTCTACTGACACAACTGTTTGTATGCGGAGCTTTGAATCGCCGCACTCCGATTCAATCGGTATTCTTTTCCTATTGGGTAGGGGGTCTTCGTTTTGGCAGGCGTGTTGCGTATCCAGATGCTGAAGGGATTTCTTCCATACCTGCGATAACGAGACTGAAACCTCGTGGAGGGAACCATGAAAAAGACAACAGGAATAGTGACGCTTTTTGCCGCTGGTGCTTTGGTGACAAGCGCATTTGCGAGTGTGCCAGCTTCCCAGGTGAATAGGCTGGGTGCGGATCTGACGCCAGTAGGCGCGGAGAAAGCAGGTAGCGGTGACATTCCGGCTTGGACCGGTGGCCTGCCAACGGTGCCAAGCAATGTAACGTATACGCCGGGTGATAAACTTCAGAATCCATTTGCCAGCGACGGCATCAAATTCACCATCACCGCTGCAAATATGGGTCAATACGCGGATCAGCTGTCGGACGGCTACAAGGCGCTGCTGTCGGCTTATCCGTCCTACAAGATGAACGTGTACCAGTCGCGCAGGTCTTGCGCCTATCCAGACTC
>NZQM01000104.1 GCA_002695905.1 Parvibaculum sp.
GTCTTTCGCACATTCTACCGAGATTTTGGCAGGGGGGGTTAATGCTGCCTGGATCGGCCTTCCTCACCGATGTCACCGCTTCGTCACCAATCTCAACCCCAGTGTTCACGGGGGGTCTAGTACTAGTGGGAGACTTGGAGAGATAGAATTCAAAAAAAAATATCTACCCAGTAGGTTAGCTAGGGGGAATGGGCTGTGTTCCTTGCCGCGTCTGAGATGCAGACTTTTCAGTCACGATCACGCGGAAACAATTTTGCCCGATGTTGCTCTCCATCTCTCCGCTCACCAGACCCGTCGTAGCATTGTGATATGGATCTCAAGAGACGAGGCCGTAAGAAGCCGTGGATGGCTTCGGGCAAGGGTCGCACTTCGCGCAATGCCGAGGACGGTACTTTGAACAAACCCTTCAAGGGTAGTGACTCACAATCCAATCCCAGGTATCGCACAGCCGAATGGCTAGCCACTAGGGATGCGGTTCTGTTCAGGGATCCACTATGCGTATGGTGTCTATGCTGCGGCATAGCCACACCAGCCACTGATGCCGACCACATCATACCCAGCAGCATGACCACGAGCTTAGCTGACTTCTACGATCAGGACAACATCGTGGGTAGTTGCCGATCATGCAATAGCCGTCGGGCTAGCTACAGCGCCAAGGGCGTTTACTACGAAACACAAAAGGAGTGGGAAGACTTCCTACGACGAAAGCACTTTAGAAAAATCACTCGCACATGAGCATGCGAACACTACTGAGCGAAGTGCGTACAGCACTAACCTCATACAGCGACCTTACCAATCTCATCCCCGCAGACAAGATCACCTTCGCGCGTCGACCTCAGCGTGACGAGATGCCTGGTATGACATTCTCAATTGGCAATGTTGACTACGACGAAACCAAAACCAATTTTGCTGAAGCCATCACTTACCGTGTAGACATCACGACATACTGTAGGTCTGCTGATCAAGCCACAGAGATTCACGACAATATCAAGCTCGCTCTTCTCGCCGCATCAAGCAATACATTTGACATAAGAATTTTGGATGAGCGATACTTTGTGGATGTGGACAACAACCACATGGCATACGTGAGTTGCACATGGAAGAAGGGAATTAAATGAGCAAGAGCAACGTACTAGCCAAGATGAAGGAGGAGGCTGCGAAAGCCAAGCAGTCTAAGGAAGCTAAGCAGGTGAAGTCTGCTTTACACAGTATGGGTAAGGGTGAGATGGAACCCATCTTTCAATTGGACGATGATGGTCAAAGACTGTTTAGTATCGTCGTAGACTACCTTGACGATCGCGGTCTGATCGAATCCGTTGACGTGATTACAATAACTATGCTGGCCAAGAGCCTTGCTCTGTACATCGCGGTTGCTCGACATGTCCACGGTTTCAGTGACGTGATACAAGTCTACCCCAACGGCAGCTCCAATGTCAGCGGAGCCTTTACAGCTCTATCAAAAGCCCAGGACCAAGTTCTCAAGCTCAGTGCAAAGCTAGGTCTAAGCCCTATGGATAGGTCCAGGATCCTTGGCGCGGCAACTAGTGCTATGGCGGCCAATGGCAAATCACAAGAGGGAGACGAGCTGGACGACTTGATGTAATGGCGGTTGACGTTAGCTCTGTGATTAGGATGTTCGATTACGCTCACGAAGTAATGAGCGGAGAAATCGTGTCCGGCAAATACATAAAGCTAGCGTGCGAACGTTTTGTTAATGACGCCCAAAGGGAGGATTGGGAGTGGAAGTTCGATGCTTGGCAAGCTGCCAGATACATCAACTTCATAGAGAGAATATGCAAGCACACCAGGGGAGACCTAGCGGGTAATAAGTTCTTGTTGGCTCCATGGCAGGTTTTCTTTGTCGGGCAGATATTCGGATGGGTTGCTGTAGATGACAGTAAGAGGAGAAGGTTTACTACAGCACACCTATTCGTAGCGAGGAAGAACGGCAAATCCCAATTAGCAGCAGCGATCGCTTTAGCAATGGCTGTCCTAGACAATGACGGTGCCCCTCAGTTGGTCACAGCAGCTACTAAGAGAGATCAGGCCAGGGAGGTGTTCGACGAAGTATGCCGTGGTGTGAAAGCAAGCGTACCCCTAAGCAAGCGATTCAGTGTACAACGTGCGGAGGTGAAGACACCTAAGAACGGCGTGATCAAGCCACTCAGTTCTGACGCAAACACCCTTGACGGTCTCAATCTGAATTTAGCGGTGGTGGACGAATTTCACGCGATGAAGAACGCTGACCTCTACAGGGTCCTCGCTTCATCTATGGGCTCAAGGAAGTCTCCACTCATGCTAGCCATCACCACGGCTGGATTTGTTCCTGACGGTCCATGTGCCTTATTTATGAGAGCGGGGAAGGATGTCCTGGACAACCTGAAGACGAACGACAGACTACTTATACTTCCTTACGAGATTGATGAGGGTGACGCATGGGATGATGTGGAGGCTTGGAAGAAGTCCAACCCAAACCTAGACGTATCCATCTCCAAGGAGTACATGGACACACAATGCAAAAACGCAAAGCTTTACGGAAGCCGATCGGTAACCGAATTCATGGTAAAGCACCTGAACGTCTTCGTTGGAACGGAGGCTGTTTGGATACCAGACGACGACTGGATGGCAGAAAGCAATTGCCGCGAGGTGCGCGTTACTCACGTCATAGACGAGAAAACGAACAAACCCGTCGCCTATCTAGGTCTCGATTTGGCCGCCACTGATGACATATCAGCAATAGCTATATGCACTGGAGATGAGGACAAGGGGTGGGGAATAGACATGCACTACTTCCTACCGGAGCGAGCAGTGGAGAGGCGGCTTGACAAGGACGAGAACACCATGTATCTCCAGTTCAAAGACCTTCCGAACGTCCATATCACAAAAGGCAACGTCACCGACTACAACGTTATACGGAGGATCATCAGTGGCCACTACATAGTAGACGGCAAGGTTGAGTACGACAAGGACAACCTAATGGAGAAGTACCTCATCAAGGGTGTTGCTTACGACAGATGGAATTCACTTAACCTTATACGGGACCTGGAGGGTGACGGCGTCCCATGCGATCCTTATGGCCAGGGCTTTGCTAGCATGAGCTTCCCTTCAAAGGAGTTTGAGAAGGCAGCCTTGAACGGTAAGCTTGTGCATGGGGGTGACGAAGTGTTGAGGTGGATGATGGGCAACGTCAACCTGCGATACGATCCAGGGGGCAACATCAAACCAGACAAAGCCAAGAGTGGTGATAAGATTGACGGAGTGGTTTCAGCCATCATGTCTATAGGTGAGGCTCTCACGTTCGTAGAGGAAGATACGGGTGATTTTGAGTTCTTTATGGCGGTCGTTGGTGGCGATGGTGTGTAATTAGTTATATCTCACATAGATAGATGTAGATTCACGGCAATTCTCCCCCCTCTACATGGCTGAAAACGCAGGGACTCCCAACATCTTTCAACGCATCTTTAGTGGTATCCGTGAGAACAGATACACCCAGGAGCACTCTCCCCTCTCTTTTATGGGGCCTACCTCCATCTTGAACAACACCTTGGTGGGTGTCAGTTCCGGTGCAGAGTCTCTACAGCTTAGTGCGGTATATGCATGCGTCAGCCGGATCGCGGACACCATTGCCATGATGGAGGCCAGCGTCATCAGGGTAGGCAGGGACGGTTCTAGGCGGAAGATGGCCAACAACCCTGTGAACCAATTGATCAGCAGGGAGCCAAACGATTTTATCGGGGCCTACGAATTCTGGCAGCGCATGGTGTCAGACGCCTTGCTCTACGGTACAGGTCACGCATACATTGACAGGGACTCTTCAAAGGTCCAGATGTATCACATCCCCGCGAGCCGCGTCACGGCGGTCACCAACCCTCTTACGGGAGAAAAGTTTTATAGTTACGATGGGGCTCCGACAAAGATCCCTCAGCGTGACATCCTTGAGATTCAAGCTTTCAGGGGTCTCAACCCCACCCATGTTCACATCCAGAACCTAGGAACAGCTAAGGCTGTCCAGGACTTCGGGTCTACTTTCTTTAAGAACGGAGGTATGCTAGGCGGCATCCTCTCCACGAAGGAGCAGATGACTGCTGAGCAGATGAAGCAAGCGCAGTCAACATGGGAGCGTGAATACTCGGGCAGTCGCAACGCACACAAGGTAGCGATCCTGGGCGGCGGATTTCAGTACCAACCACTAAGCGTACCACTAGAGCAACTCCAGTTTCTTCAGATGAAGAAGTACAGCACAGAGGAGATTGCACGTATTTACCAAGTCCCTCCGGCCATGATCGGCATGGAGAGCAATACCGCCTACAGCAACTATGAGCAGCAAATCCTGCAATTTCACCAAGGGTGCGTGTTGCCCTGGGTGCGAAGAATCGAACTTGAAGTCGAAAGGAAGTTGTTGCGCGGGGACAAAAATTTGCAATGCACCTTCGACGTCGACACGTTGCTGCGGGCAGATAGCGAAAACAGATCCAAGTTCTACCACTCGATGTTGCAAGACGGGGTCATGTCAATCAATGAGGTCAGAGGCCGTGAAGGACTTGGTCCAGTTAATGGCGGCGATGAGCACCACATCCTCATGAACTCCATCCCGTTGAGCCGCATGAGCGACTATGCGGATTCCGTGACCAACTCTACACCAGAAGACAATGGCTGAAACATACGGTGGTTACCCAGACTCAGCGAAGTCAGCCGCTCGGCGTGCCCTACGCCACCGTGATAAAAACGGCAGCAAGTGCGGTACCCCTGTGGGTTGGGAGCGGGCCAACCAAATTTCCTCTGGTGAGAAGCTATCTCTGAAAACCATCAAGCGCACCTTCTCGTTTCTATCTCGTGCAGAGACCTACAACCAAACCAAGTTCACGGACAAAGACGGCAAGGAGATTTGCGGTAGCGTCATGTATGCAGCCTGGGGTGGGACATCGATGCGTAGCTGGTGCAGTGGCGTCATCAACAAGGCCGAAGGCCGTGCCGCAGCCATCAGTGGCGATGTAAAGAAAGGCTTGGAGAAGAAGGTTGAGGAGCACAATGAGAAGATCACCGACTCCAAGAAAAAAGCTACTTATGGCATGCTATCCGCTGTATTCCGTCGCGGTGTAGGTGCCTACAAAACGAACCCTGGGTCTGTAAGACCTAGCGTCAAATCACCCGAGCAGTGGGCATACGCTCGTGTGAACTCATTTCTTTATGCCCTCAAGAACGGAAAATTCAGAAGCGGTAAGCACGATGAGGACTTGTTCCCTAGTGGTCACCCGCTCAGTTCAAAAGACTAATCAATGGCTAACAACGTAGAAAAACGATTTCTTACGCAAGGCTTTGAGGTCCGTGCCGAGGAAGGTAAGCCCACTGTAGTGGAGGGCTATGCCGCTGTCTTCAACGATGAGACAGTTATCGGTGGGTCCTTTGCTGAACGTATTGATCGCGGCGCCTTTAAGGGTGCTGACATGAACAACACTGTTGCGCTCTTCAATCACGACATCAACAAACCTCTAGCCCGTGCCGGTCACGGATTGGAGCTCACCGTTGATGAGCGTGGGTTGAAGTATCGCTTCGAGATTGGAACACAAAGCTATGCCCAGGACTTGGTGGAAAACATCCGCATGGGCAACGTATCAACCAGCAGCTTCGGATTCACCGTCAAGGATGACGAGTGGGAGATGCGCGACGACATCAACCTCCGCACCATTAAGGAGGTGGGGTTGCTCTTCGACGTTTCCCCTACAACCCAAGGGGCATACCCCACCACAGAGGTGGGCTTGCGTTCTATGGAACTCGCCCTAGAAAACGAAGGCGTCCTCGCTGCTGAGGAAGAAGCTGTGCGTGCCTACCAAACAGAAGACAAAGAAGAGGAAGAGGACGACGAGGACGAAGAGGAGGAAGAAGAGGTGGCTCGTAGCGAAAAAGACAAAGAAGAGGAAGAAGAGGACGAGGACGATTCAAAGATGGATCGTACCGAAGAAGTAACACTAGAAACGGCGGACGCCCCCGTCGCCGAGGATAGTGAAGTAAATAGTAAACGGGGCGCAGAATCTAATATCTCTATGAACGAAGAGAAAAACGCACCCGCAGTGGTGCAAGGATTGGGCGACAAAGTCCAAAACGTCCGCGCCCGTTTTGATTTGGGCAAGGCTATCCGTGAAGCGGCAAACGGTGGTCTCACAGGACTCGAAGCCGAAGTAAGTCAGGAAGGAACCAACGAGTTCCGGTCTGGCGGTGTATCCCCAGGAAGCGGCATCAACATCCCTTCGATGTTCTTGCGGACTGATGCGGGACCTATGGGTACCGTAACCAACAGCACAGACCTTATTGCTGGCGGCGCCATCGCTGATGAGTTGCAAGGCCCTATCGGACGTTACCGTCCCGTGACCTTTGCCGACAAGATGGGTATGCGGAAGATCACCGGTGTAACTGGTGACATCAAGTTGCCTGTACAGACTGACAGCATCACGGTCAACGAAAAGACCAATGAGAACGACGCTCAGTCATCCGCTAACATGGCTTTCAGCACAGTGGATCTGTCTCCAACACGTATCTCTTCACACACGAAGGCATCGCAGATGTTGCTCACTCAGAACAGCTTCGATTTGCAAGCGTTCTTGGCTGACGATATGCGTCGCGGATTGGAGCAGCAGTACAACGTCAAGATCAAGGGTGTCATCGAAGGTATCACCGAAGCACTCGGAGCTACTAACCTGGGTGGATCTGGTACTGGCGGAATCCTTACGGCTGCCGACGTCCCTACTTACCTTGAGTCACTCTTGCGTGAGGCTGATGTCGACCCTGCTGGGGCCTACATCTTGACGGACCCTACCTTGTACCGTGCATTGCGCCGGGCATCACTCGACGCAGGATCCGGGTTGTTCGCAGCCAACGACGCCAACACGGTGGGAGGCTACAGCTCTATCGTCTCTACCTTGTTTAGCGACGGTAACGCCTACATGGTGAAGCCCGAAGACGTGGTATGTGCCGAGTGGGGTGGATTGAACATCATGGTTGATCCTTACACTGAGGCCCACATGGACGTGGTCCGTATCATTGCCAACATGTACGTTGATTGCAAGATCTTGCGTGCTGATGGTGTGGTCGGTGTTGATTTGGACGCTGACTCCTGATAACTAAACCATAACGAAAGGGGCTAGGAATTGGCCTGGCCCCTTTTATCCCATTTGCATGAATATCAAAGTCACACGTACTTCAGTAGCTAGCACTACACTCTTTAACGCAACCGAGGAAACAGCCTTGGCGTTGATGCGCAACCATGTGCGAGCTATCGACAACAGTGATGACGACCTGCTCAAGGTCTACCTTGACGCGGCCCTTGATTACATGCAGTCTCTTACAGACCGATTGCTGGGTAGCCACACCGTGGTTGCCTTGGTCGACTATGACGAGTTGAAGTACCGCATCGAGCTGACTGGTGTCAATGACATCTCATCATCCGGCATCACCGTCAAGTACCGCAAAGAGGACGGAACCTTTAGCGGCGACATCACAAGCGACTCTGATGGTGACTACATCTCCGATCTCAAGTACCTAATCGTTGACGACATCTACCCTCCCTACATCTACTTCGAAAACCTCCAGGACAAGGTCAGCGCCACTGACTCTGAGTTCGTAAAGGGGTATGTGAAGTTGGAGATGACGGCAGGTAAGGATTTGGCTAGCCTACCCCGTCAATATAAGCAAGCCGCCTTGCTTCTCGTAGGCCACTACTACAACCAGAGGGAAGCGGAAAACATCGGAGGAATCGTTATGGAGGTTAAGGAGGGCGTACACCGTCTCATGCAAAGCGTAAGACAGTTCTGATGAAGGCAGGAAGACTATCAGAGAAAATCGATATCTATCGGCCTACAAGGACAGTAAATTCTTTTGGCGACGTGATCGACAGCTATGCCTCTTGGAAGTCAGGAGTGCATTGCCGTATCCTTCACCTTGGCACGCCTTCTGCCGGTGCATCCGAGTTCAGTGACGACAACCAGGAGGTTGGAGAGATGAAGGCGGAGTTTATGTGCCGATGGATTAGCGGTATTCAATTTGACGACGTGATCATCTGGAACGGTGGTCACTTCAACCTATACTCGATACTACCCATCGGTCGTCGTGAGGGCATGCGCTTGCGTGCTCGTCGCCGCGACAATGGCAACCTGCCCATCACTGGGCATACAGAAACAAATCCAACAACATGAGGTCAGGTAAATTCAGATCCACCCTGCACCTCGTCGGATTCAAACGTTCCGATCCATTCCCTTCGCGCCTTCGCAAGATTCGCAACATAGGGAAGCGACAAGGCTTGGTGTACCGAGCTATGGCTACAGCAGCCAAGGATATGAGGGACGCCATGGAGGCTGGAGCTCCCGTCAAGACGGGGGTACTCAGTCAGTCCTTTAGGATCCGTAAGTTGAAAAAGACCCCGCAGTTTGTATTCGGCATCCGTGTCGGAGCAATCAGCGGGCCCCGAGTCGTGTCCCCTGGCATGCTGGATAACGCTAAAATCGACAAGTACGATCAAGGCGATGTATTCCAGATGGCGGGATGGCGCGATCACTTTGCTGAGCTGGGCACCATAAACCATGGACCTACGCCCCACGTACAGCCAGCTATTCGTAAACATCTTTCGAGCTACAACTTGAAGTTAAGGAAGGCTATGGCCGATATCCTTAACACAATTGACAGTAAGAAAGGATAAAAAATCAAAATGGCGCTACTAAACGCAAACTATCTTGGGCTTTATGCCTTCGCCGACTCGGGGCAGACTTCTGCGTACCGAGTTACAGACAATTCTGTTCTTGCTGATGCAAAGACAGCTTTCCTTTCCGCTGCCGGCGATGGGGACTACGGTCTTCTAGTCAATGGCGACGACCTACTTGAGGACACCGGTAACGTTCCGGCTATCGGTTATGACAACAGTGGGTCTTGGGCTAACGGCTCCGCTAACCTTAACCTACTCGCTGCTGCTACCAGCACGACACTGGACATGAATAACACCATCGACGAGGTCGTAGCTAGGACTACGATTTGCAACTCTGAGACGTATGTCATCGGAGGGGCTCAATCGTGGAACCTTACAGCCGACGGCCTTATTCAAGATTCGGTAACCGCTGGTGAGGAAGGACCCGTTGCACTCATGGATATTGCCCGCAAGAAGCAATACGTCCTCGTGCGATTCGTACTTGATGTAACCAACAAGGATGCAGTAGACGCAGTAACCGGTGTCAACTACATCGGTCAGGGAATCATCGAAAACGTAAGCTTGACAGGAGGCTTTGAGGACACCGCTACATACAGCGTCTCTGTCCGTGGCTACGGTAAGCTTTACAAGTATGTCAACGCTTAATCAAAAGAAATCATGGCAGTAATCAATGCAAATTGCCTCGCTATCTACTACGATAACGTGGCATCACAATCAAAGGCTGGGCTTCTTGCTCCCTTTGCAAATACAACCGCAGCTCTAGCTGGCACATCGGATGACTTCGCAAAAGTAATCGTAGCAAACGCCGACGCTACTAGTGGCGAAAACAATGTCTTCGTCGACTACGGAGCTATCAGCGGGGGTGGGGCAAACTTTACCTCTGGCTTAAGCGATCTCGTCCTTGTTGGAGCCGCTACAAGTAGCACCCTGGACCTGAGCAACACCATTGAAGATGTGGCTCGTGATGGATCGGGTGGTACTCTTCAGGAGTCTGATCAAGAGTGGTCTATCCAGGCCGAAGGTTTGATTCAGAACGCCAACGATGCAGGTTCAGGTATTCTGGACATGGCTCGGAATAAATACTATGCTCTGGTAAAGTTCACAATCGAAAAAGGAGTAGGCACCACGAACAACTACTACGGTCAGGTACTGATCGAGTCAGCCTCTATCACAGGAGGTGTGGACGAGATTGCAACATACAGCGTGACTATGCGCGGTGTAGGCGCGATGCTCAAGGCATAACAGCATGGGGCGGCGGGACTCGCTTGTCGCCCCTTTTTTTCTAAACCAACCACCATGAATACCCTTAGAGGACAATTCACATTTAAGCTCGGCAAGAAGAGCTATTCGGCTTCACTGAACCTGAACGCTCTGCGTATGATGTGTATCGCTTTTGGCGTCAAGCTGGATTCGCTAGACAAGTGGCTCAACGAAGACCCACTCACAGCTATTCCAGCTTTCGCGTACTACGGAGTTAAGAACGAAGCAGCTCGTAAAGGCAAGGATTCCAACCTTCCCGAGTTCGAGCAGTTCTGTGCCTTAGCACTAGAGAATCAAGAAACCCTTGAGCTTATGATGACTGCTGTCACCGATGCTCTAGGCGGAAGCGAAGACGATAAAGAGGGAAACTAACCATCCCCAGGGCTAGCTCGGACGAAGAGACTGAGCTTACCTGGAAGAGCTTATACAAGCAAGGCTTCATCTGTGGCCTCAAGCCTGATGAGTTTTGGGGGATGACCTTAAGAGAGTTCTCTTGGTTTAGGGATGGATGGGTTGAGGCTCACAGTTCACGCTGGGATCACACATCGTCGATGATGGCTCTGCTAGCCAACATCAATTCCACCAAGGGAAAAACGTTTAGACCGGATGATTTCCATCCGTTCTTAGGAAAGTCAAATCAGGGAGTACAAAGCAAAGAAGAAGCCTTTGCGCTCCTGGAGAAAATGAGAAACTTCTGATGGCAAGTATTGTAGGTGCAAGTAGACTGGCAGCGATATTAACGCTGGATATCAAACCGTTCCTCAAGAACAGCGAGATAGCCTTACAACGTCTAACGAAGTTTCAGCAAAGAGCCCAGGGATTTGGAGCGGCATTCGGTCGCTCCCTTTCCCTGGCTTTTGGTTTGCTAGGTGCTGCGGCCCTTAAAACCGCTAGCAACTTCAATGAAATCGAGACTCAGGTCCGAGCCATTGGAGGTGAGAACATCGGTGACGTCATCAAGGAAGCCAGGAGGCTGGGTCGTACAACGAAGTTTACGGCTACCGAGGTAGGCAAGCTTGGTCTGGAGCTTACAAAGATGGGCTTCGATGCGTCCACCGTTACCGACGCGATGGATACGGCGTCAAAGATCTCGCAACTCTTCGGGGGGTCTCTTGACAAGGTCGGTACAACGATTGCTGAGACACGTAGACAGTTCCGGGAAACGGACGGTACCATGCGTACCTTCTCTGAGATCGGCGACATCTTTGCCGTGGCTTTTCAGAACAGTGCCCTTGACGTCACCACACTTTCAGGTGCCCTTAAGAACGTAGGTTCGGTAGCTAAGATTTCTGGCTACACCTTGGAGCGTACCGTAGCCTTGCTCGGTGCCTTGGCCAATGCAGGTCAGAAGGGATCTATTGGTGGCACACGTCTGAAGACCACCTTGATCAGGCTGGGTAAGCAGTTTGGTTTTACGGAAGACAACGTCACCGTGTTGGAGAGTGGGCTACTCGATACAGCAGCGGTATTCGACTTGCTTAAGAACAGGGCCGGTCTTGCCGGTGCGGTGTTCGCTCAGTTCCCCATCGAGGCCAAGCTCCTAGAGCAGAGGCTGCTAGACGCAAAAGGCGCCCTCGATGCCATGAACTCCTCTTTGAGCAAGGAGCTCTTCATCAGTGTAGCTCGTGTGCGTGCTGGCATGGAAGACCTAGGTATTACCCTGGGGGACGGTCTAGCGCCATTTGTGCGTATTGCAGCCGACGGAATAGAATCGTTGGCTACCGCTTTCTCACAAGCCTCAACAGGCACCAAGGACTTTATTGCAGAAATGACAATCCTTGGCGTCGTCGTGCCATTGGCTGCCGTTGCCATAGGATCCGTTTTGGCGGCAATTCTAGCCCTTGCCAGTGGGCCCGGTCTCGTAGTAGCTGGGCTGTCTCTTTTGGTTGGGATCTTTGTCAAGGGCCGTATTGAAGCCTTGAGGTTTAAGGATTCCCAGGAAAATGTTCTCGAAACCTTAGATGCTCTTGCCGAAGTAAGGAAGGATTTCCGTGACGGTGGATCACAGGGTGATTTGTTTGGCGTCCTTAGCACCCCTGCACTTCAGCAGCTAGGTAAGAATGTAGAGAGTGCTGTAGAAGATGCAAACCGCGTATTAAATTCTCTAAAAGAACAACAGCGAGCAGTTCAATTTATTGGAGGAGGTTTCGCTGGCGGCGAAAGGTCTGCGTCAATAATAGCCACGAACCCAGCACTCCAGGAACAAATAGATGCTAAAAGGCAATTTGCACAGGTTCAACTGAACCTATTGATTGCCGATGAATTTAGAATCAAGAAAGCCCTAGAGAAGAGAGAGGATATACTTCTTGCGAAGGCAGAAGAGCAATTGAGACTTGCTGCGGAGTATGCTGGAGTATTGGGCTTTACTGTAGATAACGCCAAGGCCCTAACCGATGCTTTCGATAAGACCAAGGAGAAGATCAAGGAAGCTTTCCTTGAGTTTGGCAATGGTAAAGCTGGGCTAGATTCAATCAAGCAAGTCCTTCTTGACATAGATCAACTCCAGGTACTCAAAGACCTAAAGAACGGAGCTGGATTCCCAACAAACTTAGCTGACCAAATACTTGATACAGGTACGCTTAAGGAGCAGGAGAAGTTGCTTTCAGCCGTCACCAAAGCTCTTGCTGGATACTCTGTTGAAGCGGGACTACAGGGGGCTCTTGATCTCGCCGAAACCCTAGACAAGGCTGCGGATTCCTATCAGAAGCTGCTAGACTCGGTAAAGAGGCAGATTAACTTTGACGAGATAACCAAGGCAGTTGCCAAGGTTGAAGAGGTTTCTCAATCCCTAGTGGACCTAGGGCTGTCCACCGAGCTAGAGAGGGACAAGGCTCAGCTAGCCTCTACCACATCGGCCTTGGAGAAGCTTTTGAATTCTGGATTTACAGCCACTTCCGATGAGGTCAAGAATCTGTTGAAAGATCTTCTCAAGCTCCAGGAAGAAGTCGATACAAAAACTCTAGCAAAAAATCTAGAAGATGCCCTCAACATCAAACCCGATGCTGACAGCTTCCTTTCTTCAAGACGCATAGAGCAAGGTTTTCTGCCCGCTTCCGCTGCTCTACAGGACAATGTCAAAAAGCTCAGGAAAGAATTTGACGCAATTTTTGAGAATCAGCAAGCGGGTGGTGCTTCAACACTTACAGATGTTCTCGACGCTGCTGAGAAGCTTGCGGACGCTGAGGGTCTACTCAAGACTCAGCTTGGCGTTGAGGCTCTAGACGAAGTCCTTAAAGATCTTGACGCTGATGACGCCTTACTCGGGTTTGATAAGGAGTTGGGTCTGGTTGCGGACAGCTCAAGTCTACTCAGTAGACAGATAACAAATCTTGTCGCTAGGATCAGGGCTCTCAGTTCAGAGGCTGCCACTGCTGCTCAGAGGGAGGGGTTGCCAGCTCTCAAGGAACAACTATCGGATCTTTTGGAGCAGCAAAAGCTACTTGAAAAAGCAGCCGGCCTTACAAGCTTCCTTCAGCAGCAAGTATCGTTCCTCGGCGACGCATATCTCCAGGCAGCGCAGTCTGGAGAAAACTTCTTTGACGTACTAAAGAAGAGTTTCCTAGACACCTTCAATGCCCTTGTTGCGAAGCTGATCACGCTGATTACACTTTTTGCAATACTCAAGGCTGTATCAGGAGGTACCGGCGCCGTGGCGGGTGTGGCAAAAGCAGCTCTTGGAGACGGTAAGCTAGGTAGTTTTGTCGGAAACAATCTTCTTGGCAACATAAGGTCGTCAAGCGGGATACCAGTAAGTCAAGGCACGGGCTCAGACCAGCCCACTGTAAAAGTTCAAGGTGTTGTTTCTGGCAACAACTTGGTGATCATGAATCAAAGAGGGCCACGCGCCTTCGACCGTACATTTGGATAATGGCATCAATCGTATTTAGCGGGCAATACTCGGATCATGGCGGTAGGGATTGGTACATGGAGATCTACTCCTTGGACAGCCTGACCAATACTGAACAGGAATTAGACCTTATGTCTCCAGGTGTTGAACTCACCTATGAGATGGACTCGTCCAACCTTGCCAAAAGCATGATTGGATCTTCTGCATCTATCACCGTGCAGATGACCGACAGTCAGTTGGCTAAGATGGAGACGCTCTTGACTCATGCGGAAGGCAGGGTGGGGATGTTTCTTTACAACGACTCTTCGCCAAACATGGGCAATTTAGAGTGGGCAGGTCACCTTTTGATAGAGCAGACCTCCATCTATATGCACAGTGAGATCAATACGACATCACTCACGTTTTCAGATGGCTTAAGTCACCTAAAGTATATTGACTACAAGCAGGACTCTGGCGAGATGTTCTTTGATCGTCAAAGCTTAGTCAGGCACCTCTTTAGATGTCTTCATAAGCTCCCTGTGATGAATATGCTTAAGGAGCGATACACTGGGTCTTATATCTTCCTGAGCGAAACAGGACTCCCCGCTCCCGTTGACCCAGGAGCTACTTATGAAGAATGGTCTTTTGATCAATCTCGACTTGATAAGATATTTGCTCACTCACAAACTTTTGGAAAGCCTAAAAATCAAACTGAAAGACACAGGAATATATTTCAGGAAGCTGAATTCATCAGTGCATACGATGTGGTAGAAGACATATGCAAAACTCTAGGTGCATGCATTACGTTTTCTAATGGTCGATGGGTGGTGTGGAATAGGACTAGTGTATTTAATTTCTCAGATTCTCAATCAGACCTCAACAGCCATTCCTACACCATAGCATTCACTAATGGGTCTTTTTCCTTCTCCGATGGTAGGCCATTGATAGGAGCGGGTACGGCCTTGACTTCTGATGTGTATCAAGATATAACCTCAAACGCATACACCTTAGATGGCGCTACAGAGGGGCGCACGGTTCCTTTGTCCAAAGTCGTCATGACGCATGAAGACGTCGAGAAGGACACCATCATTGCTGAAGGTCTCTCTAGAAAGAGGTTTAGGTGGATGGATACAACGCCTGGACAATTCTCTCAACATAGTCTGTTTGATGGATACCCAGGTACAGGAATTGGAATGCAAGCCGCTAACGATCAGTATTCTTACGGCAGCAACAAGAACTATGGATACCCCTACGTCTTTGATTTTACGCTCTATGATTTTACTAACGAAGTCATAGAACCCGATGTCCAGAACAACATATCAGTAGACAACCCTCTCTTTCGTGTAGGGTTTCCCGACAGGACAAACAATGACCTATCAATTTCGGGAGGTCAAAACATGATTTTTGCTTTTGGAGGCAGCATTAACCTAAGAGAGCACGTTGACAATTCGAGTACTGATTTTATCACAAAGACACATCTACCTGATTCCGTATTTGTCATAAAGGCTCGTATTGAAGTTATAGATACAGACGGAACTTCATACAGGTTGTCAAGAACGGTTGATGTTCTAGATGGTGTAAATGAAGCTGGTCCCAGTACAGTCCATATCAGTCTTGATTCATTAGCTGTATCCACAACAGAAACTCACAATCATAAAATATATAATGATTTAGAGTGGCTCCAAGACAACCATGCAGACTACGACGACGCTTGGTTCGAGATGATGGCACCTCACGGTGCTACGGCTAATAATCAAGGGGACTTTGAAAATGTCATAGCTCAAATTCCTGGTCAGTATAATAATGTAAATCCACTCTTGTCGTCGGGTCAAAATTCTTATGGAGGTATTTTTGTAGATTGGAATGAGGAAGAAGATCGTTTAGAGGCAAGGAAGGCTACCGTAAAAGATCAGTACAGAGATATTAGATTTAAGGAAAACATCAAGTTTGAGCTACCCGGTACTTCAACAGATAGATTTAACACAGCCAAACTGTCCTGGAGGTTCTGTTATCTAAAAAGTGACGGCACAACGATATTTGAGTCAGGAACAAGTAACTCAAGTTCTGACGCGCAATTCTTCCCAACTGGCACCCAATTTGGTTTTACTAAAAACAGATACTTCTATCCAGAAAGATTAGTCCTAAACTACGCCGACATAAGGCTAGGCGATGGATCTAACGACATGGACCTGATCACAAGCAGCGAAGGAGGTCCGGGTCTAGAGGTTTACAACGCTGGGGCTTCTCGCTTGGGATCTAGAGACGGTTTGCTTAACCCGCAGGTAACAGGTCATCTCATCGCTCCTTACAACAGGGTCACCGGGGGTGGCACACTCTATTTAGACGCCAATGGTGATGACCCATCTCTTGATGGAATTGGTCACGTAAACCTGAAGTGGATTCCTTTTAAGGATGCCGCTACAAATGGTCCTGGGGTAGGTAGGTACAATAGCATTCACTCACTGATTGTGTCGGAGTATATGGCATGCTTCGGAGAGCAAACAAGAACTTTCCAGGGGTCTATCAAAAACAGATCTGGGTCGCAAGCTGATATACTTCGCCCATATCAAGTGTTCAGGACGCCGGAGTACGACGACACTGTTGCTCACGACATCATGCTCACTAGGGTTTCTTGGTCTATGCTGGATGGTACTCAGTTTGAAGGCGTTGAAATAAACCGCACTAGGTACGCCCAGTCAAACATAACTCAGGCAGAAGACAAGCCTAGGGGCCCAGGATCGGGAAGGAACCCTGGAAAGCCCGGCATAACTGAGCAGTCGTATGGATTCACTAGTGGTTTTTCTAGCGGAGAGATAGGTGATATCGGTGGTATTGCAGGAACCAATGTGACTAGGTTGAGCAACATCACCTTTGACGCCAATAATGAAATTACCGCCATTGCAATCAAGAGTGGATCTATAGCATTTGACGCCGACAAGATTGAAGACGGCACGGAAAACAAGGTTTTTTCAACTTCTTTTAAGAATAAGCTGATCGGTATTCAACCCGGAGCAACGAACAACGCTACTGACGCAAACCTCAGGCTTCGTTCTACCCATACAGGTCAGCAGTTAGCTGAAACCATTAGCGACTTTGATGACGCTGTCAATGATGTAACCGAAGTGGCTGCTTCAAAAGAGGTAACAGATCATTTCACTGTTGACGGCGACGGGGTTATCGACATCACAGTCAAGGCAGGATCGACGGTTCTGTCATCAGATGAAATCTCAGAGGGCTCTACAAATAAGTTTGTTCAGCCCACCACCTTCAGCAACGCTGGGGTTCTTCAACCCAGGGATGGCAGCAGCGACCCTGTGGCGGCCATTACCGCAGACCTCGGCCTCATCACCCTAATCGCCGACAGCACTATTCCTTCATACGGAGGCGTAAAGAAATTCACCCTAGCGGATTTTACAGCAGCTATCGTACAGGGAGGGTACCAAGACCTTATAGACATAGGAGCGGGAACTACGGCTGATTTCACAGGCGTCACAGGTTTGTTTGGAGACCTCGATGGTGATGGTCAAGTAGGAAGCGCAGACTTGTTGCAGTTTTTGACGGCTTATGGCACCTTCGTGAACACGGACAACGACCTTTTCAGCAGATCTGTAGTTCCTATCCGGATAGCAGATGAAGAGCAGGAGTCAACATACGCTTCTACCACTCAGGAAAACATGTACTTGACTTTTGCAGAGAGCGATGTGGATACTACAAGTGCTGATTTTACTGCTGGCTCTAACGGCGTCACAATCTTGGCCAACACTGATGAGATACAGTTCACCTCCGGGGCTGGGTTGCCTATAACTGCGTGGACGACCAAAAAGGTAGGAGTGGTGCGTGACCAACTTGGCAGCCCGGATGATCAGATTTTTAGAGTCACTACCTTATTGCCAGATCAAACGATAGAGTTTTTTGCTGAGGTCAGGACTTACAATTCTAGCGACACTCTGCTTGACACAGAGGAGATCTCTATGGGTACTCACTACCGAGCAGTTCCTACTGGCGGGTTCACAATAAATTCAAACTACTTAGATGGATTTGAATCTTCTGGAAACAATATTGGCATCAGCGATCCAAACGCAACGAAAATCAAAGTCCGAATCGGATGCAGAGCCGTTGACGAAGCGACACAAGACTTCATTGTGCAAATAAAAAATGTCAGGATAAGGTTGTTCTAATTGAGTAAAATACAGATATGCCATCACAAGTAAGAATATCAAAGAAGTCATCCAGAATTACGGTGATATTGCCTGGGGATCGAAGATTAACTTTCAGCCCCGGTGAAGACATCTATGCTGAAGCTGATCCAAACGACTCAAATAAGATCTTCATAAAAATTCTGGATACGAACGATATTTTTGTCGGGCCTCTATCTCATACTCAGTACCGGGATAGCGGCGGTGTTGTTTTTGATGCAACTAGGGACGCGGTAGTTATTGCTCTTAACGCTATTTTGAATCCGGACGATGTAACTCTTGAATCGGATAGCAACGGGGACATCATACTAGACCCTAATGGGACGGGTGAAATAACCCTATCCGCACTCACAGGGGCAATCAACCTCACCTCGAATGACATCAATATCGGGTCCGCTCTTGAGATTGATGGAAACATATTTAAGATTACCAGTAACAACATCGACGCCTTCGGTACAGGTGCGCTGGTAGGAGCGATTAAATTCTATGACCAAGACGACAGCAACTATGTAAGGCTTGCGATCCCGCAAACAGTGGCTGCCGACTACACTCTGCTACTGCCGGGCGCTGATGGATCTAATGGTCAAGCAATGGTCACGGACGGGAGTGGGAACCTCTCTTTCTCCACAATCGCAGACACCAACACCAACCTAGGGAATACAGATCTCACCCTCTCGGGCGCAAGGGTTGTTGAGATGGGAACTAGCTCTGTTGACTTCCAAAGTAGCAGCACATCTAAGTTCAAAATTTTCAGTACGGGAACTGTCATAGCCACGAGTAGACTCACCGTTCAGGGCAACGGCACTCAGGGCGGATCTCTTAGAGTCAAGGATGGTGACAATTCTCATATACTGAGTCTTCAATCACCTAGCTCTCTTGATGCTAACCTGACCTTTGTTTTACCTTCTCAGGATGGTTCAGACGGTCAAGCTCTTATGACTGACGGTGATGGTAATTTGTTTTTTGACTCAGTGTCTGGTGGATCAACGACTCTTACTCAAGTTTACAGTCAGAACTTCTTTGATGACATCTCGACGCTCAAGCACTACCTCCCGTTCAAAGACATTAATGAGCAGACCACGATCTATCAGGAAGAGGCTGCTATGCTTATGCCGTTTGATGGTAGAATCAAGTCAATCTCCCTTAAAACCAGCAGCCTTACCGGTAACGGAAGCCTTATAGTGGGTGTCAGCACCTTGCCAACGGGGTCAAACATATTTTCAAGTCAGAGCTGGACAGAACAGGAAACCGAAACGATAGCTGTTGGCTCCACGGACGACAACCACACCTTCCATTTCGTCTTTGACAACGCAAAGCATTTCGACGCTGGGGACTCTTGCGTCGTTAGTCTGAGAGCAGCTACAGACGTCACGGGCAACGGCTACTGGTATGTCACAACCGTGGTTGAGTATGACACATCAAACAACCTTGGGTCTAGTAGCACTGAACACGAAACCAACCCATAACAACAACGCTGAATGAAACAGTTTCTGCTTCTCTCACTGGTCTTTATTTTGTTTAACACCGTCTACTCACAGGCAGAGTGCTTGAGCCTACCTGTGGTACAGACGATGGGGTTGCGTGCGACATCAATCGATCTCGATGATGCGCAAGTACAGACGCTGCCCCTTGTATTTCATATTGTGCACACGGGGACGAGCGAAGTCAACAACATCAGCAACGAGCAGGTCTTGTCGGCAGTGGAGGCGGCTAATGATCATTTTCGCAATGGCGACGTGGACACTAAGATTGATTTCTGCCTAGCGCAAAGAGATCCCCAGGGCAACCCAACCATTGGAATCACGAGGTACGATGCAAGTGGATGGGCGGATTACGTGGAGGATGGCGTGGCACCTCAGAGCTCTCAAGATGGCTTTAGTGACATCATGATGAAGTCGATGGCTGGGTGTTGGGATCCTGACAACTACATCAACGTCTATGTGGTTTCGGAGATCGATGGCAACAATGCTGCTTCCGGCACGCAAGGGTACGCATACCTGGGGCCGACAGGAGACTGTCGTGATGGGGTCGTTGTCCTGTACAACGTGACAGGTACGGTGGGTGAGTTGAAGCCTGGGCGCGACCAGAGCAAAACCCTGACGCATGAGCTGGGCCACTACCTTACCCTGTACCACACCTTCTTCAACAGCAATGATTGCGTTGAGACTAGCTGCGACACACAAGGCGACAGGGTGTGCGACACTCCACCGACGACCACAAACTACTCCTGCACCTCTTCGTGCCCCGAGGCTATGGTAGAGAACTTTATGGACTACACACCGCAGGATTGCAAGACCACCTTCTCTGTGGGTCAGGCGGAGAGGATGCACGACTGCTTGCTAGGCTCCCGCGAAGACCTTCCTTTCTCTGCGGGTTGTGTGCCTTCAGTAGAGTACGATGCGACAATCTCAGACGTTATGTACGAGACTCCCTGGTGCGCATCTATTCAGGACATCTGGGTTACGGTGGTGAATCAAGGGTCAGAAACAATCCCCTGGGTAGACGTCGATCTATACTGCAATGGCAATCAACTGACGTGGACGGTACCCAACCTTGGCCCAGGGATGTCAGAGTACGTTCTATTCGAGGATGTGTATGTACAGGACTCTCAGCTTATAGAGGTTCAAGTCTTCACCCCGCTCGATCAGTACGAGACCAATAACTACATGGGGCTTCCATTTGAGAGCGTCGAAGGCACCTTAGCCACCATCGAGGTAGCACCAGATTACTTTGCTAGTGAATGCTCTTGGGAGTTGGTGGACAGTGAAGGTAACGTGCTTATCGGAGACGAAGGGTACACCAATGGAAGTGGCCAAGTGTACACCTACAACACATGCCTGAGCGAGGAATGCTACACGCTGAATGCTTACGATACGGCTGGTGATGGGATGGTACTTTCGTTCTTGCAGAATGGATACATCGCAATCTTCTCTGGGCTTGACACCCTTGCTTTGATCAAGGACGAAGAATACTATCAGACGTCGGTTCAGTTCTGCAACACATTCCCTGCTTGCCCACTAGACTATGACGCCAACGGGTCCATCGGCAATGGAGATGTGCTTGTCATGCTATCCTACTATGGTTGCACCGAAGGCTGTCCATACGATCCTAATCAGGATGGAATTGTCAGCGTTCACGATCTACTCTACATGCTATGGAATGTGGGTGATTGCCCAATAGAGCTGGACTTCTCTCCATCAACGTACATTGACATCGTAGCTCAATCTTCAGAGAGCACCATCAGTATGGGGGCAAAGCCTCAGATCTACGACATGCTTGGCCGCAAGGTGCAGAAGCCATTTGATCAGCTCGCCTCTGGAGTCTACATCCTCAAGTGGAAGAGTGTAACCAAGAAGGTCTTTGTACAATGAGGTGGATCTTCCTATTTATCCCGTTCCTCTCGTGGGGACAATGCGACATGGAGATCATTGGATTCAACCCCATCTCCACTGACTTAACCATTGCTGTGAACGGAGCGCAGTGTGGAACTCCAGCGGATAGTATCGGTGAGTTCTTGCTTGCTCTAACATTCAACCCGCCTCTCGATGACAACCCTTTCCCGTGCTTCTACGACGACGGGTGGGCCTTGCTCATCTTCCCCCTCGACTTCCCTGGGTTTGAGATAGGTCAGGGGCCAGACAATATACTTCAAGCGGGAGACACGATCACCTTCAACCTACTGGAAACCCCGTGGGCCGGCAGCGGTTCAGCTCCATGCTGGATTGACATCTTTCAGAGTGGATCGTACTACGAAGAATGCTTGGTCATGACCATCTTTCAGATCAACGATAGCGGATGTATCGATGGTTCGTGTGAAGGCATTGGTGGGTTTGCTTATCCCGATACCGATATCTTGAATAACTGGGTGATATGGTCGCTCAATGGGGCATGCGATCCCCCTCCGCCTCCGATCGTCTATGGATGCACGGACATATTCGCGTTCAACTACAATGAGTTCGCAACACAGAGCGACGGGACGTGCGTGTACCAGGGGTGCATGGACGAGGCAGCTATCAACTACTGCGATGAATGCACTGTGGAAGGAGAGTGTGAGTACCTACCTGAAGAGGGAGAGAACTGCAACGATCCACAAGTTTATGTAGCCAACACGTTTACTCCTAACTCAGACGGAATCAATGACTATTGGAAACCAGTCACTAGGAATGAGTGCTGGTGGAGATGGGAATGCAGGGTCTACAACAGGTGGGGGACACTTGTTTGGGTGAGCTATGATCCGCAGGATAAGTGGATCGGAAATCGCTTAGGTTACTTCGTCCCAGATGGCGTTTACACATGGACGATAAAGGCGTCTACTTTTCAATCAACAAAAGTCATTGACATCAATGGCAACGTAACTATCTTTCGATGAACACCGACATGGTAATAAGTCTAGTCCCATCCCTACTTGCAGTCGTAGGTGTGTGGGTGTCTATGAATAGCGAGCTAGCCAAGCTCAAGGGGAGGGTATATAGACTTGAGAACGACCAGAGCGAATTAAAAATGATGCTCAAAGAGTGCGTAGAGGGCATCCAGGATCTTAAAATTCTCTTGGCTAAAAAAGGATTGTAATGAGGGTAATCAACAGAATCATAGTTCACTGCTCATACACCAAACCCTCAATGGATATTGGTGTAGAGGAAATACGCAAATGGCATGTCGAAGAAAACAACTGGTCCGACATCGGGTATCATTTCGTCGTTCGTAGAGACGGCACAGTCGAAAGTGGTAGGCCCGTTGAAAGACCTGGGGCCCATGCTAAAAATTACAATAACGATTCCATCGGCGTCTGCTGGGTCGGAGGGATGGCCGAGGATGCTGCGGTGGCGGAGGACAATCGCACGGCTGATCAATCGGAAGCTATTTTCCGTCTCCTTCAAGAGCTTCAGCAAGAGTTCGAAGGGGCGGCTGTCTTAGGACACAGAGATTTGAAGGGGGTCAAGAAGTCTTGCCCTTGTTTTGATGTAAGAACCTGGTATGTAGAATCATGTACGAATACAAGAAAAAAGGAACCCCGGGAAAGAAAAAGGGGAAGCGTAAAAACGGGTCTCCTGAACATGACATTCAAGTCATTATTGTGGATCACCTTGAAGGGATGGAGACTGTACCGCTATTTTCGGCGACGGTAGGCGGGGTAAGGGTGGCTATGCACACAGCTCTGCGCATGAAGCGAGCTGGATACAAAAAGGGAATACCTGACCTACTCATCTTTGAGCCCAGGAACGGGTTTGTGGGATTGGCTTTAGAAGTCAAGACGCCCACAGGAAGGGCTAGTGATCATCAAAAGGAATGGCAGACTAGGCTTCGAGAGAAAGGGTGGAAGGCAGAAATATGCAAGGGACTTAACGCTTGCATAGAGTGTATCGACGAATACTTCGATAACACTGACTCGGTACTTTAGACTTCATTGTGGTTGGTGAAGTGGCGATTATCGCCAGGGGAGGGGGGCTCACGCCCTCCTTTCTGTTACTCTACAATATCACAAACAAATTGGTTGATGTCGTGCATCTTTTCTTCAGGCGTCCCGTGGAAGACCCTCAAGAACTTAGGCGTACCCTTGCCTATCCATGCGTACCAACAATTAAATTCGAGAAATTCAACAGCATCATCCCAGGAACTGTCAGGGTTTTGTCTTTGGTAGGATTCGACCATAGCCCATTTGTCGTAGACCACTCTTGGGATGTCCTCTTCCGTACAAACTCCAATGATGCAGTCCTCATATCCAGATGCATAGTATGTCTCGTCGTCGCTCATGAATCAATGATGATGTTGTTGACGTAAACATAGCCCCTCTTACTGACTTCCACAATACCATACCCATGTTGCCAATCATTCCTTGGCCAGTACTTGGGATTGGGTTCTCCCAAATGACCTAGCACATGGCATTGAATCATTCTACCAGCACCATCCCTTGTGTAAAAGCTTTCAGGTCTATGTAGGTGACCGCAGATCGCGCTCTTCTTCATCTTAGTGTACAGCTTCCTTGACGGGTTGACACCACCTATCCCAGGTATCTCATGGCCGTGAATGAAACTCATGTCTCCGCAATGAATGAATCCATCTACGATGTAATCAACCTCCTGCGTCTTTAGGTCGAGAAGATGTGACATAGTGAGATCTTGCAGATCCCCAAACTCAGGCGCATTCTTTGAGATGTAAGCTTCAAGCCTCGCTTCGTGGTTACCCTGGATGTACATGATCTCACAATCAGGAAAAGCATCGCGGATTGAGAAGATAAGTTGAGACCCCACCTTTATCTCATCGGAGAAGGAGAGAGTTCCTGGCTCATTGGGATATCGACTGATCCGATGAAAGTCCATCATATCACCCAGCACGATGACACTGTCTACTCCAGCTCTTTGACCACCACGGATCGCTTCCCATAAAGCTTCCTTGCTGTGATAGGGGCAATGGATGTCAGGCAAGACGAGAATTCTCCTGTTGACAGGTAGCTTCACATCTGTCTTTCGGGTTTTGAAATAGGACTTCGGGATGTTTTTGTAAAGATGGTCAGTCATGGTAAATGATCTTGTAGTTCTCTGCTATGATATCACCCATCCAACCTCCGGCAGGAAGTCCAATTGTCCTAAGCAATTCGTCAATCATCTCCGTCTGCTCTGGCTCTAGCTCGCTATCTTCAAACCACCCTGACGCTTTCTGAGCACTCCATCGTATCCACGCCGTGACCTTTTGATCAAGCACCATGCTTATCTCGGGATTCCTGGCGCTGTAATTCTCTCGAGAGAAATCGTCCATGTCTTCGATGAACTCCTGATAGGCGTCATTCATCGTGACTGGTACTCGAGACATCTCAGCAGCCTCAGTTAATCTTTGGATCGTTTGATTAACATGCCACGGCTTGCGACCCATGATGTCAGCAATGAGAGTGTTTGGCAAGTACATGAATTCAGCCATGTAGAATTGCATTGCTGCCCTTTGGGCTCGAGAGTTTTCCTGACCTGAATACTTAAGGTATTCTTCAGCCCATTCACGAGCTTCATTGTCAGTATAAAAGTGTATGGAATCGTGTTTACCCATCAGCAGAAATTACCATCTACGCCACCTAACCATGAATGATAACCAAATCCCTCGGTTACCACGACTACGCAAGAGGAGTCTCCCCTTTTAACTTCGTAAGTCAAGAATCCAAAGCTGGCAACATAGCTCCCTGTCTCGAGATAGCTGCCGGCAATCACATGCGCTAGCTCTAGAATCTCCGACTTCTCAATGAGGTGGTCTTCTAGGTCTACGTTGATGATTACTTGGATGTTCACGGACTAATGTATGGTCGTCTTCTGTGAGTTTGTCCTCATGGCACCAAGCGCACCACTTTGGATATTCTGGCAAGATTTAGATCGGTTACAAAAAAGGTGAAGCTGTGCTTGCCGCCATGCTTACCCGCCTCCTCTAGATTCAAATCCCTAAGCCTCCCCTTGAACTTCCTCATTGCCCAGGTATTGTAACCATTGTTGATGCAGAACATCCTGAAGCTTTCCATAGCCTCGTCTTGATGAATCTCCGCTGTGTTCTTATCATTAGGCTCGTTGCTCAGCCCACTAGCCTTCATCCAACTCATGAATGGATCTCCCTCCACCTTTAACCTCTCCAACTCATCTTCAAGAACTTTAGGCCGAAGCAACATGCCCTCGTGCTCTTTGAGATGTTCTATCAAAGCATTGGCCATGCTCGATCCTATGCCCGCTCTGGATTCGTCAGTGCTAAGGCTACCAATCAAACCACTATCTCTCTTCTTCTCTTCCTTGGCCTTCCTAAAACTTACGATGTCAAAGCGACGAGCAACCCCGGGATCAGAGAGAACGTAGCTCAAGCCCATTTCATTTGAAGCCACAACCAAAGAAGCACGAGGAGTGATTTCTATGGGTTCGCTGTAGAGCTTCCTTGCAATGATTGGCTCCTTGGACACGATCATTTTAAGAGCGTCTTTGTCCCCTAGGTTTTCGCTCGCGTCAGCAGAGACACAGAGGGTGGCGTGAGCAAGGCGCATGCGCAGACGACTATCATCTCTTGTGATTTGAGCAAGGTTGTCAGACCTCATGACGTTTTGATTCCCAATGCAACCTGCAATGGCTTCAATCATGGTACTCTTTCCCGCACCTGCCGCTCCAATAAGTAGTAGAATTTTCTGTGCTCTCAAGGGGTCACCGGCCAAAGCATTGGCAAAGCTTGCAAGCACGTAGCGTCGAGAGTCTTTGTTGGGGATGGCTTCTTCCATGAACTTCTCCCACTTCGGGCACTTCGATCCTCGTTGATAGGTGCCAGGGATACAATACGTCGAGAGGTCTTCAGGTCTATGCCCCTCCACAAAGCGGTGTCGAGGCCCCTGGAAAATCAAAACGCCATCCTCGAAAACGAGACCAGAGACCCCGACATTGGGCTTTGGAAAGACCACTTCGGGCTTACCATAGGAAGTAAAGCTCTTATCGAATTCCCTCTTGAAGTCACTCGTCAAGATGTTTGGCCGAAGCAGCCCTGCGCCTTTTGCAAAGGACTGGACCACCTTCTTCTTCTGGCCCTCTGAGATAGGTTCATAGTGTGTGCCTATCCAAATGCTGGTAAAGCCTCCTATCTCCAGGACGGGGTTGCCACAAACAGAACTGATCATCGGTATGGAAATACCGAGCATAGCAGCAGCACTCTTGGCACTGCACTTGTCAGGATCGTAAGGTATCTCCACAGCTTCCGCAACCCTCTCTGGGGTCACGAGAGTCTCTGCCATCTTGCAGAGTTGCTCAACTGCTTTTGAAACCTTGTTGATTCTGTTCATACCATCGGGCTCTTACTTCGTTTTCAAATCGTATTTGACGGGAGTTCAGTGCATAGATACACGCTTCTATCATTTCTTGTCGGCTTTCTATGTCCAGACTTTTCAACACACCACTGTCGAAAACACTTCCGTAGGTGTGTGCGATACTGACCCCATCTATGTCTAAGTCAATGACTGTTGGATCGTCATCTGGAGGGTCGAGCTCATCCATGGCGTCATACACCTCAACCATTCGCCAATGGTTCAAGAAGATTTGGAACACCGTGTCGGCATCGTCCTGGCCTTGAGTACTGTTCTCACTATCAAAGTACAGGTGGACCGCGTCACGAAAGTCGCTCTTGATTTTGTTGTAGATCTCTTCTTTCTCCATGTCGTAAGGATAAAAAAAGGGGACCCATTGAGCCCCCTTCTTGTGGTTGAATTAAATCAAAACGGTAGGTCTCCAGATTCTCGAGGAGCTACTTGTGCGGGAACTCTTTCTTCTTTCGAAGCTTGCTTCCCCCCGTCGCAATCGTAAGCCCGTCCGTTTCCGAGGATAGGACCCTTCAGTCCTTGTTCACGAAGTTCTTTGGGGATGTCTTGCGTAAGCATGTAATCGTATCCGTACTTACTGTCAGGAGTATTGACAAGACGCAGGTTGATATACTTACCGTTTTTACCTTCGACAATTTGAGACTTGTCGATCATACTGAGGTTGATGCTGGCGTTGATAGCCTTGGGGATAGAACTGTCCATACTCAAAGATCGGCAACCTTCTTGATGAAGGCACTGATCTCACGCTTTGAGGGAGCGTAGAACTGCATGGGGTCTAACTGATTGAGTTGTAGCATGGTGATGACATCCTGTATCTCCTCGGTGGTCATGTCGATGTCAAAGTCAAGTAGGGTGTCGTTGAGTTCATCTTGCTCCTCACGGCTCAAGGTTGTGGTGCGACAAAGACTCGAGGCAAAGCGTCGAGAGTTATGGTGAACGTTGCTGTAATCGTTTTCAGGACCACAGGCAAACAACTCATCTACCCAGTCAGCCATTTTGCTTGTCATCAATCTCGTCCTCGCCTTTGACCCCTAGCTCGTAGAAATCAGCAAGCTTGAGAATACATCGAGACAAAGCGCGTTTCTCCGCCATGGCCACAGGGTATGCATTGCGACAATTCTTAGGGCTTGCTTCACCAAAGGTCGAGGTGATTTTCTCTACCTTCTCTAGCTTACCTGTACGCTCACTAGCGATGCTCATCTCAACGAGACCTGTAGCCTTAATCACGTACATGCCGCTTTCAGGAATCGAGAACTCTGGGATAACGTCGTAGTGCACAGTAGCCTCAAGACCGCGTTGGATCTTTTCGATACCATTGCGAGTAATGATGATGAATCCCTGGGGGGCTTTGAAGAAGTCTTCTCCAGTCAACCCATAAAGTTCTGCCAAGGTTCGAAACCTTTCTGCCTGTTGCGCCTTTATGTTCTTAGCCATTGCCAATGTTCAGTGTTTTTTCTACCAACTGCCTGTTGTAGTCAATGTTCCTCTTCTCGTTGAAGATGTACGCCGACAGGTTGTCTCTTTGCTCGAGAAGATTATGAATTGCCTTTTCACCCTGGACCATAGCATCTCTAACCTCTTCCCACTTCTTCCTTTTCTCTTCAGGCACTAAGTCTCCATAGTGATCAAGCGCAAACGACAACTCATCGGCTTTTATGCCGAGAGCTATCGCTGCATTTGTGACTTGAGCTAAGTTCACTTCTTCTTCTTACGACGATCACCAGTAATCGCAGTGATCACCATGTCGATGTAACCAAAGATCTGATTGTCTGCCTCAGTTGGAGTGAGGTTCACTACAACTTTTGCAAAGGCAAGTAGGGCGATCAAGAGACTTGCCCAGTTTTCTAGAAAGAATGATGCTTCCATGTGATTAGTATTCGTAGAGACTGCCGTCAAGATTGTACATGACAAAAGCCTCTTGGGTTTCTTTTGGGTTAGACAAACGAATAACAAGAGCCCACTTGGGGTCGTGTGTCTCCGAAACAAAGGTAGACTCAATATGTGAGCTTACTGAATAGCCCTCACAAGCGATGTAGTCACGCGGGATAACCCAGGACAATCGATGAGGAATAACACCTACCTCAATGCACTCTTGATCGAACTTAAGATCTTGAGGTATGTTGCCGTGCCAATTGATGGGTAGGCTCCTGAAGTTCACGTAAAGAATCAACAAGGACGCGAGAATCAAAATGATTGCTGTCAGCATCGAGAATGGTATTAAGTGTTTGACGAATGTGATATTGAATATCCTCCACCTCGTTGTGGTCTATGTCCAGGTTCAGAAGGCTGGCCTCAAAACTTATTGTCGAGAGAATCCTGGAGCACGCTACGAGATGCCTAGCCATCACCCCGTCTTGTTCCGATGGAGTCTTGCGTAGTTTTGTGACGTGATGAAATAGATGCCTTAGATGATCCGCAAACCTAAACACAGGCACTTGGTTGGGGTCGAGAGCTAGCTGCTGAACGCCTATACCCATAGACCAAGTTGTAATTCTGTCAACCACGCTCACGACACGAGGTTTTTGAACCACTTAACAATGGATCCATGTGAAGGGTGATTGGTGTCTACTGAGTAGACAGGGTCTCCCTTTAGGTAACCGACTCTTTTCATAAGCTCTTCTTTGCTTTTGATTTTGTCGTGCATTTTATCCCATGCAATCTCACCTCTTTCTAGACCTAGAATTCTACGGCGTTCGTACAAGCCCCAGGGGGTGCGGTCGAGATAGTAAGCAAGCTCTTCATTTGAGAGGTTCTGATTGTTGCGGACGAAGTCATCTTCGTGCGACTGCCAGCGACGGCGGGTGATTTTAACTTTAGACATTTGAATTGGTTTAGACATCGTAGATATGACCGTTAGCATAAACGGGTATCGAGATGTAGTTGGTTGGTTTTTCTGCGGCTGAATTTTTGAAGCCAACGCGAAGCTGCCACACATCTTCTTTGTTGACGTTGAGAGGTAATACGGTACAGGTCATACGCCCTGGTATCCGTCGGTAGTGATCGTCAAATCGAGGCTGAGCTCTTAGGGTGTTCCACAACCTGCGGTTGGGCTTACCCTTCTCGATACCCTCCTTGATACGAACCAAGGCTCGAGGGATCTTGACGCTGTGGTTCTGAATGTAGATACGCAGTACATTAAGCAGTATCGAAAGCAGAAAGATAAACAAGAGAGGATCCATTGACTTTGGGATTAAGAGTTATTTTAGGTCGAACTTTCTTAAGGTTAGATTCGAGAGTAAATCCCGTTTCAATTATACGCCAAGGAGAATCGTTGTCCAAATACTTTTTCCTTAAGGCTCTGACCCTCCACCTTTCTTTGTGTGTTTTGGGAGCGTATGTACGAGCCTTCGAGAAGGCCACGAACTTAACCTCGTTCGTAGTTGTGTTCATGGCGTAGTAGTAGAACACATAGCAAGGTTTTACAACTGGCATGTTAGTCTGGTGTTGTGAACCTTGGGGTAGCCTTCCGATTGATCGACACATTTAAAGATGTGGATGTCATCATCGTGACTTTGCATGGACATCATGCCTTTGTCATCTTCAATAAGCTCATCGGCAAGATCCCAATAAAGCTTGAAGTTGTCCCGTGATTCTGGATCCAGACGCAGATTCTCCGAGAAGCCTGGAGTCTCCATTGCTAAGTCTGCGATGAAGAGGTTGAGAGATGTTGCGTCACTCAGCGGTATTGCCTCTTGTCTTCTCATAGAATAAGCAACGAACTCGTGGCATAGGAACTTCTTTCTGTACTCACAGTAGTAGTTGTTGATCTCTTGGGTCAAGACCTTTTCATACTTGGTGTCAAGCATCTTAGTGTGCGCCACATCAGCCAGGTCTTTGTGTGACTCCATCAGACATGACACAAGCCCATTGCGCACACCAATTACTACATGGTAGCTGTTGAAGGTGTTAATGGATCTGACTATGTCGAGAGCATTTGATTGTATTTGAATCATGAGTCATAGTTTTCTTTGTACCATGCATCGAGAGCATAGTTGTCATTGATGATGTAGGATATAGCAATGGCATGCTGATCGATTCTGACTATCTCGTGCCACACGAGTCCATCGGGCAACTGATGAGACATATGTTGAACAGCCTCGAATACGTCCGTGATGTCGTTGTAGGACAACTTGAGCAGGTTGGGCTGTAGCCATCGAGAGAAAAGGACGTAAAAGACTATGCTTCCTCGAAAATCCTTGACTTCAACATCGATGTAAGGCTCAGTAATTTTCTCAATTTCATCTGGGGTGTCGAGACTTTCCTCAAACTTCTCCCTGATGTATGTCTTGACAGCGCCCTTCTTGTAGCTGTCATCTTTGAATAGCTTAGTCATGGTATAAATGATTTGATTTCCTCAAGCATCGTGTCTGGATTTAGGCTCGAGAGTTGTGAGTAAAAAATAACCTTGGTAAACCTCTGCTCGTTCTCGGTCCACATAACCACGATGTTTTGATATTCTGGGTAATCGTGAACGATATCGAAGGGAGGGCAGGTCAAGTCTTTTTTCTGCATTATTTGAATGTTACTTTGTTTGGGACGACTCTGTCTACTGAGTAGACGCTGTCGCGGTTGATGATGTCGATCAAGTATTTTTTCCACTCCTCGACAGTTAGCTCCATACTATTGTCGAGAGGTAGTTGAGAGTTGTGGTCGATGCCTACTTGTAGATCGTCGAGAGAACATCCTGTGCCGTAGTTGCCCCACCCCGTGAAAAGAGTGTAGTGAATAGAGCCATCCTTGAGGATAGCAAGAAGTGTTCTCCTGTTCTCGAGAGAATCTAAGATTTGTAAGTGTGCGAGTTTCATAAAAGGTTGAGAATTTATTTGTTCAAATATAGGTGAGTTTTTTCTATCAATAGGCGACATTGAACTCGCCGAAGTGATTGACGAGGGAATGCTGGATCTTGTAGTCATCATCGAACTCCAAGCGGATGAAGTATTCTCCGTCGGTTCCATCCGTGTTGTCAATGACATCTAGCCAATAGTGCTCAGGCATAAATCGGCCATCACAATCACGAAGCTCAATCATGTCGTACCTATTGTACCTGTTGTGCATACGAATTATATCCTTGATGTCGCGCTTTGCTTCGTTGAGCTGAGAAGGGTGGATTAGAATATCAATCATGTCAAATTGTAATAAAGGTTTGCGAGGTCAGTGTAAAGGTTGTGTAGACCAGAGTCCACATCGAAGTCAGGATTATGATGCTGATTCTCCATGTAATCGTTCATGATTTCGAGAAAATCTGCGCCAGCTTTTTGGTAGTCGATATCTTTCATATTAGTGGAATACGAGTCCAACCTTGTGTGATGGGTTGAACCATTTGGTAGCGTTAACATCAGAGGACATAGCATCGACATATTCTGCGTCGTGCATCTCCTCGTAGGTCTTGAATATCTTGGCGTGTCGGTGTCGAGAAGTATCGATCATGTCGTCACGAGTACCACCCTCCGAGAAAATGATGTCGTAGTTGTCAGGCACGTCGTCACGCTCGAGAAATAGTGGAACTGACTTGGTGTAGGAGTAGAACCTGATGTCGGGTAGACGTCGAGCGATAGCAAACCACTTGTCGATGTAGGCTCGAGAGTAATAGTCACCGCTGTCATGGACGCGGACCATCTGAGCTTTCTTACGCTGAACCTCGAGAACCATGCGGTCGACGAAGTCGTCACGCTTGGTGGCCTCGTAACGTTCTACGAAAGCAGGTTTGACATTGGACCAGATGTATGCACCTTTCTGTGCATAGCAGAACTTGGCGCAAGCACCAGCAAATGGGCAGGTGCGTCGACCCGAGTCAGGATCGACGAGCGCGGGGATACCGAAGTTCATGACCTTGAGACCAATGGCCTTCGAGGTCTTTTTGAGCTTGGAGTTTTGTGTAAGTAATTGTGCCATCTTATAGTGTATTGAGTTTGGGGATACGGAAAGCGTGCATCACATAGTCGTCGATGTCGATGAAGGCATGACTGCGGTAGTACACAGAGGAGATGAACTCACCGAGTTGCGCCAGGTCGTGCAGGGCTTGGGTTGGGTGGTCGTCTTTGGTGTTGTCCATCACATCGGAAGAGACACGAGCCACCAAGGACATACACAGGGGTTGGTAGTCCCATGCTTGGGTAGTGTCCTGTTGGTCCCACGTCAACCAACATGACTCGGTAGGGCCACTGCGGTTGGACATATCAAGCTCGATGACTCGGAACACTTCGACGGTGGCATCGTTCTCGGACACCCATTCGTCATGGTCCATGTCGGAGGGGACACAAGCCTTGTAGTCGTCAGCGTCACCCATAGTGACGTAAACCGCATCGGCAGTTGCGTGGTCGATGTTGACGCACATATCATCCTTTCGGTAGTCGTCAAGGATTTGCTTGATGTGCTTGTCTGCGAACCCCCGCTTGGGGAAGAACTCGCAAGTGGTGTCGGAATAGCCTTCGAAGAGGCCAGCGACAGCGTGGATTACTGCATATTGTTTCATAAAA
>NZQM01000105.1 GCA_002695905.1 Parvibaculum sp.
CGATCTTTGCAGGCTCCGAACCGGTAGACCCAGCGCATCGGAAACCACCGGCCAGGGCCAAACCCGCGCCACATCGGTCGAAATCAGGCGTGTTATGGCTCCTGTTACCGGCTGTTTTTCATTGCCCCCATAGACGATCAGTCTTTCCGTGTCGTCACCATCTGAGGCTGGAGAGGCAAAGCCCTGCCATTCAATCCTCCCCATCGCCCAGCACACCGGCAGCATTTTCATTGCCTATTTTGATGCAGTTGGCCTCTATGAGCTTCACCGGTCTTCGGGCGGTACGTCCACAGCGCCAAACCGTGTTACCAAGGCGTCTGGTCCATCAGGGGTCAGGTCGAGCCGGTTTGTTGAATGGGTGTAGCGTTCAAACCGCTCCCACTTTTCCGCCAGCACAGCCGGTGCTCGCGAGCGGCGAAGGACGTGTAGGACTGGATCAAATTCCACACATTTTAAATCCTCGCGCAAATCAAGGTTCAAAGCGGCGGCGCCGACATGCTCAGAATCTTCGGTCTGCGGCGGAGATGTTCAAGCCTTTAATTGCCAGAGAGGTGACCTAAACGTCAGGATAGATCTTCCCAGGAGACCGAATTCATGACCAATTCGCACCCCTAACAAGCAACACGGTCGATTTATGTCGCCGCTGCGGGTTTTCTTGTTCTGCATATTGTCATTGTCTTTGGTGGTTTCACGACACTGGCTGTGGAGTTCAGTTTCCCGAAGTGCTGCGGCTCCCGACACAGGAACGCCTGGCTATGTTCCGAGAGAACCAGCCTGTCATTGTGGCGACCTATTGGGCGCTCATTATGTCCGGCTTTACCCAGATCTTGGCGGCTGTATTCCTGGCTTTGGCGTTGAGACCTTACCGAGGTGGCCTTGTCATCCTTGCCCTCATTTTCGGCACCATTAACGGCCTCGGTCAGGCGATAGGGTTTGGCCGGTGGGCCATTTTTGATGCCCTATCTTGCAGAACAGATGGCTGACCCGACGATCAGTGCCTCGGCCAAGGAGATGATTGGGCTCATCGAAGGGAGCTTCAATCGCTATGCGGTATGCTGGTGGGCGAGCATTTGTCCAATCTCGCCATGGGCTTCTGGCTGTTTTTTGCGGGCCTGGGTATCCGCAAATCCGACGTCCTCGATCCGCGCCTCGGCACCATGGCCGTCATCTTGAGCCCGATCCTGTTCACCCTGGCGGCAGAGCATATGGGGTATGCTTAAAGTGCGCTGGCACTCATCACGACCTTCGGTCTGCCGCTGCTCGCAATCCTGCAAGTTGGGCTCGCATGGTAGCTGATCCAGCGCAATGGTCTCGCCAGCGCCCCTAAGATAGTTTAATTTCAAATACTTAGGAAACTTTTCGGATTCAATTTCTTAGAACCGTTAGAGGTAGGCGGAGATGATCCCGAAGAAGTCTGTGGCGTTCAGGCTTGCACCGCCCACCAGCGCACCATTCACGTTCGGCACGCTCATGAGCTCTTCGGCATTTGATGGTTTGACCGATCCGCCATAGAGAATCCGGAATGCGTCGCCGTCGCTCCCAAATCGCGCTGCCAGACGCTTACGGATATGCGTATGAACCTTAGCCACATCCTCAGGCGTTGGCGTGCGGCCAGTGCCGATCGCCCAAACAGGTTCGTAGGCAATGACGGTGTTTTTGGCGGTGAAACCGTCGTCCAAAGAGCCCTTGAGCTGGCTGGTGATGATTTTAAGGGTGTCGCCAGCGTCCCGCTCTTTTTCTGTCTCACCAACGCAGATAATGGCGGTAATGCCTGCCCGATGAGCCGCCACCGCTTTCGCCTTCACCTCAGGACTGGTTTCCCCATGATCGGCCCGGCGCTCAGAATGGCCGACGATGACGAACTTAGCGCCGACATCTTTAAGCATCTCAGCGCTGACATCTCCTGTATGGGCGCCACTCTGATTGGCATGGCAGTCCTGAGCACCGATAGCCACCTTGCTGCCTTTCGCCTTGGCAGCGAAAGCCTGGACCGATGGCATGGGCGGGCAAATCAGCACCTCGCAGGGCACTCGGCCAGCCTTTTTAAGCTTTGTGTTGAGGGCATTTACCTCTTTCACCGAGGCTTTCAGGCCGTTCATCTTCCAATTGCCGGCGACCAACGGTTTGGGTTTTCTTGCAGCCATCTTCTCGTCTCCCTGAAAGCTCTCATGCGCACTTTGTGTCAGCGTTTACCAGAACTGTCAGCATCCGCCAAGAAAGAGCCGTTGCCCATGCCAATTTTCTTTTATGCCACTTGCCCTTAACTGGATCGCGCCCGTATCATGCGCCCCGTCTGGAGGCGCTGATTTGGCGTCTCTTTTTACACTTACTGCCAGGCGGCGAAAGACAATACGCACATGCTCCACCAACTGAGAAAAACAGCAAGCGGCTGGGTCGCTTACCTCATCATCATCCCGCTGGTGGCTGCCTTCGCAGTTTGGGGCATTGGCGATATTTTAACTGGGTTCGGGAGTGACACAGTCCTCACCGCTGGCGAAACCGAAATCAGCGCGCAACGCTTCAACGCAGAATATGCGCAGCGTCTTGACGATTTCAGTGACCAAATTGGACAATATGTGTCGCCTCAAGATGGACGTCGCTACGGCATTGATCGACGGGTCCTGTCGCAACTGGCTGGTTCCGCTGTTCTGTCAGAAGAGGCCCGTGCTCTCGGCCTGGCTGCATCAGATGAGATGGTCGCAACCGACATTCGGACAGACGAGACTTTTTTTGGTGCCTTCGGCCAGTTTGACCGCCAGACCTTCGAATTGGCGCTCCGTCAAAATCAGCTCTCAGAACAGGTATTCGTTGCTGACCGTCGTGACTTTCTGACGCGCGATCAGCTGCTTTCTACTGTCACAGCAGGCGCAACTCCTGCGGCGGGTCTTGCCGAAGCACTCTACGAATATCGCTATGAGCGCCGCAGCGTTCGCTACATCACACTGCCACCAGACCTTGTTGAAAACATTGATGATCCGGCGGAAGACGTGCTTGAAGCTTACCACAGCCAAGCCGCGATCCGGTTTACGCGTCCTGAAACCCGCTCGTTTAGCGTCGTAACAATCCGGCCAAGTGATATTGCCCCAACGCTTGCGGTCGATGAGGAAGTGTTGCGCTCAGAATTCGAAGACCGTCGTGGCTCGTATGACCAACAGGAAACACGGTCTGTTATTCAAATCCCCGCTCCCGACACGGCCAAGGCGCTCGAGATCAGCGAAAAACTGCGCGCAGGGAGCGCGATCGAAGAAGTGCTGGCTGAAATCGACCTCAAAATCGATGATGTCACCATTAGTGATGCGACGATTACAGGTTTCCTCAGCGACGATATTGGGACGGAGGCCTTTGCTCTAGAAGACGGAGAGATTAGCGATCCAATTGATGGACCGCTTGGTCCGGTCGTTCTGATCGTAACTGGCATCAAACCAGCCGTTCCAGCCGACTTCGAAGATGTACGCGATGAGCTGCAACAAGAGTTGGTCGCTGAACAGGCCTCCGATGCTGTGTTCGACATATACAATACGATTGAGGACGAGCGCGCCGGAGGCGCCTTGCTGGCTGAAATTGCCCGCAGCCAATCACTGGATATTGTCACCGTTGAAGGTGTTACTGAACAGGGACTGACCGTCGCGGGGCCACCGCCTGAAAACATGCCAAATATTCAGGGATTGATGCCGCTGGTCTTCGCAAATGATATCGGGATTGATATCCCAGCCGGAGAGCTGGACGATGAAGGATACTTCTGGATAGAAGTGAGCAATGTATCGCCAGCCGAGTTGAAACCGCTTGACGACGTACGCGATGATGTCATTGCTCTGTGGAAGCGCGAACAGCGCAAAGTGCTTCTCGAAGAGCTGGCACAATCGCTCGTTGAACGGGGAAACCTTGGCGAGAGCATGGATAAAATCGCCGAGGAATTTGACCGAGCGGCGTTCACCTCTCCGCTCATGGTCCGTCGCTTCAACAATGAGACCTTCTCGCGGATAGGCGTCACAAACGTATTTGCAACGCCAATCGATAAGTTCACTCATGCTCTTGCAGGTTTTGGGGACAGCATGGTGTTGATGCAGGTCGCCTCAATTGAAACACCCGAGCCCGGCGACGGGACCGCTGAGCTTTCAGAGATCGAAGACGGACTCAAAACAACCGCGTCGGATGATCTCATCGCTTCACTTGTCGTTGCGTTGCAAGAGAAGTATGAGGTTGAGGTAAATTATGGACTTCTCGATCAGATGCTTTCGCCGGGGACCGGCGGCTGATCCAGTCGCTTAAAACAGATTATTTGACTAGAGCGGTTTCCAATTAAACGGAATCACGAGAGACGCTCGCATTTATTTATTGGTCGCGTTTTCGAACCACAAAAGTCTGCAACTTTTATTGAAAACGCTCTTAAAGGAGACTGACCCTGGCGGCGGCCTGGGTTGGAGTGTTTCATGTTCCATCCAGCGTTTGACGAATTTGAGTCTGTCTACTCCAATGGAGTGGCTCAGGTCGTCTGGACGCGGCTGGTCGCAGATCTCGAGACACCGGTGTCAGTCTATCTCAAAATCGCTGCGGAACAGCCAAACAGTTTCCTCCTCGAGTCTGTCGAAGGTGGCGCCACGCGTGGGCGCTATTCCATTATTGGCTTGGACCCTGACGCAATCTGGAAGGCGCAAGGCGACACTCCGTCGCTTAACCTGAATGCGGAACACGACCCTTCCGCATTTGAGGTTTGTGGCAAGGGAACGCTGGATGCTCTTCGAGATTTCATAGAAAGCGCTCACATTGATCTCCCCGAAGATCTGCCACCCATGTCAGCAGGTGTCTTCGGATATATGGGCTATGACGCCGTGCGGCTGATGGAGCATCTGCCGAACGAAAACCCGGACGCATTGGGCCTGCCAGACGGACTTTTTCTGCGCCCGACAATGATCGCCGTTTTTGACTCGGTTAAAGACGAGGTCATTCTCGTCACGCCGGTGCGCCCCAATGAGGGGACCACGGCCAAAATGGCCTATGAGAAAGCCCTCGACCGACTTGAGCGCACAATCACGCGTTTTGATCAGGCGCTCCCTCATGCAGAGCCCGAGGTTGATGTCACGGCTTTACCTGCGCCGACCTCCAATACGCCGAAAGAGACCTATTTCGACATGGTCGCCCGCGCTAAAGAGTATATCGCCGCCGGGGACATTTTTCAGGCTGTCTTGAGCCAACGGTTTGAGACGGATTTCGAACTTCCGCCCTTTTCTCTCTACCGGGCGCTGCGCCGGATCAATCCATCGCCCTATCTCTTCTTCCTAAACTTCGAAGGATTTTCCTTGGTTGGCTCAAGCCCGGAAATTCTCGTGCGCGTTCGGGACGGCAAAGTCACTATTCGCCCGATCGCCGGCACTCGCCATAGGGGTGCGAACCGCGCAGAGGATGAAGCAATTGCAGAAGATCTGCTCAGTGATCCAAAAGAACGTGCTGAGCACCTGATGCTTCTGGATCTGGGCCGCAACGATGTTGGACGTGTCTCTAAACTCGGTTCCATCGAGGTGACTGACCAGTTCGCGCTTCAATACACCTCTCATCTCATTCATATCGTGTCGAATGTAGAAGGCGATCTCGATCCGCGTTTTGATGCCATTGCAGCACTGATTGCTGGGCACCCGGCCGGGACCGTGTCAGGCGCACCCAAGGTGCGCGCGATGGAGATCATTGATGAGCTGGAGCTGGAAAAACGTGGTGCTTATGCGGGCCTTGTCGGCTACTTCTCGGCAGCGGGTGACATGGATACTTGCATCGTTCTGCGAACAGCTGTCGTCAAAGACGGCAAAATGTATGTACAGGCCGGCGGCGGCGTCGTCGCTGACTCTACGCCTGAATATGAATATGCGGAGTCTGTGAATAAAGCGAAGGCGCTCTTCCGGGCCGCTGAAGAGGCCGTCCGTTATGCATCAGAGGCTGGACGCGGCCAGTAAACCACCATCGCTTGGCGCATCGGGGTCCGCCATTTTGCTGATTGGCGCCAGCTCCAACCCTTTGCTCGCAAGACCTTGGACCCAGACTTCAAGCACGTCGAGTGTCAATTCATGGGGATGAGCAATTGCAATTGCCCTGCCTGTGGCACGCGCTGTGTTCTCAAGCTCATCCAGTTGCGCCAACAAACCGTCAGCGCCTACGGCATGATCCAGAAACACGTCTCGGCTCACGGTTGTGGCCCCGGCGGCCTCACCGATCTTTGCTGCGAGTGTGTTCGCTGTCGTGCGGCTATCGAGAAAAAGTAACCCTCTAGCGCGGGCCTCACGCATGACCGGCAGCAGCGCGCGAACATCTGCCGTGAAACGACTTCCCATATGGTTGTTAAAGCCGATGGCGCCCGGAAATTGATCCAGCTGGTGGGCCAGAAGAGAAGCGATCTGGTCGCTTGATTGATCAATCAGCAGCGCATTGGGGCCTGGATCCGCATCGCCCTCCGGCTCCATGGGAATATGGACCATCACCTCATGGCCCCGCGCTAGGGCCTCCACTGCGAGCCCATGCGACGCTCGGCCATATGGCAAGAAAGAAAGTGTCACCTCTGCGGGGAGTTCAATCGCCCGCCGGGTGGATTTCGGGTCCAACCCCAGATCATCCATGACGACGGCAATCTGAGGCCGCAAAGGTTCAGCCAAAGGCAAGCTGGCCGGTTCGATGATGGGCTGAGTGGTCTGAAGAGCAACGACGACCTCTGCTGCACCAAAATCAGCCGGGAGATCGAGGAAATCGGTTTCAGGCTTTGCCAAAGCCGGTTCGGCCTTCGCTACCGGGAGAGGCACGTCAATGTCAGTCGCAGCGGTCACAAATGGATTGCCCAGCGTCATAATTGGTTGAGCGCTTGCTGGTTCAAGAATACGGGGCAAGGGCCTATTCGAAGCCAAAGGCACTTCGAGCCCAGCCGATGATGCTGTCTCCACAGTCTCTACGACAGCAATCAGGTCGGCATCTCCATCGAGAAGCACATAGCCCGCTGTTAGGCCAACCAACGCTCCCAATGCCAGCGCTGCACAAATTGCGAGCGCATAACCGCCCGACCCGACCGGGTCAGACGGTTTTCCGTCGTTTTGCTCATCCTGCTGCACGCTGCGTTTCCCTCACCGCATATTTATCCGCAAAGGCGGACGGCCCCAATATGCAGTAGATTTTCATCCCTATTTCACCATATCTAGTACATGGTTCGCAATGGGGGAAAGGGTTTATCCACAGGTTTTAGCCGGAGATTTGTCCCTCTTGTTGCCGGAGATCGGCGTGCCTATAAGAAAGTCCCTATATTGCAAGCACTTGATACATGCTTTGGCGGGCGTTAAGCCGTCGCCATCCCTAGAGGTACGGAGTTCGCAGCGATGCTGCTATTGATCGATAATTATGACAGCTTCACCTACAACCTGGTTCACTTCCTCGGTGATGTAGGCGCGGACTGCCTGGTGCACCGCAATAACCAGATCAGCGTCAGCGACGCGCTGGCGCTGAAACCGGATGCTGTCGTTATCTCTCCTGGTCCTTGTGATCCCGACCGGGCGGGCATCTGCCTGGATTTGGTTGCGGCAGCGGCTGAGGCAGAACTGCCGCTCTTTGGTGTGTGTCTTGGACATCAGTCTATTGGGCAGGCGTTTGGCGGCACCATCGTTCGGGCTCCTGAAATGATGCACGGCAAAATGAGTCCGATCTCTCACGAAGGTAAAGGTGTGTTTGGCGGGCTGCCGAACCCCTTTGAGGCGACCCGGTATCATTCACTGACCATAGCCCCGGAGAGCCTTCCCGACTGCCTTGAGGTCACGGCGCGCAGCGACGACGGTGTCATCATGGGCGTGCAACACACATCGCTCCCCATTCATGGGGTTCAGTTTCACCCCGAAAGCATTGCGTCGGAACATGGGCGCGACATCCTTGCAAACTTCCTGGACCTTGCAGGCGTTAAACGCACGCTCCCAGCTTGAATTTGCCCACTTGAATAGATTGTTTAGTATGACCGACTTTAAAAGCCTGATTGCTAAAGTAGCCGATGGGCGTGCCCTTTCCAGTGATGATGCCGAGGCCGCCTTTGACGCCATGATGTCCGGCGAGGCCACCTCCGGGCAGATCGGTGCCTTCCTCATGGCATTGCGTGTCCGCGGCGAAACCGTGGATGAGATCACGGCAGGTGCCAAGATCATGCGGTCAAAGGCCGTTCAGGTTCCTGCCCCGGCGAACGCCATCGACACGTGTGGCACCGGAGGAGATGCGTCTGGCACCTACAATATCTCTACTGCCGCATCCTTTGCCGTGGCTGCTTGCGGTGTTCCTGTCGCAAAACATGGCAATAAAGCCCTCTCGTCCAAATCTGGGTCTGCTGAAGTTTTGGAGAAGCTGGGCGTCAAGCTCGACATTGGTCCTGATCAGATCCGTCGCTGTATCGATGAGGCAGGCATTGGCTTCATGTTTGCACCCGCCCATCATTCGGCGATGAAACATGTGGGCCCAACACGAGCTGAACTTGGTACACGGACGATCTTCAATCTTCTCGGTCCTCTTTCCAATCCCGCCGGGACTAAATTTCAAGTCGTCGGCGTTTTTGACGACAAATGGGTTGAGCCTCTCGCCCATGTTTTGAAAAACCTGGGCTCTACGAGGGTCTGGGTCATGCACGGAAGCGACGGGCTGGACGAGCTCACCACCACCGGACCAAGCCGTGTGGCAGAATTGAAGGACGGAAACGTCTCGACCTTTGACGTGACACCGGAAGAAGTTGGATTGCCACGGGCTGCGGCTGCGGACCTTAAAGGCGGCGATCCAAACGAAAACACAGCAGCGCTTCGGAGATTGCTTGATGGAGAGAGCGGGCCTTATCGCGATATTGTTGCGCTCAACGCTGCCGCCTCTCTTGTTGTTGCTGGTAAGGCACCCTCACTTAAAGACGGTGTCCAAATGGCGGGAGACGCGATCGCATCCGGCGCTGCAAAAGCAGCGCTCGACAAGCTTGTCGCTGTTTCGAACGAGGTCTGACCCATGGCAGACATTTTAGAAAAGATCAGCGCCTATAAGCTGGAAGAAATCGCTGCCGCAAAGGCCGCGCATCCCTTGAGCGCGGTGGAGCTCAAGGCGAAATCAGCGTCTGCCCCTCGTGGCTTTGCCAAGTCGCTTAGCACTTCTGTGGATGCGGGCCGGTACGCGCTCATCGCAGAGATCAAGAAAGCGAGCCCCTCCAAAGGTCTGATCCGGGCTGACTTTGACCCTCCTGAACTTGCAAAAGCTTATGAAGCAGGTGGGGCCACATGCCTTTCTGTTCTGACAGATGGTCCTTCTTTCCAGGGCGCCCCAGAATTTCTGACCGCTGCGCGGGCGGCCGTCTCTCTGCCAGCGCTCAGGAAAGATTTTCTCTATGACCCATACCAGGTCGTCCAGGCCCGTGCCTGGGAAGCAGACTGTATCCTGATCATCATGGCGAGCGTGAGCAACGCACAGGCAGCGGAACTCGAACAGACCGCCTTTGACTGGGGCATGGATGTGCTCATTGAGGTTCATAACGGAAACGAGCTGGACCGTGCTCTAAATCTCAAGAGCCCGTTGATTGGCATCAACAATAGGAACCTGCGGACCTTTGAAACCAGCCTTCAAACCACGCTGGACCTTGCCCCGCGCGTGCCCGCAGATCGGATGGTTGTTGGCGAAAGCGCTTTATCAACACCTGCAGATCTTGCCACCCTGTCGGCTGCAGGCGTCAATACGTTCCTTATTGGGGAAAGCCTGATGCGGCAAAGCGATGTAGCTCAGGCCACCCGGGATCTGCTTCATAAGGAAGATGCATGACGGTCCACATTCGGCCGGTTGAACCCGACGAAATTCCCTTGCTGGGTCCGATAGAAAAATCGGCAGGTGAGTTGTTCCGCGACCATGACATGGATGATGTCGCCGATGGCGGACATATGCCCGCCAATTTTATTCTTTCCTTCACCCGGTTTGGTAGCGCCCTTGTTGCCGATGTGGAGGGCGCCGTTGCAGGTTTCGCCCTTGTCGCCACCTATGACAACCACGCTCACCTCTATGAAGTATCAGTCGCACAGGAATTTCAAGGGCAAGGCCTTGGCCGTAAGCTTGTTGAGGGTGCTTGCAACTGGGCGGTTTCGCAAAAATACACAGCGCTCACCCTATCAACATTTAGCGACGTTCCCTGGAACGCGCCTTTCTATGCCACACTTGGATTTCAAGTGCTCCCAGAGTCGGAATGGAGCCCAGCCTTTCACATGTTGAGGGGCCGCGAAGAAGATGCAGGGCTCGACATTTCTCGGCGCTGTTTTATGAGGAAGGAACTCTGATGAGCGACCAGAAGCTCAGTCATGTTGATGCCGACGGACGCATTGCGATGGTTGATGTCACAGAGAAGGACGTGACGGACCGTGTGGCAACAGCCTGCGGCCGGATCACGATGGAACCGGCAACCCTTGATCTCATCCTCGAAAACCGTATTGCTAAAGGAAATGTGATTGAGGCTGCACGTCTCGCGGGCATTATGGGGGCCAAGCGGACGCATGATCTCATCCCTCTCTGCCATCCACTTCTTATCAACAAAGTCGCCATCGAGATTGAAGCTGACGAGGCCACAAGTTCGCTGACTGTTGAGGCGACTGTTCGGGTATCGGGAAAAACCGGTGTGGAAATGGAGGCACTGACGGCTGTGACCGTTGCGTGCCTCACCATTTATGACATGGCGAAAGCAGTTGATCGCAGCATGGCCATTGGCGACGTGCGTCTTACCCACAAGTCAGGCGGCCAGTCTGGGATCTATAACGCATCATGAGTGCAGCCCCTCTTCTTCCCGTCGATGATGCTATCGCGCGCATTGGATCTGCAATCTCGCCGCTCGCTTCAGAGCAGGTGGCGGTCTCTAATGCGGGGGGGCGTATACTTGCCGAATCGCTCACAGCAAGAAGAACACATCCGCCTTTTGATGGCTCTGCAATGGATGGCTACGCGGTGCGTCTTGCGGACACGGTCAGCATTCCTACGCGGCTTAGCGTAGTTGGCGAAAGCGCTGCGGGTCGCTCTTTTGACAAAACACTCGGTAAAAACGAAGCTGTTCGCATATTCACAGGTGCGCCCCTTCCTGTTGGTGCCGACACCATCGTCATCCAAGAAGATACTAAGCGTGATGGTGACACCATCATCATCAAAGAGGCACCGAAGCCCGGTCAGCATATTCGCCGTGCGGGCATTGATTTTTCTGAAGGGGACAGTTTTTTTGCGGCAGGTCGATTACTGTCAGCGAGCGATGTCGCTCTTGCTGCCGCTATGAACATTCCGGAACTTTCAGTCTTCAAGAAGCCTCGCATTGCCTTCTTTGCAACCGGCGATGAACTGGTCTTGCCTGGCGAAACACCTGGTCCCAACCAGATTGTCAGCTCGAACAGTCCAGGTCTCTCGGCCCTTATCACTGAGCTTGGCGGTATTCCGGTGGACCTAGGCATTGCCCGGGACAATGAGGCGAGCATCCGCGAGTACACAGAGCGCGCGCAGGACGCCGACATCCTGGTCACGGTGGGCGGAGCCTCCGTCGGCGATCATGATCTTGTCCAGCCGGTTTTGACGTCGATGGGACTCAACGTTGATTTCTGGCGCATTGCGATGCGCCCTGGCAAGCCGCTCATGTTTGGTGATTTCAATGAAACACCCTTCCTCGGTCTTCCTGGCAATCCGGTTTCGGCACTGGTCTGCGGGCACCTCTTTTTGCGAGCTGCGATTTCCGCCAGACAAGGCGCCCGAGCCACCCACCCGCCCCTTGTGCCGGTCACCTTGGGTGCGGACCTTCGTGAAAACGACAAGCGCCAGGACTATTTGCGCGCAACGATTCAAATCGTCGATGGTGTCTGGACAGCAACACCGCTCAACCGGCAGGACAGCTCCATGTTGAGCGCACTGTCCCGAAGTCACTGTCTTCTGGTACGCCCGCCACTCGCCTCAGCCGCTCAAACCGGCGACATCTGTCCCGCTGTTTTACTCCGCGCTCCGGACTTATCCACAGATTAGGCTTGACGGTTTACGAGAACCAAACTAGAACAGAATCAGATGTTTTTGATTTGTTCTCAACTCTGGTGAGTTGTCCACAGATCTCAGACTGCTCGATGATTTGGTTACTGGACTTTACGGCGCTCTACTGGGGCTCTCGAAGTACAGGCATCTTGGAGACTACTGATGCTGACGCGCAAACAACATGAATTGCTTATGTTCATCAACGAACGGATCAAAGAGACCGGCGTGTCTCCTTCCTTCGATGAAATGAAGGATGCGCTCGACCTCAGATCCAAATCCGGCATTCATCGGCTGATCACGGCACTGGAAGAAAGAGGGTTTCTGAGACGGTTGCCCCATCGTGCCCGTGCACTTGAGATCCTAAAGCTGCCGGAATCTGCGTCTCCGAGCTTTGGACGCAACAGTGGCTTCTCCCCCTCCGTCATTGAAGGCAGTCTTGGGAAGACCCAAATGCCCTCAACACTGCCAGCCAATGAAGACGCCATGCCCATATCGGTCATGGGTCGGATCGCTGCTGGGACTCCCATTGAAGCGCTGCAGGAAGAAAGCCATCAGGTGTCTGTGCCAGTCGATATGCTCGCGCGGGGTGAGCACTACGCTCTTGAGGTCAAGGGCGACTCCATGATTGATGCGGGTATTCTCGATGGCGACACGGTTGTAATTGAACGCTGCGACACAGCGAATAATGGGGAGATTGTTGTGGCTCTCGTGGACGACCAGGAAGCCACCCTGAAGCGTCTTCGCCGCAAGGGCAACTCAGTGGCCCTGGAAGCTGCTAACCCTGCCTACGAGACACGGATTTTTGGACCTGATCGTGTGAAGGTTCAGGGGCGGCTTGTCGGACTGCTTCGCCGCTATTGAGGGTCCCATCCTGACGAGGGGCCAGACCACGGTCTGTCACCCCGCCAGTCGCGCACTGTTTCCACACGCTCGATATTACCACCTTCATCAAGATAGATTGCATGGGCGCCTTCGCGCGCAACATCAAACCGATCAATGATCAGAATGGCGTTACAAGACTCGCGCTCCCTGCGGCGGACAGGAATCGATGCAATGACGATATCCGCTTCCCGGCAATCATCGCCAAGTGCTGCAGACGATATTGGCAGGGCAACGATGGGAGTTCCTTCAGCCACGCACCCAATTTCGTCACACGGCAAACGGCGGCTGGAAATGTCCGTGTCCGGTGCTTCTCCATTTCTTCGCAACCAGCTTTCACGTGCATAGCGTGGCGTTCGACCCGACCAAAGGTACCGCCCGCCTTCTTCTTTCACTGCTGCAAGCTTGGCGTCCCTGTTGACGAGTATGTCAGGCGTACTAGGCTGCGATGCTAGATAAAGGCCAAGAAGAAGCGGACCCAGCCCCGCCCGCCGGAGGCTGGTTTGCCAGAGCGCCATCCAGGCGCCGCCCAGCGAAATCAACCCAAGGGCGAGCGTTGAGAAAGACCCAATGGTGACAACAGCACCACCCCAGTTGCTGACTTCTTCAGCGACCCAGATAACACCAGCAAGCCCCATCTCCATCACCCAAAGGGCAGGCCCCTCTAACCCTAGCGGCATGAGGATGTAGGCGATAAGTGCGGAGGGCATGATCAGCGTGCCAACAAGCGGCATGGCCGCCATGTTACCGGCGAGCCCGAATGCCGCCATTCGATTGAAATGGAAGGCCGCAAAGGGTGCGGTCGCCGCTCCCGCGACCAGGCTTGTGATGCACAGGGTGATCATATAAACGGCAGCCAAGCGTATTGCCCCTGAGAGACCCGTCGCGTTTTCCCGGAGGCGTAACAGCTGCATCTCCCGGTTCTGATAGACGGCAACGAGAGCTGTCACCGCAGCAAACGACATTTGAAACCCTGGCTCCAACAGGCTCTCTGGCCTCATCAACAGAACGATAACAGCTGCCAGAGCGACGTTGCGCAGAGAAAATGCCGGACGATCAATCAGCACCGCGACGAACATCAGTGCTGCCATAATGAAGGCGCGTTGTGTCGCCACCGATCCACCAGAGAGAAAGAGGTAGGCAAGAGCGCCCAAAAGCGCGACAGACGCCGCCCACTTCTTAATGGGATATCGATGAGCCAAAGGCGGAAAGAGCGCCAGCACAGCACGGACCAGCCAAAACAAGGTGCCTGCAAACAGGACCATGTGCAGTCCTGAGATCGCCAGAATATGAGCGAGCCCTGCATCGCGGAGATCCTGTTCAACATCCTCGTCGATTGCCTGCCGGAGGCCCGTCATCAGGGCCGCGGCGACCGGCCCCTCTTTTTCAGACATATGCTCAATCACATGACGGGCGACGACCTCCCGGGTTGAGGCAATGGCGACCTGCCACCCACCCAGTCTCTCGCTTCTCAGTATGTCAGGGGCCGCGAGGGTGACACCCGTCCCGCCCAATCCCCTGAACCAGGCCTGGCGCGCAAAGTCGAATGCTCCTGGTGCAACAGGTTCTGCCGGCGGCCACAACATGGCCCGGGTTTCAATTTCATCTCCCGGCCAGATGGGTGCATGTTCCTGACGCACGCGTAGGCGCACGAGTGCAGGAAGACCCGCGTCCGGCAGCCCACCGATGAAGGTTGGCTTCAAAAGTAGGGTTGTTCCGCCTTCCTGGTTGAGGCCGGCCTGCATGACACGGCCTTGTATTGGAGTCCCTTGCATCTCAGCCTGTAAAACGGGTGCGGCCACGCTGAGGGAGCGCAGTTGGGCTGCCAGGAACCCGAGTGCTGCGCATAATGCGAAAACTGCCGCGACCGCGAGCCAGCCCCGGTGCCGCACCAGATAAGCTGCAAGTGCGGCGCCGACAAAACAGACAATTGACCATCCGACATAAGGTTCGGTGGGGAGAGAAAAATAGACAGCGATTCCCCCGGCAAGACCGACGGGCACCCAGAGGCTCAGATTGTCCTGTTCACGGGCGCAGAGGCCTCGCCAGCGCCCTCCTACCCGTCGAATAAGGCTCTCGATGAGACCTTTTGCATCCTCAAGCGACCATTTGGGCCCATGATGAGGCGGATTTTGTTTAAAAACAGACATTTCGCTATTTAGTATGGCCGAAAAATCGCAGGGTTGTGCGAAAAAGTCATGCTCAACAGGTCTTTGGTCAGAGCCCGTGATGTGCTAAAGAACCCCAGCCGAAGGGTCGTATTTACCTCGCGGCGACGTAGCCTGTGGGTCTCCATTTCCGGCGCACCTTCCAGCGGTCTTGCGACCCGGCTTGCCCATATTGTGAACCACACCCCACCGCGAGAAGCATCTCGCGATGTTACTGGAGCTTGATCGAACCTTTGAGCGGATCTGACACAGTCGTAACGCGTTTTGCCCCCTCTCCAACAGGTTTCCTGCATATTGGAGGGGCGCGGACAGCGCTGTTCAATTGGCTGTTTGCACGCCATCATGGCGGCAAGTTCCTGATGCGGGTTGAAGATACCGACCGGGAGCGGTCAACAGATGAAGCGATTGACGCGATTTTTGCTGGCCTGAACTGGCTTGGCCTCAAGTGGGATGAGGAGCCGGTCTATCAGTTTGCGCAGCAAGCGCGCCATGTGGAGATTGTTCAACAACTCCTGGCGTCAGGGAATGCCTATCATTGCTATTGCTCGCCGGAAGAGCTGACCGCAATGCGGGAGAAAGCTCGGGCTGAAGGTCGGCCTATGCGGTATGACGGCACCTGGCGAGACCGTGATGCGGCAAATGCTCCTGAGGGGGTCGCACATGTTGTGCGGTTCAAAGCCCCGAAAGAAGGAAAAACGCTGGTCAAAGATCAGGTCCTGGGTGACGTCACCTTTGACAATGACCAACTGGATGACCTGATCCTGCTGCGGTCTGACGGGACGCCCACTTATATGCTCTCGGTCGTTGTTGATGACCATGACATGGGGATTACCCACGTTATTCGGGGGGATGACCATCTGACCAATGCGGCGCGGCAGGCACAGATTTATGACGCGCTTGGTTGGACGCCGCCAATATTTGCACACGTTCCGCTTATTCATGGTCCAGATGGTGCCAAACTATCCAAACGGCATGGCGCCCTTGGTGCAGAAGCCTATCGGGACATGGGCTATCTGCCTGAAGCGATGCGGAACTACCTGGTCCGTCTTGGCTGGAGTCATGGGGATGACGAGATTTTCTCGACCGACCAGGCCATTGAGTGGTTCAACCTCGACAGTATTGGCAAATCACCGGCACGGTTTGATTTCGCCAAGCTCGAAAACCTCAATGCGCATTATATCCGGCTCGCCGATGATGACCGTTTGACTGAGTTGACGCTCGCGATAATGAAAACTTTAGAGGGCTGGCCGACTGAGGACAGCACTTTCCAAAAGCGCCTCAGAACCGCAATGCCCGGCCTCAAAGAACGCGCGAAAACATTGGTTGAGCTTGCCGAAGGCGCCGATTATTTGCGCCAGTCCCGGCCGCTTGAGCTCACCGGGAAAGCAAAAAAAGCTCTTAAGGATGACGCTCGGATTGTTTTAGGACGCCTCGCCGACGCGCTGCCTGAAGAGGCCGCGTGGACAACAGAGGGACTTGAGCACGCCATTGCAGAGTTTCTGTCCGCCGAAGACATCAAACTAGGCAAGGTGGCGCAGCCGCTCCGTGCCGCGCTAACAGGCGGGAGTGTATCACCTGGAATTTATGACGTACTCGCATCACTCGGCCGAGATGAAGCCATTGAGAGAATACGAGATCAAGTTTAAGCCTATGCGTCCGGCGGTGGCCGGAGCTGCATCAGGTATCTATAATGCCGCAACCATTCTCGCCTAACGGAGCCACTACATTCCGAGGCGGGAGGACAAGTGAAGGAACAGGTCAACGCCATGACGATAGATAGAAGTGCACGACAAACAAATGAAACCGCCAAGCTCGAAGTTGGCGGCGAATCCTACGACCTGCCCATCTTCCAAGGCGTTGTCGGGGCCCGCGCCATCGACGTCAGCAAGCTCTATGGCCAGTCTGGTTATTTCACATTCGACCCTGGTTTTACGTCAACCGCCAGCTGCGACAGCGACATCACCTATATTGACGGTGACAAAGGCGAGTTGCTGTATCGCGGCTATCCGATTGAGGGCCTAGCTGAAAATGGCAACTTCCTGGAAACGGCCTATCTGTTGCTGAATGGCGAATTGCCGACTGGTCAGGAATTCTCAGAGTTCGAAAAAGCCATCACCAATCACACGATGGTCCATGAGCAGATGCAGAATTTCGTTCGTGGCTTCCGCCGTGACGCACACCCAATGGCCATTATGGTCGGCATGGTGGGCGCCCTTTCTGCGTTTTATCACGACTCTACAGATATAAATGATCCGCATCAGCGGATGGTTGCGAGCCGCCGGATGATCGCAAAAATCCCGACGATTGCCGCCATGGCTTACAAATATTCAATTGGCCAACCAGTCGTCTACCCACGCAATGATCTGGGCTATGCCGAGAACTTCATGCACATGTGCTTCGCAGTTCCGGCGGAGGAGTATCAGGTCAATCCCGTGATTGCGAAGGCGATGGACAAGATCTTTATCCTCCATGCTGACCATGAGCAGAATGCGTCCACATCCACCGTGCGTCTTGCCGGCTCATCTGGCGCTAATCCTTTCGCCTGCATCGCGGCGGGCATTGCCTGCCTTTGGGGCCCTGCGCATGGTGGTGCCAATGAAGCAGCCCTGAACATGTTGGAGGAAATTGGGACTGTTGACCGCATTCCAGAATATGTGGCGAAAGCGAAAGACAAAGACGATCCATTCCGCCTTATGGGCTTTGGTCACAGGGTCTACAAAAACTATGACCCGCGGGCAACTGTCATGCAGCAGGCTTGCCACGAAGTCCTGAAAGAACTGGGCATCAAAGACGATCCACTTCTGGATGTTGCAATGGAGCTTGAGAAGATTGCGCTGAGCGATGAATATTTTATCGAGAAGAAGCTCTATCCAAACATTGACTTCTATTCCGGCATTACGTTGAAAGCGCTAGGCTTCCCAACGACCATGTTCACCGTCTTGTTCGCGCTTGCGCGGACAACGGGCTGGGTCGCGCAGTGGAATGAAATGGTCCGTGATCCCGAGCAACGGATTGGTCGCCCACGTCAGCTCTATAATGGCGCTCCACGCCGCGACTATGTTGACGTTGCCAAGCGATAATCGGCATTGATATCGATCTTAAGAGAGGCGCTTCCCAGCCGGGCAAGCGCCTTTTTTATGCGATAGGCTTTTCGCCCAGCATTTCCAGCACCACATTGGCCGCGCGTGTGCTGGGGCTTGGTCCACCAACACCCATCAACTCGCCCATTTCCGCCAGGTCCAGAAGTGCCCGGCGCCTCTCTTCGGTGTCACCAATGAGTGGAATAAGGGCCGCGCTCAGGTCTTCAGACTTGCAGTTATGCTGAAGAAACTCCTTCACCGCTGGCCGATCCAATATCAAATTGACCAGCACAACTGTAGGCACCTTTAGAAACCTTGAAACACTCCAGGCTGCGATGGGATCGATTTTGTATGCTACCACCATAGGAATGCCAGCGAGCCCTAGCTCCAAAGATACGGTGCCAGATGCAGCGATCGCTGCGGTCGCTGCAGCAAACGCACCACGTTTCTCGTCGTCGCCGAATGCCAAGACAGGTTCGATCGGCCAGTCCTTCACGGCTTCGACAACCAGGCCCTGAACATGCGGCACCACAGGGATAACAACGCGTAGGCCTTTGTGACGTGCGGCGACCTGTGCTGCCGTTTTCCCCATAAGGTCGATGAGACGTTTCACTTCATTCGTGCGACTGCCCGGCAGAGCAAGTAGTACCGGAGCATCCGGTTCGATGCCCTTTTCCTCACGAAATGCAGCACCTTCTTCAGGCGACGCGATCTTTTCAATCGCTGGGTGCCCGACATATTCACAATCCAATCCGGCCTCGGCGCGAAAGAAAGCTGGTTCGAAGGGGAGCAGTGCGAGGACTTTGCGCAAATAGGTCGCCATGGCCTTTGCGCGCCCGCGTCGCCACGCCCACACACTGGGTGATACATAGTTCGCGATCGGAACCTCTGGCGCCTTCTTGTGTATGCGCTTTGCAACTGTATGGGTGAAGTCGGGACTGTCGATGATCACGACCAGGTCTGGTTGTGTCTCTACGGCATGTCGTGTTGTTTCAGACATGCGTCGCAAAATAAGCGGCAGCCGCGGGATTACTTCCCGTGGCCCCATAACGGCAATATCGGTCATGGGGAAGATTGATGACAAACCTTGCGCCTCCATGCGTGGCCCACCCACGCCTGAGAAGCTCACTCTATCGCCGAGGACCTCACGCACCGATGTCATCAATGCGGCGCCCAATGTATCTCCCGATGTTTCACCGACCACCAGCATGACATGATGATCTGTCATACGCTCCCCTCTCCCGTGCCGACAGGAAGGCCTATCACAAACAGGTCCAATTCATCCGCGCGCTGTCCCACCCCTTCAACATTGGCTATCAGGGCGCCAGAAGCTTCATATGCAATTCCGTTGAGCCCCGCGGCCGCGGCATTTTCGACCGTTGTGAGTCCCAATGTTGGGAGGTCAACCCGCCTCTCTTGCCCTGGCTTAGGAAGTTTCACCAGAACACCCGACTTTCCAGACCGACCAGGCAATCTCGCGACACGATTCAGCATTTCATCAGTACCCATACTGTCTTCGACATCGAGGACCTGTCCGCCCGCTACTACAGCCCCTTGTCCCAAATCTTTGGCGCCTCGTTCTCGAACAATTTCGATAGCCATCTGGATGTCCGTTTCATCAGCCAATGACGGTTTGGTTTTCGTCAATGAACCGGCAGGCGCAACGAGCTCAGCGGCAACCTCTTCAGCAGGGCGGATGTGAAACCCATGGGTCTCCTCGAAATATCTGACAGTCCCGCTAAGAAGACCATCATCGCCGCGCCTCAACAGGCCAAGCACCTGCACTATCGACCGCAAAACTGTCATATCGGGTCGAAAGTTGAAAAGGGTCGGGCGGTCCAACGGACCGATCATGACCAGGTCGCGGCACCCCGCCTGTTTAAGTAGTTCAATCGTTTTGCCAAGGGCGCCATACCTGACCCAGGCGTGAGGGAACTCCGCAATTGCGGTGTCGCTCCAGCCCCTGATCCCTACAATAAAAACCGGTCGTCCCTCTGCGACTGCCGCCTCCGCAACGATGCTCGGCAGCGCGCCCCCTCCCGCGATGATCCCGAGAGCAGGTTTTTCAGAAGGTGCAGCGCTCATTCCTGATCTGCGCTCTCTACGCCTTAGTCATCTGCTGCAGCCCGTGGCATGCAGATGGATCTGCTCGTCTCAGATTTGATGAAACTTATGATGTCCATCACGTCTGGCTGCTCGCTAAAGAGTGCGGCTACGTCTTCGACTCGCTCGCGAAGCGTCCCCTCTTCTGCAAAGAGCATTCGATAGGCAGCACGAAGTGCGTGTATCTGCTCCCGTTCGAAGCCACGCCGCTTCATGCCGATCACATTCAGACCCGCGAGTCGCGCCCGGTTCCCCAAGACCATCCCATACGGGATGACGTCGTTTTCAACACCACTCATGCCACCAATAAAGGAGTGCTTCCCGATACGGGTAAACTGATGCACGCCAGCACCGCCGCTCACAATGACAAAATCTTCGACGACACAATGACCAGCAAGCATCACATTGTTGGAAAGGACAACCCCATTTCCGACCTTTGTATCGTGCCCCACATGTGCGCCCGTCAGAAAAGCACAGTTACTGCCAACCTCAGTAACCAGACCGCCACCTTCGGTACCTGAATTCATGGTCACATGCTCTCGGATCATATTGTCTGACCCTACGATGAGCTCACTCTCCTCACCCTCATACTTGAGATCCTGCGGCGGCTGCCCGATAGAGGCAAACGGGAAAATTTCGCAGCGGGCTCCGACACTGGTTTTTCCGTCTACGACAACATGCGAGTGCAGCTTGACACCCTCTGCAAGACGCACGCGGGGGCCCACGATTGAATAGGGGCCGACAACAACGTTAGATGCCAGTTCGGCTGATGCATCAACGATTGCTGTTTCGTGAACTTCGGTCATTCGCCCTCTTCCGCATCACGGATCATGGCTGCATAATCCGCTTCGGCAACAACTACCCCATCTACCTTCGCGATTCCCCGAAACTTCCAAACAGATCCACGGTTCTGCAGTTTCGACACATGCAGCTCCAACTGATCTCCGGGCACGACGGGTTTGCGAAACTTCGCCTTATCAATCGCCATGAAGTAGACGACCTTCCTCCCGGCATCGCCTGCTGTTCCGTGGATCACAAGAGCCCCGGCTGTTTGAGCCATAGCTTCAACGATCAGCACACCTGGGAAAACCGGGTGGCCTGGAAAGTGACCCTGAAAATAGGGATCGTTAATGGTGACATTCTTGATGCCAACGGCCGATTCACATCCGTCCATGTCACGGATTTTGTCGATCAACAACATCGGATACCGGTGCGGAAGCAATTCCATCACCCGATTTACGTCCGCAAACCCCAATTCTCTGACATTCTCGTCTTTTAGGTCACTTGTCGTCTCAGTCATCTCTCTACTTCCAAAACCGAACGCACCGAACAAACACCCGATCCCGCTCAGGCGCTTGAACCCTTCTTTTTTCCATAGTCCTTCGCCATCCGTTGCAGCGCGATTAACTCGCGTTGCCATTCCCTAACAGGTTTGGCGGGCGTACCGCCCCAGCGCTGACCAGCAGGAATATCATGAATAACGCTTGATCTCGCCGCGATCTGAACTCCATCGCCAATCTTGATATGGCCGATTGTCCCTACGCGAGCTCCGAGTGCGACATAGTCCCCAAACTCACCGCTACCCGCCAAGCCGCATTGAGCGACAATATTACATCCCTGTCCGACGACTACGTTGTGGCCAATCTGGACCAGATTATCGATTTTTGTTCCAGCCCCAATGATCGTGTCAGGCCCGGCCCCCCTGTCAATTGTCGTATTCGCACCGATTTCGACGTCGTCCTGCACAATCACACGCCCCAGCTGCGGGATTTTTTCGTGCGTGGGTAGCCCCATTGCAAATCCAAAACCGTCCTGACCGATCCGGACGCCAGGGTGAATAATGACGCGATCTCCAATATGGGCATAAGCAACAGTGGCACCCGGTCCGATGAAACTGTCTCTACCAACAGTGGTCCCCTTAGTCACCACCGCGCATGAGGCGATCACCGCCCCAGACCCAATTTCACACTCCGAACTCACAACAGCGCCGGGCTCAATCGTCGCACCATCGCCTATCTTAGCCGAAGGGTGAATGTGTGCCGCCGAGCTCACTGTAGACCCCTCGCCAAATGTATCCGAGAGGCGGCAGCTCGCTGGATAGAAGCACTGAGCGGCAAGTGCATAGGATCTGTATGGTTGATCACTCACCAACAGTGCGACGCCTGCAGGTGCTTTATCGACAAACTTGCTACCGACAATGCACGCGCTGGCTTTGGTTGCTTCGAAGGCCGTGACATATTTCGGATTGTCAAGAAATGCGATCTCGTCCGGCCCGGCTGAATCGAGTGGTGCAACGTCAACGATTGAAACGGTTTCGTCAGACCCCTTATGCACTGTCGCTTCTATCCGCGACGCCAGGTCACCCAGAGAAAACGGGCCTTCTTTTTTAAAGAAGCGTAGATCAGCCATTATTGTTAAAGATCCCTGCCTTCTGAGTGTCTATTGGCTACCCGCCTCTGCACTCACCGGCGTAACTGTGAGCTTGGAAAGACGTTGGTTCAACAAGGCCATGGCTTCGGCCGTGATGTTCAGATCGAGCCCCCCAGCAAGAACATTTGCTTGGTCAATCAATAGGCCAGCATTGTGCTTTTGAAGAAGCTCGCTGAATATCGGTTTGATTACCTCAGCAATTTGATTGTTCGCCTGCGCGCGCCCAAGCTGAATGCCCTGTTGACGCATTGCAATTTTTTGAACGTGTGTTTGTTGGCGTTGCTGGAGATCAGCTGCTTTTGCCTGCAGCTCGTCGGGGGTGAAATTTGCCCGTTGCTCTCGGATACTTTCCGCTTCAGCCGCCAGGGCCTGTCTCGTCGTTATATCTTCCTGTTGAAGCGCTGATGCCAAATCCTGCACCTGGCGCGTAACGTCCTGCCCGACCTCAGAATTGGTAAACAACCCTGCCATGTCTACGATCAAAATGACCGTTGGTGCCTTCTCCGCGTGCGCAGAGGTGCTCATACCCACCTGTATGATCAACACAGCGGACATCACAGTGAAAGCTGCGGCAAATTGTTTTGCTGCCTTACAAAAATACATCATACTTTTTTCCGTTGATTAAAAACGCGTACCCGCTGAGAACCTGAAGGCCTCCGTTTTGTCGTAGTCTTCTTTTCGGATTGCATTGCTCAAATCGATCCTGACCGGGCCAAATGGTGACTGCCAATAGATACTGATCCCAGCGGTAACCCGTGGTGCGAGATCGTCCTCGGCTTTAACCCTTGGGATTGTGCCCAAAAACAGGTCCTGCTGATCTGCTGTGCCAACGATACCTACGTCAGAGAAAAAGCTGGTTGTGATATCAAGCGCTTCTGGCAGGAAATTCGGGAAGGTGACCTCCGCACTACCCACGGCGAATGCCTGAGCCCCGAGCGCATTGTCCGAGACGAGATCGCGAGGCCCGACACCTGATCGTTCGAAGCCACGAAAATCAGATCCACCGATAAAGAAGCGATCGGAGATATTCACGTCCTGTCCGATGCCTTCGATTGAGCCTGCTTTGAGCCGGAGGCTCGCCAAAAACTCTTCTGAGATTTCATAATACGTCCGAGCTGTGATTTCGTTTCGGAGATAGCGCACAGAGCCGCCAACGCCCGTAAATTCCTGATCGATTTCCATATCCCAACCGCCGGTGGGCTCAACCGGATCATTTCTTCTATCCAGATAGTAGGTATACCCAACCGACGACTTGATCGCGTTGCGTGGCAAAATAAAAGCTTGGGCCGCCGGGGCTACACTAACGATTTGGTCCTGGCGAAGAGCATAGCGAGTGAGAATTCTTCCGTTCTCTGAAAGCGGAAAACCAAACCGAAATCCGAAACCTGTTGTACGGTCATTGAAGCCGGATACCCTCTGATAATTGTTCTCGACACCGAACAAGTCAATCCCCGCAACCAGATCTCTGCCCAGGAAATAGGGTTCAGTAAACCGCATATCGATCTGCTGACGTGTCCCAGAAAGTGCGAGCCTCAACCGCAGAAGCTGCCCCTTACCCATAAAGTTCCGTTCAGTGAGGCTAATATCTGCGAGCGCACTGTTTACTGAGGAAAATCCAAATCCGAGTGACAGTTCACCGGTCGATTGTTCCTGAACAGCGACGTTAATAATCGTTTGGTCAGGTGCGGATCCCGGCTCCTCAGTCACTTCTACGGCAGCAAAGAAACCAAGCGCACGGATACTTTTTTCAGATCTCTCTAACAGGACACGGTTGAATGCGTCTCCTTCAGCCATTCGCATTTCACGGCGTATAACCCGATCGAGCGTCCGTAAGTTTCCATCAATATTGATGCGCTCAACGTATGCGCGTGGTCCTTCGGTAATGCGGTAGGTCACAGCTGCGATAAGAGTCTCTTTGTCGCGGCGCACGCGCGGACGCACTTCTGAAAACGCGTATCCCTTAGTGCCCGCCTCAAATGTCAGTGCGTCGACTGTCTTGTCGATCAGGCCTGCATCGTATGTGTCGCCTTCGACAGTCAGAATCAGAGAGTTCAGCTTTTCGATATCGAGCTTGTCCAGCTCGGTCGTCACTTCTGATGGTCCGAAGGTATATTGTTCACCTTCTTCCACTGTGAAAGTGATGAAAAACTCTTCCCCATCTCGACTAAGATCTGCAACCGCTGAGACCACCTGAAAGTCAGCAAACCCCTCTGAAAGGTAGTGCCGCCTTAGAAGCTCCCGGTCAAATGCCAGCCGGTCTGGGTCGTAATTGTCTGAACTCGACAGAAATTTCCACCATGCGGACTGTGACGTCGCGATGATTTCCCTCAGGCGACCATCAGAGAACTCTCTGTTACCAATGAAGTTGATGCCGCCGATCTTGGTGACAGGCCCTTCATCAATTTCGAAAACCAAATCCACCCGATTCTGAGGAAGCTGAATTACCTTGGGTTCAACCGTTGCGGAAAACCGGCCAGACCGGCGCATAACATCCACTATGCGCTGAACGTCGCCCTGCACCTTCGCCCTAGTATAGATCGTGCGTGCTTTCAGCTGCACCTCGGTCTCAAGCGCATCATCATTGACCGCTCTGTTGCCCTCAAAAGCAACTCGGTTGATGACGGGGTTCTCTGCGATCGCAACGATCAGCCGATTGGCTTCGCGGCGGATGGTCACATCAGCGAAGAGCCCGGTTGCGAACAGCGTTTTGAGAGATTGGTCAACCTTCTCATCGTCGTAGACATCGCCCTGCTTGAAGGCCATGTAGGAGCGAACGGTCTCAGGTTCGATACGTTGATTGCCCTCAACAATTATGCTGGAGATGACATCGTTTGCTGCCAGCTGAAATGAAGGAGTCGGCGGCTCATCGGCATAAGCGCCCGGCGCCGCGACTACAATTCCAATCAGCGCAACTGCATATGCAAATGGCACTATAGCGGTTGTCAGGAGACCGTATCTCTTATCAATCATCTGCGTCATACGCCTCATACGTTCGTCCTCACATTAACTCAGGAGGTTCGAAAGAAACTCAAACACCCGTAGGTGGGTTAAATCATTCCACGTCGCAAAAACCATCAGCATCAGCACCAATGCCAAACCAATACGAAAACCATATTCCTGCGCTTCATCACCCATGGGCCTGCCGCGCACAGCCTCAACGCCATAATAGAGCAAGTGCCCACCGTCGAGCATGGGGATCGGAAACAAGTTAATCAAACCTATGCTCACCGACAGAACTGCGGCCAGATTAATGAGAGCCGCCAGCCCCAACGTCGCCACCTGACCAGACGTCTGAGCGATCCCAAGTGGGCCTCTAAGCTGACTCGTATCCTCACGGCCAACGATCATGTCACCAAGAAACTGAAATGTGCGTGAGACGATGAACCAGGTCTGCTCTACGCCCATCCAAACGGCCGTAAGCGGGCCATGACGCACATGCAGCGCGTTCGCCGGATCTGGATCTGCACCAATACCGAGTAAGCCAATCCGCTGCACGTTGCCAAACCGGTCTGTCATCTCGTAGACGGTTGGCGTCGCCTCTAGCAGAACATTCTCGCCGTTTCGTTCCACAAGGATTTCTAAGCGTTCGTCAGCACTGAAGGAGACGATCATCTGCATGTCGCGGAAACTGTCGATCCTGGTTCCAGATATCTCCAGAACCCGGTCCCCAACTTCAAAGCCCGCCGCTTCAGCGGCACTGTCGACGCGAACTTCAGCGACAAGTGGCGCGACGATCCGTTCGCCAAATGCGAGTATCAATCCGGTAAAGATAACAATCGCGAGAATGAAATTCGCGACAGGTCCAGCCGCCACGACGGCCGCACGACTTGAAAGGGGCTTCGCGTGAAAGTTGCCCGCAGCCTGCTCCGGCGTCATGTTTTCGAGCGCATCTTTTGAAGGTGTGCTTGCCGCGTTTTCGTCGCCCAAAAACTTCACGTATCCGCCGAGCGGTATCCAGCTAATCTTCCACCGGGTGCCTTTGCTGTCATTCCATCCATAGATTTCACGACCAAAGCCAATTGAGAAAGTCTCGACTGTGACCCCTGCCCAGCGAGCCACAAGAAAATGGCCCAGCTCGTGAAAAAACACAACGATGGTGAGAACGAACAAGAAGGGGATCACATAGCTGATCAGCGATCCGCCTACCCCCCCAATTCCGGTGATGAATTCCATACTGCCGACAGTAACTCTCGTTTAAGGGCGACGCCCTTTAGTTTCCCCCGGGGATGCACGTGCGTCCCGCCGCCTCTCAGAGAAATTGCCCATCGAAGCGAAGGCATACCCTAATTCAGCTGGCGCGGTTTTGCACCCATTCCTGAGCTTTTTGACGCCCCAAATTGTCTAAATCCAACACATCGTCGAGAGTGGTAAATGAGGCCCCCCCCTCTCTAGCCGCAAAATCCTCCATAACGTCCGCGGCAAGGGCCGAAATATCCAGAAAACCTATTCTTTCTGCGAGAAATGCTGCTACCGCGATTTCATTCGCCGCGTTCATCACTGTCGCCGAGCCGTTATCCAATCTCAGCGCCTCCGCGGCCAAGCCAAGGGCAGGAAACCGCTCTAAATCTGGGTTTTTGAAAGTTAGCTGACCAATTTTGGCGAGGTTCAGTCGGTCGGCCGGGGTCTCCATCCGCTTCGGCCAGGCCAGCGTATAGCTGATCGGCGTGCGCATATCAGGCGATCCTAGTTGGGCCAAGACGGATCCATCATTGTAGGCGACCATAGAGTGAATGATCGATTGAGGGTGAATCACCACGTCCAGTTTTTCCCGACCAACGGGAAACAAATAATGGGCTTCGATCAGTTCCAGGCCCTTATTCATCAAAGTAGCCGAATCGACCGAAATTTTCGCCCCCATCGACCATTGAGGATGCGCCACTGCCTGTGTCGGCGTCGCCTTCCTCATGTCCTCCAAGGAGGTCTCCAGAAACGGACCACCTGATGCTGTCAGGATGATTTTGTCGACGTTTTCAAATTTTGAGGGATCCAGCACCTGGAAGATGGCGTTATGCTCAGAATCAGCCGGAAGAAGTGTCGCTCCGGATGCAGCGACTTCCGCCAAAAAGATGTTTCCGGCAGATACAAGACACTCCTTATTGGCCAACGCCACGTGTGCGCCTTGACGAACTGCCGCGAGTGTTGGTGCAAGACCTGCCGTTCCAACGATCGCCGCCATAACCCAATCTGCTGGTCTGGCACCTGCATCTTCCAAGGCGCTGCGCCCGGCGGCGCATTCAATATCTGTTCCGGCGAGCGCATCACGCAAATCGCTCAGACAGGTTTCGTCACCGATCACAGCGAGTTCAGCGTCAAATTCCCTGGCCTGGTCCGCAAGCGCTTTGACATTGGACTGTGCCGTTAGCGCGACAACGTCATAAGCATCGCGATGTCGACCAATGAGGTCGAGTGTGTTGCACCCGATCGATCCTGTTGATCCTAGAATAGACACACGTCGCGGCACAGAGGCTAGCGTCGCCACAGGGCTCACGCTCATGACATCCACCCAACCAAATAGTGCACGCTGATGACCACCAGCGCCACGAATGTTGCAGCGAACATGAGGCCGTCGACGCGATCAAGAATGCCCCCATGGCCGGGGATGATCGTTCCAGAATCTTTCACACCGGCGCGGCGTTTCATTGAAGATTCATAGATGTCACCTGCTTGTGACAGAAGCGCTACCAGTGCCGCAAAAATGGCCAGACTGATCAATATTCCGGTGGTCAAGCTAATGCTCTGAACATCAGCCCAGACAAAAACTGCAACGCTGACGATCGCTGCGGAAACCATGCCGCCAATCAGGCCAGACCATGTTTTGTTTGGTGAAAGTCGGGGCGCCATTTTTGGCCCTCCAAAGGTGCGCCCCACAAAATAGGCGCCAATGTCTGTCGCCCACACAACTCCCAGAAGCCAGATGATCGTCAAGCGTCCCATGTCACTGTCACCCCGCAACCATGCGAAGGCGGCAACCGCACCGCCGACATAGGCGAAACCGATAAGCGCGCGAGAAGGAGGCAAATCAGCCCACAAGCACCAGGCCAATGTCAGACCGAGAATTGCAAGCAGCAGTGCAAACGCCAAGCCGGAATCGCCCGCTCCCATCGTTAGAAGATAGACAACCAGCCCTATGGTCAGGGCGATCTGCTCTGTCGCCGCCGATCCCTCGGGTCCCGCCAGCCGAGTCCACTCAAGAGCCATCAATGGACCGGCGATCATGAGCAGAGCAAGAAAAGCAATCCCCCCCATCCAAACGGCTCCCAGTACAATTGGGGCCAGCACAAGCGCTGAGGCGACGCGCACTCCAAGCGATGAAGGTTTTGGTTCTGCGGATGTGGCGGTACTCAAGGTCCCTTATCCTTCCCCGAACCGACGATCTCTGGAACGGTATTCCGAGACGGCATCTTCCAGCGTGTCTTTAGTGAAATCCGGCCACAGCACATCTGTGAAGACGAATTCCGAATACGCACTTTGCCAAAGGAGAAAGTTTGAGAGCCGCTTTTCACCGCTGGTCCGGATGACGAGATCTGGATGCGGGACACCGGCTGTGTCTAAATGAGCTTCGATTGTGTCCGGCGTGATCTGGTCAGGCTCGATCTCGCCGCTCGCGACTTTCTGCGCAATACGCCGAACCGCGGCAGCAATTTCCAGATGACCGCCATAGTTGAAAGCAATCACGAGATGAAGATTAGTGTTGTCAGCTGTCAGGGTTTCAGCTTCTTCAATCAAGGAGATGATATCTGGGTCGAGATGTGTCCGCTCACCGATGATTTTGATCTGCACCCCATTTTGATGGAGCTCTGCCAGGTCGCCACGAATGAACAGTCGCAGCAGACCCATAAGATCTGAAACTTCCTCTGGACCTCTATTCCAGTTCTCAGACGAAAAACCAAAGAGCGTGAGGTACTCGACGCCTATGTCACCTGCCGCTCGGACGATCTTCCTGACTGCGTCTACGCCTGCTTTGTGACCCAGTTTTTTTGGCAGGTGTCGTTTTGCCGCCCAGCGCCGATTGCCATCCATGACGATCGCAACATGGCGCGGCGCCTTGGCCTCCGCTGTTTGTTCTTTTTCGATTGGCGTCACAACCCGGTTCCGTTCCGCTAAATCCGCAAAGAGTATTGTCTATACCTGCATGATCTCAGCTTGCTTTGCCTCAAGCGTCTTGTCGATTTCCGCGATGAACTTGTCTGTCGCCTGCTGAACCTTGTCGCCAGAGGCTTTTTGCTCATCTTTGCTCATATCGCCACCTTTCTCCAGGCGCTTGAGCTCATCCATGCCGTCCCGACGCACATTGCGCACGGCGATACGGGCTTCTTCTGCATATTTTGCAGCAATCTTCGTCAGCTCCTGACGACGCTCTTCATTCAGTTCCGGGATTGGAATGCGAAGCAGCTGACCATCCACAGCTGGGTTAAGGCCAAGACCAGCGGTCCGAATGGCCTTTTCAGTTGCGCCCACGAGACCCTTGTCCCAAACCTGAACCGTGATCATACGGCTCTCGGGAACAGTAACTGTGCCAACCTGATCGATGGGCATCATGGATCCATAGGCTTCGACCTGCACAGGTTCCAACAGACTCGCGGACGCGCGACCTGTGCGCAGGCCTGAAAACTCACTCTTCAACGCCGCAACCGCTCCGGTCATTCGGCGATCCAGATCTTCAAAATCCAGTTCCTGTGCAGCCATGGTTCCGTTCCTTTTGTCTATCGACTTTTACTTTAACAGGCTCGGTTGGTTCTACGCCCCACCGTCCACCTTCGTAAACAACCCATTCCCGCGCAGCACCTCAACGAAGCCACCGGGATTGTGGATTGAAAAAACCAAAATGGGTATGTGGTTTTCCCGCGCCAGCGAAACTGCTGATGCATCCATTACCTTCAAATCTTTGGCCAACACATCTGTGTAAGACAGCCGGTCATATCGCGCTGCTTTCGGATCGGTTTTTGGGTCCGCTGTGTAAACACCATCAACCTGCGTTCCTTTGAGAAGGGCGTTACATCCCATCTCGGATGCTCTGAGAGCAGCCGCCGTGTCTGTCGTGAAAAACGGGTTTCCAGTTCCTGCAGCGAAAATGACGACACGTCCCTTTTCCATGTGGCGTTCGGCTTTTCGACGCACATAAGGTTCACACACACTCATCATCGGGATCGCTGACTGTACGCGCGTGGGAACCCCCATACGCTCAAGTGCGTTCTGCATGGCGATCGCATTCATCACGGTTGCGAGCATGCCCATATAGTCGGCGCTCGCCCGCTCCATGCCCTCGGCTGCGCCCGACAGGCCGCGGAAAATGTTACCGCCACCAATGACCAGACAAACCTGCACGCCAATCTCGACAGCCTGCTTCACCTCATCGGCAATCCGGTCAACCGTGCCTACGTCTATGCCGTAGGCCTGGTCGCCCATAAGGGCTTCGCCTGAGACTTTGAGTAAAACCCTCTGGTAATTTGAGTCGCTGGGGTTCGTTAGATCGCTTGCCATTGAGTGTCTGCTTATCCCCGTCGTCTTGGACCCTTCGCTGCCCCCGAGTAGCAAAAGAACCGAATACAATTAAGGCGCGCGAGGCGGGACTGCTTAATATCGCGAATCCTTACCTCACACGCCTTAACAATAGCGATCTGGTAGAGGCATGGCGACCTTCAGCGCCAACCGCACCATAGTTTGGGCCGTTTTTAGCCTTTTGCAGCCGCAGCAACTTCTGCTGCGAAGTCTGCTTCTTCTTTCTCGATGCCTTCACCGAGAGCCAGGCGAATAAAGCCCGCCACCTTGATCTGCGCGCCAACGTCGTCCTCAGCGTTTTTTACAGCCTTTTCGACTGTATTCTCGCCGTCGATGACAAAGGTCTGCGAGAGAAGAACAACTTCTTCGTAGAACTTCCGGATGCGACCCTCAATCATCTTGTCAATGATGTTTTCAGGCTTTCCGGACTCGCGTGCTTCGGCCGCCAGAACGTTTTTCTCGCGCTCAACAACAGCTGGATCGAGCTCGTCGACGCTTGTCGAAAGCGGGCTGGTAGCCGCCACGTGCATGGCGATCTGCTTGCCCAATGCGGCGAGCTTTTCTGTATCACCTTCAGATTCAAGCGCTACAAGCACGCCAATCTTGCCAAGGCCTGGTGCGGCCTGGTTGTGGACATAAGGCACAACAACACCTGCGTTGACAGACAGGGCTTCTGTCCGACGCACGTTCATGTTTTCGCCGATGGTTCCGACAGCTTCTGTTACATAGTCTTCAATCGACTTATCGGAGCCGGGGAATTTGGCGGCAAGAAGCTTAGCTAGATCGCCGCCCGTTGTGTTGGCGACGCCTGCAATGCCGCTGACCATTGTCTGGAAGTTTTCGTTGCGAGCAACGAAGTCCGTCTCGGAGTTCACTTCGACGACAGCGCCGGATGTCCCTTCAGCAGCGATGCCGACAAGTCCTTCAGCGGCAACACGACCAGCCTTTTTAGCTGCTTTAGCGAGACCTTTGGTGCGCAGCCAGTCGATGGCAGCTTCCATGTCGCCATCAGTTTCTTTCAGGGCTGCCTTGCAGTCCATCATGCCTGCGCCGGATTTCTCACGCAGTTCTTTCACCAGGCTTGCTGTGATTTCAGCCATTGGTAATCCTCATTTGAAATAGGGGGTCCGCCTCGCATACGCGAACCGGACCCTACTTAAGTAACGCAGTTAGGTGACAGTCGCGTTATTAGGACGCGTCTGCCGGTGCTTCCGCAGGGTCAGCTTCTTCAGCCGCTGGTTCCGCAGCTGCGGTTTCCTCAGGCAGAACTTCTGCGATTGGCTCAACCTGCTCACCAATATCAACACCGGAATCGGCCTGGCTCGCCGAGATGCCGTCAATGGCAGCGCGGGAGATCAGGTCGGTGTAGAGCGCAATGGCCCGTGCCGCATCATCGTTCCCTGGGATTGGGTGCGTGATGTTGTCCGGGTTGCAGTTTGAGTCAAGGATTGCAATGACCGGAATGCCGAGCTTGCGGGCTTCCTTGATGGCGATCTCTTCCTTGTTTGTATCGATCACGAACATGATGTCTGGAACACCGCCCATATCCTTGATGCCGCCAATGGACAGCTCAAGTTTATCACGCTCACGTGTCAGGTTCAGGAGCTCTTTCTTCGTAAGACCTTTACCTTCACCACCGAGCAACTCCTCCAGTTCGCGCAGGCGGCGAATGGAGTTGGAAATGGTTTTCCAGTTGGTCAGTGTGCCACCGAGCCAGCGGTGATTGATGTAGTATTGCGCGCATTGTTTGGCCGCCTGAGCGATTGGCTCAGATGCCTGACGCTTTGTGCCAACGAACAGAACACGACCACCTGCAGCAACAACATCGCGGACAGCGACGAGGGCTTGGTGCAGAAGCGGGACGGTTTGTGTCAGGTCGACAATATGGATGCCGTTGCGGTCACCGAAGAGATAGCTCTCCATCTTCGGGTTCCAACGGTGAGTCTGGTGACCGAAGTGAACACCGGCCTCCAGTAGTTGACGCATAGAATATTCAGGGAGTGCCATGACGCCCTTTCTCCTTCTTTTCCGGTTGAACCTCTGCGGGGGGAACCATGGTCTCCCTTAATAAGAGAAAGCCCATGGACCGGATCGAGTTCTTTCTATGAGGGAGCAGTTGGCATGTCGCCGCGTGCCCCATGAAAAAGCCCGTATCCCCGCATGTGGAATGGGCGAACGTATAGGACTGGTGCCTGAAAAACGCAAGCGCCAATTGGGGTTAGAGCAAAATCAGCCAGATCTGGATGCCTGATCAGATATCCTGGACGTCCACCACCCCAGGAACCGCCTGAATGGCAGCCCTGACCGGAGGGGTGATATGAAACCGCTCCTTCAGCTCCACCTCCACTTCGCGCCCCTGACCGGCCAGCAAAACAAGGGAAACGACGCCCCTGCCCTGGTCGGGCAGGCGAGATTTGATGGAAGAGAGTGGCTCGGGCGTGTCCAGGAAGATTTTGAGGCCATCTGCGGCGGTAGCTGCCACCTCGTTCACCGGTCGGACAGTCTGGGCACGTAGGCGCACGTCATCCCCGTCCCTGTCAATTTCCACGCCAATCACCACCGACCGGCCAGGCTCCAAAAGATCCCTGAAGGAATTCAGCGCTTCTGAGAAGACCACCACCTCAAACCGGCCCGTTGGGTCAGACAGGGTCACAAAAGCGAAGGGATTTCCCTGTTTTGAGCGCCTGTCCTGGCGAGCCGCCACGGTGCCCGCAACGCGCTCTGCGCTTGATGTCTTGTGCAGCAGCTCCGCATATGTCACGACGCCGGTTTGCTTCATGGCCTTGGCATAATCGTCCAGCGGATGGCCCGAGATGTAGAAGCCGACCGCATTAAACTCTTCATTCAGCCGGTCCAGGGGCAACCACGGCTCAACCTGCGGCAGAACCGGGTTGTCCATATCGTTTTCCATGGCATCGCCAAAGAGGCTGACCTGCTGACTATCCCTCTCATTTGCTGCCTGATTGGCGAGGCTCATAATGAGGTCCACAGAGGCGAGCAATTGGGCCCGATTGGGGTTGAGGCAATCAAGGGCTCCAGCGCGCACCAGGTTTTCCAGCTGACGCTTATTAATGCCCTTCGGATTGAGCCTGCGGGCGAAATCAAACAGGTCTTTGAAGGGCCCGTTTTCCGCCCGCTCTTCTGCCAGTTGCTCCATCGCCTGTCGGCCGACATTCTTGATAGCACCCAATGCATAGAGGATCTGGCCATCCTTCACATCGAAGACGGCTTGCGAGTCCTGCACGCTGGGAGGACAAACCTTTATCTTAAGTTGATCTGCTTCCTGCTTGAAAACATGAAGCTTTTCCGTGTTGTTCAAATCCAGACTCATGGAGGCTGCCAGGAACTCAACCGGGTAGTTCGCCTTTAAATAGGCCGTCTGATAAGCGACCAGGGCATAGCAGGCGGAGTGGGATTTGTTGAAGCCGTAGCCTGCGAACTTGTCGACAATGTCGAACACATAGTTTGCCTGTTTCTCCGATACACCCTTCGCAGACGCCCCCTCCACGAAACGCGCGCGCTGAGCATCCATCTCGGATTTGATCTTCTTACCCATAGCGCGGCGCAGCAGGTCAGCATCGCCTAGTGAATAGCCCGCAAACACCTGGGCCACCTGCATCACCTGTTCCTGATAGATGATGACGCCATAGGTGTCAGCTACCACAGGCTCAATGGTCTCGTGGAGGAACTCGGGTTTATCTCGCCCGTGCTTGCAGGCCAGGTATTTGGGGATGTTCTCCATTGGACCGGGCCGATAAAGCGCCACAAGGGCGATAATGTCCTCAATCGTCGTGGGTATGGCCTGTCGGATCAGGTCCCGCATGCCGCCACTTTCCAGCTGAAAAACCCCAACCGTCTCGCCGCGCTGGAGCATCTGGTAGGACTTCTCATCATCCAGCGGCAGGTTGGAGAGATCGATCTTGATGCCGCGCCGCTCGATGAGTTCGACCGCCCTTTGAAGGACCGTCAGGGTTTTCAGGCCCAGAAAGTCAAACTTCACAAGACCTGCCGGCTCCACCCACTTCATATTGAACTGGGTGACGGGCATGTCTGACCGCGGATCACGGTAGAGCGGCACCAGTTGATCCAGCGGACGGTCCCCAATAACCACACCGGCGGCGTGGGTCGAGGCATGCCGATAGAGACCCTCAAGACGCAGGCCCATTTCAAGGAGCTTGGCGACAGCTTCCTCGCTGTCGCGCTCTTCTCGCAGGCGGGGCTCGCTCTCAATAGCCTCGGCCAGTGTCACCGGGTTTGCTGGGTTGTTGGGGATCATCTTGCAGAGACGGTCAACCTGGCCGAACGGCATCTGCAGCACGCGACCCACATCCCGCAGAACGGCCCTCGCCTGCAGTTTCCCGAAAGTAATGATCTGAGCCACCTGGTCGTGGCCATAGCGATCCTGCACATAGCGGATCACCTCATCGCGACGGTCCTGACAAAAGTCGATGTCAAAGTCCGGCATCGACACGCGTTCAGGGTTCAAAAACCGCTCAAACAGGAGGTTAAACCGCAGGGGGTCCAGATCTGTGATGGTGAGCACCCAGGCGACCACCGACCCAGCACCGGAGCCACGGCCCGGGCCCACCGGAATGCCGTGGTCTTTGGCCCATTTGATGAAGTCCGCCACGATCAGGAAGTAGCCCGGAAAATCCATATTGATGATGACGTCGAGCTCAAAATCCAAGCGGTTCCGGTATTCCTGCTCATCGGCAACAGTCTCTGTGGTTGCCAGCCTCTGGGTCAGTCCTTCGTAGGCCTGTCGTCGGAGCTCATCTGCCTCACTCACCTCGCCATCGCCGGAACCAAAGCTTGGAAGGATCGGGTCCCGCGTTTGGGGCCGATAAGAACATCTTCGGGCGATTTCGATCGTATTTTCAACGGCTTCTGGCAGGTCGTTAAACAACTCCACCATCTCGCTCTGACTCTTGAAATAATGCTCCGGGGTCAGACGCCGCCGTTCAGTCTCAATGACATAGGCACCGGCTGAGATACATATCAGCGCATCATGGGCCTCAAACTCGTCCTTCTTCGTGAAGAAGCACTCATTGGTGGCGACCAAAGGTAGGTCCATTTCATAGGCAAAGTCGATCAGTGGGCCTTCTGCCTGCCCCTCTTCTGTCATCCCATGGCGCTGCAGCTCAACATAGAGCCGGTCGGGGAACATCGCCTGAAAGCGTCCTAGAACCTCTTTCGCCCTGTCCTGTTGGCCTTCCACCAATAGGCGATTGATGGGGCCGGCAGGCCCGCCCGTCAGGCAAATAAGCCCCTCGCTCAGAGTGCCAAGCTCGTCGAAGGAGATATGGGGGTCGTCGGTGCCTTCGGTCTCCAAATAAGCTTTGGAGGTCAGCCGCATCAGGTTGGCATATCCCTGCTCATTTTGAACAAGAAGAGCAATGGACCCGTCCGGGTCTTTCCGCTCATTGCGGCCAAGTCCCGGGGCGTCATCGTCGAGCCCAAGGTCGAGCGCCAAGGTGCACCCCGTTATGGGCTGAATACCAGCTTTTGAGAGCGTTTCAGATGCCTCAAGCGCGCCGAACAGATTGCCGGTATCGGTGGTGCCCACCGCAGGCATGCCGCCATCACGAACAAGCCCTGGCAGCTCTTTCAGGCGGATCGCGCCCTCAAGAAGCGAATAGGCAGAGTGTAACCGCAGATGAATAAAAGCGAGGTCTGCTGGCGTTTGCTTTGAGGGTCTTTTGGACAGGTTCTTTGACAATGGGGGCTCTCTATTAAGTCGGTTGAAAGGAGGTGCGGAAACACACTCTCTCAATCCTTCAGATGCCCATTGTCGGACGCGGCCCCCGCCGTGTCACCCGTCCCTGATGCGGAAAGTTGTGGAAAAGAGGAATTATCCTGCGACAGCGGCCTTAGCGATCTCGCTCCAGAGGAGGACGGTCCACCCCATCGCCGCAACACTTGCCAATGCCGCTATGTCCTGAAACCAGCGTGAGACGCCACCCTGTTTTTCAACCTTTTTGATCAGCTTGCTCATGATCTAGATCCTCCTGTTGAGAATTAATTGTTCATGTTTTGTTCTATTCTGTCAAGCCTAAACAAACTGACCCAAAACCGCGCTTCTCCTGCACGACAGGACGACAGACGGGCCGCGACGCTCTGTCCCTGGACTGATCTCCCAGGGTGGCTTATTGTCACCATTCCCATACGGTTCCGTATGGTAACTCATCCCGTAGACCCGGAAGGTCTGAATGTCCCGATCAAATGTCCTGCCTGCTGAGAGTCAGTTACACACTTATGCGCGCGCCCAAGATTTTATGGACTGCTTCAGCGTCACCTTCAACAATGAGTGGGCGAGGACCAGGGCAACCATGCCTGAGATCGCCGCGCTGGCCACGACCATCGAAGTCCCTGGCGCTCAATCACTCATGCAGTTGCGTGACCTCATCGTGAAGCCCATGGGCCTCAAAACGGCGGACAACTTCGATGACGGAGCTGATGTCATCCCAGAGCCGAAGCCGCAGGTCGGGGACAGAATTGGCTTTTTCAAGATCTATAGCATCGGCGAGAATGAAATCATTCTCGGCGAAGACGACACGCACCAGGATTTTCGGGTTTCGATCTTCCGCGCGACTGAGGTGCCATCCAGGCTCTATCTAGCCACCTGTTGCCAGCGCCACAATGTGTTTGGGTATCTCTATCTGGCTGCCATTCTGCCGTTCCACAAAATGATCGTAAAACGCATGCTGGACGGGGTCGCCAGAAAGCTCTCCGCGGCCGGAGACGATCCGGTCACAGTTGCCTGAGCGGCCACTAAGATCGGAGATTTTTAGAGGGAGGCGTACTGCTCGGCCAGAGCGGCACCCTCAAGCAGCTTCCCATCATGCAGGAGGACAATACGGTCCATTTTTGCAGCGAGGTCAAGATTGTGGGTTGCGATCAGAGCGGCAGCTCCCTCGCCCCGCGTCACTTCGACAAGCTCGCCAAAGACGGCCTTAGAGGTTTTTGGGTCCAGATTGCCGGTGGGCTCATCAGCAAGCAGAAGTCTTGGTGTGTTCGCCAACGCGCGGGCTATGGCCACTCGCTGTTGTTCGCCCCCTGAGAGCTCTGCTGGACGGTGGTTCAGACGATCCCCCAGCCCGAAGCTTGAAAGCAGCCTTGCAGCTTCCTCCTCAGCATTTTTTTTTGCCATTCCCGCGATCATTTGCGGCAAGACCACATTCTCAAGCGCTGTAAACTCAGCGAGCAGATTGTGGGCCTGATAGACAAAGCCAATTTCTTCCCGGCGGATTGCGGTCCGGCCCGCGTCGTCCAACGCACTGCCATCAACGCCGTTGATTACGACGTGGCCGCTATTCGGCCCTTCAAGAAAACCCGCGATATGGAGCAGAGAGGATTTCCCGGCACCCGAGGGACCGACAAGCGCCACGATCTCACCAGGCATCACGGTGAGCGAGAGTTCATCGAAAATATGAAGCTCTGTCTCTCCCTGCTGATAGGTCCGCGTCACCTCATCCAAAATGAGGGCAGGTTCACTACTCATAGCGAAGTGCCTCCACTGGATCGAGAGATGCCGCGCGCCAGGCGGGATAAAGCGTGGCCCCGAAAGAGAGAACCAGTGCCATGATGACAACAGAGGCGACCTCAGATGGGTCCATTTCAGCAGGCATGCGCGAGAGGAAATAAACCTCAGGTGAGAAGAGCTCAGTGCCCACAAGGGCCGACAGACCCTGGCGCAGGGTTTCAATATTGGCGCAGAAAGCGGTGCCGAGCGCGAAACCTGCAAGCGTTCCCAACACGCCAATGCTCGCGCCCGCAATAAAGAATATCCGCATCACAGCCCCACGGGATGCCCCCATGGTGCGCAGCACGGCGATGTCACGCCCCTTATCCTTCACCAACATGATGAGACCCGAGACGATGTTCAGCGCTGCCACAAGCAGGATCAAGGTGAGGATGAGGAACATGACATTCCGCTCCACCTGGAGTGCGCTAAAGAAACTCTGGTTGGTTTGCTGCCAGGTCCAGACCCGCAGCAGAGGTCCGGCTGCTTGCGCCACAGGTACGACGAACTCGTTTACCTGATCCGGCTCCTCCACCATGACCTCGAGTGCCGTGACACCATTGCCTGTGCGGAAATATTGCTGGGCTTCTTCGAGCCCCATAAACATGACCGAGCTGTCATATTCCGACATGCCAATCTCGAACACTGCCTGAACGCTATAGGTGCGCACCCGAGGAGCTGTCCCAAAAGGCGTTACCGCTCCCCTGGGAGACAGCAATGTCACCTGGTCGCCAATGTTCACTCTGAGGGCCGCAGCCAACCGGCTGCCGAGCGCGACACCACCGCTCGTATCAAAATCAGCCAAGGTGCCTGCGATCAGGTTTTGAGACACGGACCCGAGACCAGCAATGTCTGACGCGCGCATGCCGCGTACAAAAGCCCCGGCAGCATTGCTGCTGCTGGACGCCATCACCTGGCCTTCAACCAGGGGCGCTACCCGCACAACGCCATCAACCTTTCGCATTGCTTCGGCGACCGCATCAAAATCGCTCACATTCGTGCCAAGTGCCCGCACCATGATGTGACCGTTAAGGCCGAGTATCTTGTCGAGGAGCTCAGTCCGGAACCCGTTCATGACCGCCATGACGATGATGAGGGTTGCTACCCCCAGCATGATCCCAGCGAATGAGAAGCCGGCGATAACAGAGATGAAGCCTTCGCGGCGGCGCGCGCGCAGATATCGCAGCGAGACCATCCATTCAAACCGGGAGAACGGTCCTGTCACAGATTTTTGTGTGGCCTTGATATCGGTTGAGCCGATCGCCGTATCTGTCATACGTCCTGTCACTCCAACGCCGTTACGGTCAAATCCAGTGCGGTCTTACGCTCCGGTCAATGCCTTCAGTGCAGCTTCCGGCGTCATTTCTTCGCGGTCACCGGTCGCTCTGTTCTTCATTTCAACCACACCGGATTTCAGCCCACGAGGGCCAACAACAATCTGCCAAGGCAGACCGATCAAATCCATGTTCGAGAACTTTGTCCCGCCGCGCGCATCGGTGTCGTCATAGAGGACATCTACACCCGCGGCGGTCAATTTCGCGTAAAGCTCCTCGCACACTTGATCGGTCTCGGCATCCCCAGATTTGAGGTTGATAAGACCGGCCTTATAAGGAGCCACAGATTCTGGCCAAATTATGCCACTCTCATCATGGCTTGCCTCAATAATGCCGCCCATCAGGCGAGAGACGCCAATGCCGTAGGATCCCATTTGGACAGGCACGTCTTTGCCATCAGGCCCCGTAACGACGGCATTCAGAGGCTCTGAATATTTCGTCCCGAAGAAGAAGATATGTCCTACTTCGATGCCGCGGGCTGACAAACGGTCTGCTTCGGGCACTTCTGCTTCGAATTTCGCCTGATCGTGGATTTCATCTGTCGCTGCATATAGCGCGCGACGTTCATCAACGATGCAGGACAGATCGGCGCTGTAATCCACATCCTCGCCGGGGATCTCCATCTCGATCAGATCTTTGTGACAGAACACTTCAGACTCGCCTGTCTCCGCCAGGATAATGAATTCATGACTGAGGTCGCCCCCGATGGGCCCAGTGTCAGCAGCCATGGGCACCGCTTTCAGTCCCATCCGGCCGAAGGTGCGCAGGTAGGCCACAAACATGCGGTAATAGGCTTCGCGTCCCTTTTCCTCATCCAGGTCGAAGGAGTAGGCGTCTTTCATCAGAAATTCGCGTCCGCGCATGACGCCAAAGCGGGGCCGGATCTCGTCGCGGAATTTCCACTGAACGTGATAGAGGTTCATGGGCAGGTCTTTGTAGCTCCGCACCCCATTTGCGAAGAGCTCCGTCACCATCTCTTCATTCGTGGGTCCGTAAAGCATTTCCCGATCATGCCGGTCCGTGATCCGCAGCATTTCTTTGCCGTACCCATCATACCGACCGGAGCGCTGCCAGAGTTCTGCTGATTGCAGCGTTGGCATCAAGAGCTCGACAGCCCCTGCCCGGTCCATTTCTTCGCGCACAATCTTTTCGATGTTTTTCAGGACGCGAATGCCCAACGGCAACCAGGCATAGATCCCCGCCGCTGTCTGTCGGATCAGACCCGCACGCAGCATGAGCCGATGAGACACGATCTGTGCTTCAGCAGGGTCTTCTTTCAAAGTAGGGAGTAGGAACTGGGATAGGCGCATGGGAACTGACGTCTCTGATAACAGCGGGAACACGAGCACCACCGCTCCGCCAAGAACGCCGCCGCTTCGAAATTATGCGTCAGTATTAGGGACTTAGCCGCCTGTTGGCAACGCCCATGACCACAGCCCTAGCGGACCGCTGGATCGCCGATCGATGCTTGGCGCCTGTCCTTGAGAGAGGTGAGAAAGCCCCGCACATCAACGTCTGGCCCTTCCGCAACCCCACGCCCGGAAAACAGCTCATGAGGTCCTGCTTCCAGCTGCGCTGGGGTGTAGCCCATATCGACGTCATAGGTCCGGTCAATCTGGTTTCGCAAGAAACGCTGCGCCCGATACCATCTGTCCTTCGCCGGACCGTCGGCACAAGAGGCCAGCTCTGATGGATCTGTTGCGCCCCACCGGCGCTCGATGCACTGGTAAGGGTCAAAGGAGAGATCGTAGACACGCCCGACGACCTCATCGAGGGTCAACCTAACGGGCACTCCATTCGATCTTGTGTAGGTGGTTACGCAATTAGCACTTTCTTCGTCATAGGCATTGATCAGATCGCCGATCAGGTTGTTCCCCTCATAGTTCACCGTCGAGGCTCCCTGACGGTTCATCTCGATCAGGGCCTCGATATGATCTCTCTGTTCCTTAAGTGCGGTTTTCAAACGAGCATCACGAGACGGTGTTGAGTAGAATTCCCAATAGCCGAATGTGCCGTAGATATTCTGCGGCAGTTTCCCCGGGGCATTCACCTTATCAATACCATTCAGGATGGCCGCATCGACCGCCTGTTTCCTTGCCCGAACATCGTTGCAGAGCGAGCGCATGGAAGAGCGGATTTCCTGTACCGGCTCCATCACCAGATTGCCCCGCGCCATGACAGCACGGACATAATGGTAATAATCAAGCGTCTCACCATTTCTGGTAAAAGAAGCCTGCCGCCATTGATCCAACGCCCGCTTTGATGTGTCTGTGGTGTCAGTGCCGACATATTGCATCAGAGAATAGTTCTGAATGGCCTGGTTCGGCGTGGCCTCAATGTGTCCACCGACGAGCGTTCCATCAGCAAGACGGGTTGCGCCCACCAGACGAATGGGACGCCATTCCTTAAACCCGGTTCCCTGCCGGGGGTGGGTTCGCAGGAAGTTCCGTCCGTAAAAAGAGCGGGACACCGAATTGTCCGGGTGCGCCGCCAGCGTGAGCACGCGACCATCATCCTCCACTCGCCAGACCAGCACAACATGGCCATTCACATCATAGACAATGGTACCTGGACGGATTGAGTCTCGGTCGATGGTCGGCGAATACATGTCCGTGAAATAGGTCTGGTCATTTGCGGCTGCATGGTGACGGTAACTGCCCGTTGAGATGGCATTTCTCAGGTCCACGAAAATTGAGTTGGCGTTTATCCCGTTTTGAGTGGCAGGCACGGACTTGCGAGACACCACCCGGTTGCCACTGCGCGTATAGCGTATGTCACGCGCCCATCCAGACTGAGGCAGAACGCCATTTTGGTATGCAAAAGGCAGCCCGTTCATCCAGGCGTAATAGGCCCGAAACAGATAAGGGAAATCAGCACAATCAGCCCGAAAGCGCATTTGCCCATGGCGATGCCGATAGGGGTTCGCCGGGCTCTCCAGACAATCATCGACATTCCAACAGTCCGCTGCACCGATAGCGGCAACAAACTCCGAATATCCGCGCTCATCCGTTTCGGTCCAGGTTTCCTGGGTGATCCGCCAAGGCTGAGCAGGAGCCGCAATGGCCGTTGCCAGATTGGCGCAAACCATGCTGACCGCAATGCCCGTCGCAAATACCACTTTCCTAACGGGTGGGCCAAAAAACTCAATTACCTTGGAGATCATCTCTATTGCCCCTTTTCCATACCCCGACCCATACGCGATTGCAGGGACCAGCCTCCAAAACGGCCGATCAAGAGTCAAGAGAACTCGGGAAAAGGTGAGGAAAATCGAGGAATTGTGACCGAGAGACCCCGGTTAGGGCGTGACGCTGGTGTCGCTTTCACAGGCGGCACGGAGTGCATTTTCGTGCATCCACACCAGTTCCTGGCCGTCCAGCATGATGCGACCGTTTTCTGGCTCGTAGGTCACAGTTGCGACATCAAAGCGGCTCGTGTCCGAAATGGAGCTGTTTGGGAGCGGGTTGATGCGCACATCGAACTCATAAATCGGGCGAAGTGCGTAGATTTCCGTGGGCTCGACATTTGCAGGAACTGTCTTTGCCCCGTTGATGGTAACGCCGGATTTGTAGGCAACATCTTCGCGTGGCTGGTGCGCTGTCACAATTGCGCAGCTCCCCGTGCTGATCTCCACGATTTCCGGCTTTGCACGCGATGCAAGGATATCTGCCCCTGCAAGGCCTGCCTCCTGTGGCACGGGATCCCCAGACGCGAAAAACCCCGCAAGGAGAATTGCTGCCATTTGTGCCTGATCGTTCATGGGTTCATCCTAACGCCCACCCCTTTAAGGAGTCCTCATTTCGGGTTAACCGTCTTTCAATAAATTTGGCGAGATAACATCACAAAACACTCAAACCCTATGAAAACCGTGGCTTTTTCAGCCAGTTCGGGGGCTTACTAGGTTCAGATGAATTGTGGATAACACGCTGAAAATCAGTCTTAGCACCTCTTCCGTGCTCTGAACAACAGGCGACATTCAACAATAACCTGCGACATAAAAACATGGTGTCCTGACGATCAACCCCTTGAATTCACCTCAGAAGGTCCCTCCCGAGCAAGTTACCTGTCAGGTGTTCCACCAAGGCTGATCTGAGAATGCCCGCAAATCCAGTTCATGAGTCCAGGCACTGCGGTGTTGCTGCGCGAGATGAATGTAGGTTTCAGCGATCTTCTCAGGCAGCAACAAGCCGTCATGTTCCAGGCCGCGGTCCTCTCGCAGTTTCTGGAACGCTTCTTCACCCAATAGCTTGCCCAGCGTATCAGGTGCGTCGACGGCGCCATCCACTAGTATATGCGCCACATGAATGCCCTGCGACGCCAGTTCGGCGTTGAGCGACTGGCACAGCATGCGCCGTCCCCCCACTGCAGCAGCGTGCGCATGTTGGCCCGCATTTCCACGAACCGCCGCAGTTGCCGAGGTCACGAGAATATTGCCGCTGCCCCGTTCGGCCATAATCGGTGCCACTGTGTGGGCAAGGCGAAATAGAGAGAAGGTTGCGATATGCCAGCATCTTTCAAACGCTTTGTAGCTGGTATCCGTAATGGACCAGTTGCCGATCTGGGCGCCGAGATTGAAGACGACAGTGTCAATGGGACCTACCTCCTGTTCTGTCTGGACGATCAGGTTCTCGATCACATCCGGTTCGGTTGCATCGAGAATATGTCCCTTCGCCCTTCGCCCCTCAGCCTCAATCTGAGTGACCATCCGGTCCAGTCCGTCTTTATCACTCCGTCGACAGAGAACCGAATAGTAGCCGTCGGCGGCGAACCGGCGCCCAACGCTCCCGCCAATGCCCGCGCCCGCTCCCAACACCAAACAGACTTTTTCCATGCCGCTTCTCCCGTGCGATGTTTACATGGATCGAACGTAGCAAACCTGAAACACCTGTCGTGCTCCATTCGGGTCCCGCGGTGATCGAACATGATCAGGATGGATAGAGGGCCGCGCATTTGTGTCCCTTAAGGTTGGCTGAATTAGATTCGTTCCGAGATCGGCACAAAAAGGTTCCAAAATTGCGTGACTCAGTCGAAATCCGCCGATATATTCCCTCACCATAAAAAGGGGCTGGGTATTAAACCCAAGTCTAGGGAGGACACATCTGACCAAGAGCGGACCACATCACGCTCGGCTTCCGGGATAAACCTGATCGAAGCGCCAGATGGGATGACTGCAGCAAGGCCGTGGAAACGCGCCTTGCTTTTTTTTGTCTGCATTTCTGACATAGCTTTCATTTATTGACACTATTCATGTCAATAGTACGATAGAACCTCACTTAGAGGGGGCGTCTGCCGTGAAAAAGGTATTCGGGTTCATTGTTGTGGTTCTTGTCGTGGTTGTTGGTGGTCTCGCCAGCTTCCTCTTTTTGGCGCCCCGCCCCGCTGACACATCCGACGTCAGCATTTTCGAGGGCGATGCCTCACTTATTGATTATTGCGATCTGCCGGAACTTGATGGGTCGGGCCTCATGGCCTCGCAGATCCCCAAAGCCTATACGCCCGGGTGCGGTTGGGAGAGCTTCCCAAAGCCTGTGCTTGCCGAATGCACAGAACCGCTTAGTGAGGGTGTTGTGGATATGCGCGGCCTGTGGCTTGCGGAGACGGGCGCCGTCGGTCATGTTGAACGTATTGAGCAGTGCGGCAATCGAACCGTCGTCACCTCGTCAGGCATCATCCACGATTTTCACACAGACGGGACGCTCGCCAACGGGTCACGCGACATTGAGCCACCCAGGTGCATGAATACATTGGTGTCCATTAAGTTCAACGATGAGGGCGTTATGGAGTTCAGCCCCTTTGGCTTGCCCTTCACGATCGTCACGCGCCGCATCGACGGAGACATGCTGGTTTGGACCTATCCCGCTATAGAGGGCGAAACGCGGATGAAGCGGATCTGCAAACTTCCAGACCGCGACCTCGGCTATCAGCGACGTGATTAATATTCTTCGTCGAAAGTGGGTGCAAACGGCAGGTCATCCAGACCAACACCGCTATGCTCCAGGAGCCAATAGACGGCACCGAAGATCAAGGCGGACACCGCAGTGGTAATGAGGACCTTACGGATGATCTGAGGGCGGACCGGAGCGCTTGGCGCTGACCCCTCCTCGATCTCTCCAACCTCTTCCTGCGTCACGATGCCAAACGGTAGCACAACAAAGAGCGTCAACCACCAGATGATGGCGTAGGTCGCAAATCCGCTAACAAGGGTCATGGGCGGCTATGCCTGTTCCAGTTCAACCAACGTGCCAAACAGGTCTTTGGGGTGAAGGAAGACAACTGGCTTCCCATGCGCGCCAATCCGTGGCTTGCCAGTGCCTGTGATTGTCACACCGTGGTCTGTGACCTGCTCGCAGGCTGCATCAATATCGTCAACCTCGACGCAGATATGATGGATACCACCTTTGGGGTTTTTCGCGAGGAACCCCGCGATCGGTGAATCCTCTCCCAGAGGCTCCAGAAGTTCGAGCTTGGTGTTGCCTAGATCAACAAAAACTGTCGTCACCCCATGGTCGGGCTGCGGAACCTGCTCGGAAACTTTGGCACCAAACTTCACCTTATACATCTCAGCCGCCTCGGCGATGTTTGGTACGGCGATGGCAACGTGGTTTAGCTGACCCAGCATTTGTAACTCCTCGTAAATCTCAAACTTCTATTTAGGCTGATGCGGGTGTCGCGGCAAGCACCTGAGCATTTCCAGGTGAAGTGGTCCCGGTTCACCGTCTGGAAATGCGGTGATGTAGACAACTAGACCCTTGTAACGATTACTTCAACCGCTGCTTTTTTGCCCCATTCCTTTCGGATTGCACCACGGATGGCCCGGCGCAGATACTCGCCTACCTGGGCCTCATCTTTCCGTTTCCGCTGCGGCAATTGATCCAAGGCGCTATCCAAGGCGTCATAGGCGCGTTCGTCAAAACGCACTCCACAATTGTCTCGCTCCGGCAATCCGATCAAACGGATTTCAGGGTCTCCCTGTACTGCGCCCTTTTCGTTGAGCGCGACAGAAACGAACACAGCACCGGCAAACCCCAAGCGCCGCCGTTCTTGGATGCCAGCATCCCAGGATGGCACGAGAACATCGCCATCCATTACGACGCGGCCTGACGGAACCTCATCCACTACTTCTGCTGTGCCGGGCGCGAGACGGACCATATCCCCATTCTGGATGACCAGTGTCTCAGGCACCTGCAGCTCCTTCGCCAGCGCGGCGTGCTCCAGCAAGTGTCGGGCTTCGCCATGGACCGGGATTGCCACTTCGGGTTTGATCCATTGATACATGGCTGTCAGCTCGTCACGACATGGGTGACCGGAGACATGGACAAAATGATCTTTCTCAGTGATCACCCGTACACCAGACCGCGCGAGATCGTTCTGCATCTCGAAGATGGCAACATCATTTCCCGGGATAATCCGTGAGGAGAAAATCACCGTGTCCCCTTCCTCCAGGACGATGTCACGATGAGTATCAGCTGCAATTCGTGCGAGCGCCGCCCGGGGTTCGCCTTGAGAACCCGTGCAAAGAAACAACACTTTGTCTTTGGGGAGATAACCTGCGTCCTCGGCCTTGACAAAAGGCGGCAGGTTTTTCAGGTGACCAGTATCGCGCGCCGCGGCGATCACACGGAACATGGACCTGCCCGCTAGGACGACATGTCGACCGTTCGCTTCCGCCGCCCGGATAATACTTTCCAGACGTGCAACGTTCGATGCAAAAGTCGTAACCACAACCCGTCCATCCAGCCCGGCAATCAGGTCTGTAAGACTGGTCCCGACGTCAGCTTCAGAGCCCGCCTCGCCGGGCGTGAAGACGTTGGTGCTGTCGCAAACAATTGCGCGCACGCCCTCTTCCCCAATTTCGGCCAGACGCTTGCTGTCCAGTGTTTCACCGATCACCGGGCTCGAGTCGATTTTCCAATCGCCGGTATGCATGACGGTACCAAGCGTTGTTCGGATGGCCAATGCATTGGGTTCAGGGATCGAGTGGGTCAGCGTGACGAATTCGATATCAAAGGGCCCAAGATTAAACCGTGCGCCCAAGTCTACAATGTTGAGTGGAACGTCCTGCTCGATCCCAGCCTCAATCAGCTTGCCCTTCACAAGTTCTGCGGTGAACGGTGTTGCATAAACGGGACATCTCAGCTTCGGCCAGAGATGCGCGACAGCCCCGATATGATCTTCATGGGCGTGGGTGAGGACAATGGCAATCAGATCCTGCCGATGCTCTTCAATAAAGGTTGGATCTGGCATGATCACGTCTACGCCTGGTGTTCGCCCGTCGGAGAAGGTGACACCCAGATCCACCATGATCCACTTGCGGTCTTCGTCGGTCCCAAACCCGTACAGGTTCAGGTTCATGCCAATTTCGCCCGTGCCCCCTAAGGGAACGAAAACGAGCTCTGCTTTGTCAAGTGAATTGCGATCCATGCCTTACCTTACCGGTCAGCGCCACTGCCGCCAAAAAAGACGTCGCCAGCGGCAATCTGCTGCACGACACCCGATGGCAGGCGCAATTGAAGAGCTCCATCTTCAGACAAGTCCTCAAACGTCCCCACAAGCGTTTCATCTGAGAGGCGCACCGTGATTTCTTGTCCGACACCCCGCGCGCGCTTTAGCCAAGCCTCCCGAATTGCGTTGAAACCTCCAGGCTGCTGCCAGGTCGCGTACCACCTGTCAAAAGCGGCTGCGAGAGCGGTTAGAGCACTTTCTACACTGCAGGCGATACCACTTTCTGCCTGAAGGCTTGTCGCGGGATAAGGTGTAGTTTCGGGGAAATGAACCAGGTTCAAACCAATGCCAATGGCAAGCCAGCTTACTTCCGAGCCACCCGTGCTTTCGGACTCCAAAAGAATGCCACTTGCCTTCTTGCCGTCGATCAGAAGGTCATTTGGCCATTTGAGGCTCACCCTGGCCGCAACTTCATCTGGCAGAAGGAACGATGCTGCGTCATGGAGTGCCAATCCCGCCACAAAGGAAAGTTCTCCTGCCTCAGCTGGACCGCATCCCGGTCTGAGCAGGAGCGTGCACATGAGATTGCCAACTGGTGAAGTCCAAGCCCGACCTCGACGCCCCCGGCCCGCTGTCTGAGTGTCCGCGACGATCCACATAGGACCACTCATTCCACTAGCAGCCAGGCGTTTGGCCTCTTCATTGGTGGAGTCAATCTCGCCGTGGCGGTTCAGCCCATATCCTGCAGGAACAGCGAGAATGTCTGGCATTCCCTAGTGCGCAGACTCAGCTGGTACCGCAGGCGCTTCTTCGCTGCCAGCTTCAGCTGCTTCCACCGTCGGAACCAGAGAATTTGCAGCGCCTTCCGCCATCTTCAACACCGGCATCGGGTAAAGAATGAACAAGAGCGTGAACAGGGCCGATACCGCGAGTACCGCTCTAATCTCCGATTCCATGGGACCGGCGAATGCAGGTGCTGGATTGTCGAAATAGATGATCTTCACAACGCGCAGATAGTAGAAGGCTCCGACGACGCTCGCCAGCACACCGATAATCGCAAGTGCATAGAGCCCAGCATTGATGGCAGCGAGGAACACGTAGAATTTCGCAAAGAACCCCGCGAGGGGCGGAATGCCTGCAAGTGAGAACATGAGCATGGCAAAGACCGCAGCGAGCATTGGCTGGTTCTGCGAGAGACCCGCAAGATCGGAGATCTCTTCAACCGGACCTTCTTTGTGCCGCATCGCCAGGATGCAGCAGAAGACGCCCGCATTCATGATCAGGTAGATGGTGAGATAGATCACCACGCCCTTCACGCCTTCGGGTGTGCCTGCGGCGAGACCGACGAGCGCAAAGCCCATATGCCCGATGGAGGAATAAGCCATCAGTCGTTTGATGTTGGTTTGACCAATCGCAGCGAAGGCGCCGAGCGCCATTGAGGCGATAGAGATAAACACGACGACCTGCTGCCATTGGAAGACAGCATCTGCGAAACCGCCATACATCACGCGCAGTAAGAGCGCCATGGCCGCGATTTTGGGCGCAGCGGCGAAGAAGGCCGTCACAGGCGTTGGGGCACCTTCATACACATCTGGCGTCCACATATGGAATGGGACGGCGGAGATTTTGAATGCCAGACCAGCAAGCAAGAAAACCAGCCCGAAAACGAGGCCCGTCGACATGCCGTTCAGCGCGATCACCCCGGCGAGCACATCAAAGTTCGTGGTGCCGGAGAAGCCGTAAATCAGCGATGCCCCGTAAAGCAGCATGCCAGAGGCAAGCGCGCCGAGGACGAAATATTTAAGACCTGCCTCTGTAGAGCGGGTGTTGTCGCGATGGAAGGAGGCAACGACGTAGAGCGCGAGGCTCTGAAGCTCAAGCCCCATATAGAGCGCGATCAACCCGTTCGCAGAGACCATCATCATCATGCCAAGCGTGGCAAGCAGGATCAGAACAGGAAACTCAAACCGATCAATGTTTTCGCGCGCCATGAAGCCCTGGGCCATGACAATGGCGATGGCGGAACCGGCAAGCACCAGAGACTTCATGACTACAGCAAAGCCATCCATCACGAATGCGCCGCCAAAAGTCAAAACCCGGCCGTCGGGTTGGCTGATCACCGCAAAGGCGGCCACAATCAGCAGCACAATGGACCCACTACTGACAGCGCGGCTTGACGACCCATCACCTCTAAACACACCGATTAAAAGCAGCGCCATTGCACCGACAGCAAGGATAATTTCCGCTAGGGCGGGACTTAAGTCCGGCATGGCGAGGGCGGTTTCCATAGTTTATGTATCTCCAGACGTCTTGCGTGTTAGCGGCCGAAGCCAGCCCAAGCAAAGTCAAATGTGCCCCCGCCGGCCACTTCATGGGCCTCCACAGCAGCGGTGTAGTTCGCGACCAGATTGTCGACGGAAACGGCGGTCACATCGAGAATTGGCAGCGGGTACACACCAAAGAATATTATCGCAGCAATGAGCGGCGCTAATGTCGCGAGCTCTCGCGGGCTCACGTCTTTGATGTTCTTTAACGTGTCTTTTTCCAATTCGCCAAATACAACGCGGCGATAGAGGTAAAGCGCATAACAGGCTGACAAGATAACCCCAATTGTAGCCAAAAATGCTATCCAGGAGCTCACCTGAAACACGCCGACAATGGTCAGGAATTCGCCGACAAACCCACTGGTGCCCGGTAGGCCCACATTCGCCATGGTGAAGACCATTAAGGCAAACGCATAGATCGGCATCCGACTGACGAGACCACCATAGGCTGCGATCTCGCGGGTATGCATCCGGTCATAAACAACCCCAACGCTGAGGAAGAGCCCGGCGGAGATCCATCCGTGGGAAAGCATCTGAAAGATGCCACCCTGCACGCCCTGGATTGTGGCCGCAAAGATCCCCATGGTCACAAAACCCATATGAGCGACGGAAGAATAAGCAATCAGTTTTTTCACATCTTCCTGCACCAGCGCGACCAGCGAGGTGTAGATGATCGCAACCACCGACAATCCGAATACCAATGGTGCAAAGAAATCAGACGCAACCGGGAACATGGGCAGAGAGAAGCGCAGGAACCCATAGCCTCCCATCTTCAACAAGATGCCTGCAAGGATAACTGACCCCGCTGTGGGTGCTTCCACGTGGGCGTCAGGCAACCAGGTATGCATAGGCCACATGGGTATTTTTACCGCGAAGGACGCGAAGAAGGCGAGCCACAGCCAGGTTTGCATGCCAGCCGGGAAGTCATAGGCGAGCAGCGTTGGAATGTCGGTCGTGCCGACTTGCCAGTACATCGCCATGATGGCGAGCAACATGAGAACGGAGCCTGCCAGCGTGTAGAGGAAGAACTTGAAACTTGCATAGACGCGCCGTGCGCCACCCCAGACACCGATGATCAGGAACATCGGAATAAGGCCCGCTTCGAAAAAGAGATAAAAGAGCACCAGATCCAGGGAGCTGAAGACGCCAATCATCAGCGTTTCAAGGATCAGGAAGGCGATCATGTATTCCTTCACACGGGTCTGGATTGCTTCCCAACTCGCCAGAATACAGAACGGCATCAGGAAAGTTGTCAGGATCACAAACAGCATTGAGATGCCGTCAACGCCCATATGGTAGTTGATCGCACCGCCGAGCCATTCGCCTTGCTCGACAAACTGGAACTCTGCTGTCGACTTATCAAAGCCGAACCAGATCGACAGAGAGCCGATAAAGGTGATGGCGGTGACCCAAAACGCCGTCCACCTGGCGTTGCGAGCCTCAACCTCTTCATCCGCACGGATCATGAGAATGACCAACGCGCCAACGAGCGGCAGGAACGTAATGATGGATAGGACTGGAATTCCAAACATTAGTGGGAACCCCCGAACATGAAGTAAGTGGTCAGCGCAGCAATGCCCAGAAGCATGGCAAACGCATAGTGATAAACGTAACCGGTTTGCAGACGACCAATGCCGCGGGTCACATCAAGGACGCGTGCAGCGATCCCATCGGGTCCAAGCCCATCAATGGTCTGCCCGTCTCCCTGTTTCCAGAAAAGGCGACCGATCCAGAAAGCTGGCTTCACAAACAAGAAGTCATAGATCTCGTCCACATACCACTTGTTGAGCAGGAACTTGTAGAGAAGCTCCTGTTCTCTCGCCAATGTCTTCGGAGTCTCCGGGCTGCGGATATAGAAGTACCAGGCCGTCAAAAATCCCAGGGTCGTCATCACCAATGGTGAGTATTTTACCCATGCCGGAACATGATGCAGATCCTCAAGAATATTGTTGCCTTCAAGTGTAAAGATTGCACCGGCCCAAAAGCCCTCTGCTGCTGTACCGATAAAGAGGCTGGAGAACATGGCGCCTGCACCCAATGCGCCGACCGCCAGCAGGAACAAAGGGATCATCATAGATGGTGGGCTTTCATGAGCGTGGCTCAGCACTTCGTTGGAAGCGCGGGTCTTCCCGTGGAAGGTCATGAAAATGAGGCGCCAGGAATAGAAACTCGTGAAGAGTGCTGCCGTAACGGTGGCCCAGAAGGCATACATGTGGACAGGGTTTTGAGCTGCGAAGGCTGCTTCGATTACCGCGTCCTTCGAGAAATACCCGGCTGTGAACGGGAAGCCCGTAAGCGCCAGGGTCCCAATCACCATCATCACCCAGGTGACAGGCACGAACTTGTAAAGACCGCCCATCTTTCGCATGTCTTGCTCGTCCGACATGGCATGGATCACCGACCCACTGCCCAAGAATAGAAGGGCCTTAAAGATTGCGTTGGTAAAGAGGTGGAACATGGCGACTTCATACGCCCCGACGCCAGCTGCCACGAACATGTAGCCCAGTTGCGAAGAGGTGGAGTACGCAATCACTCGCTTGATATCGTTTTGAACCAAACCAACGGTCGCCGCGAAGAAAGCCGTTGTTGCCCCAACGAACACGACCACGTTTAAAGCATCTTGTGAATATTCAAAGATCGGCGACATGCGGCTGACCAGAAATACACCAGCAGTCACCATGGTCGCGGCGTGGATCAGCGCGGACACAGGCGTCGGTCCTTCCATCGCATCGGGCAACCAGGTGTGGAGCAGGAATTGCGCTGATTTCCCCATCGCGCCCATGAAGAGAAGCAGCGAGATCGTCGTCACTATTGGGAACTCTACGCCGAGGAACATGAAGCTGTCGTCGGCAAGGCCCGGAATGGCCGCGAAAATCGTGTCATACTCAACCGAGCCGACGGTGAGATAGATCGCCGAGATCCCCAGGATCAGTCCAAAATCCCCCACACGGTTCACCACAAAGGCCTTAATCGCAGCTGCGTTCGCCGCCGGTTTTTTGTACCAGAAGCCAATGAGTAGATATGAGGCGAGCCCCACGCCTTCCCAGCCAAAGAAGAGTTGCACCAGGTTGTCTGCTGTTACCAGCATGAGCATGGCGAAGGTGAAGAGCGAGAGGTAGGCAAAGAACCGCTGTTGATGCGGATCGTGGCTCATATAGCCCACGGAATAGATATGCACGAGCGCAGACACATTGGTCACAATAATCAGCATGACCGCTGTCAGCGTGTCGATGCGTAGACGCCAGTCCGCCTCCAAAGAGCCGCTGTCGATCCAAGTGAGCACCTGAATGGTTTCAGCGTGCCCCTGAAGCGCCACGTTGTAAAAGGCGACCCAGCTCAACAGAGCGGAGATAACAAGGCCGCCACACGTCACCCACTGAGACGCGGTAACACCAATCTGGCGCCCAAACAATCCAGCGATCAAGCATCCGACGAGCGGAAGGAAGACAATTGCTTCGTACATGTGCCGCTCAGCCTTTCATCAAGTTGATGTCATCGACGGCAATGGAGCCGCGATTACGGAAATAGACAACGAGGATCGCCAGACCAATGGCCGCTTCCGCGGCCGCAACAGTAAGAACCAGCATGGCGAAAATCTGCCCAGTGAGATCGTCCAGATGCGCTGAGAACGCGACAAGGTTGATGTTTACGGCGAGGAGCATCAACTCAATCGACATGAGGATAATGATGACGTTCTTCCTGTTCAGGAAGATGCCAAAAATCCCCAGCGTGAAGAGGATTGCCGCCACCGTCAGATAATGTGCAAGACCGATTTCCATGTGCGTTTCTTTCGTGGCCTGACCTTAAAGGCCCTGGCCAGGCTCCACCTTCTTAATTTCGATTGCGGTTTCGGCCGTGCGAGCGACCTGGTCCGGAATACTCTGTCTTTGTGCGTCCGGCTTCTTCCGGAGCGTCAGTACGATGGCGCCGATCATGGCCACCAGCAAAACCATGCCGGCTGCCTGGAAGAAATAAACATATTGCGTGTACATCACCTGACCGATGGCCTCTGCGTTGGTCACCTCTGCCATTGGCGGAATTGGAGACGCTGCCAGCGACGCCACTTCAGGTGCGAGCGTCCAGGTGCCCGCGACCAAGAGAAGTTCAAGCAGAACGATCAGCCCGATCAAAGCGCCGATGGGCATGTATTGCAGAAAGCCTTCGCGAAGCTCCGCAAAATCGATGTCCAGCATCATGACGACGAAGAGGAAGAGCACTGCGACGGCACCCACGTAAACGATGATCAGGATCATCGCCAAGAACTCGGCACCCATGAGCACGAACAGACCCGCCGCATTGAAAAAGGCGAGGATCAGAAAGAGCACGGAATGCACCGGATTACGGGCAGCAATGACCATGAAGCCCGCGGCAATAGCGACGCCTGCAAATATGTAAAAAGCTATGGTGGCGACGATCATTGCCCCTTTGCCCTCTCTCGTGTTGCGTTACCCGCCCCCGGTACTTACCGGTAAGGCGCGTCGAGTTCGATGTTTTTAGCGATTTCGCGTTCCCAACGGTCACCGTTATCAAGCAGCTTCTCTTTTGTGTAGAAAAGCTCTTCGCGGGTTTCCGTTGCGAATTCGAAGTTTGGTCCTTCAACTATGGCATCCACTGGACAGGCTTCCTGACAGAAGCCGCAATAGATACATTTCGTCATATCAATGTCGTAGCGCACGGTGCGGCGGGTCCCGTCGTTGCGACGGGGTCCAGCTTCGATCGTGATTGCTTGCGCGGGGCAAATCGCCTCGCAGAGCTTGCAGGCAATGCAGCGTTCTTCGCCATTTGGATAGCGACGGAGCGCGTGCTCCCCTCTGAAACGCGGACTTAGAAGACCTTTTTCATACGGGTAGTTCAGTGTCGCCTTAGGTCCGAAGAAATATTTCAAGGCCAAGACGAAGCTTGAAACAAACTCCGCCAAAAACAGGGAGCGTACAGATTGTGTCAGACTGGACATGGATCAGCTCTCCTTCAGGTTAGGGCGCAAGATCGAACGCGACCAGGACACCAGCTGTCACCACGACCCAGCCAAGCGAGAGAGGAAGGAAAACCTTCCAGCCCAAACGCATAAGTTGGTCATAGCGGTAGCGCGGCACATAGGCGCGAACCATCGCAAAGAGGAAAAAGACGAAACAAACCTTGAGGACAAACCAGATGACCCCGGGAACAGCGTGTAGAGGTCCCCAATCAAACGGAGGCAACCATCCACCGAGGAACAGGATCGTCACCATCGCCGCCATCAGATTGATCGCCACGAACTCGCCCAGGAAAAAGAGCAGGAACGGCGTCGACGAATATTCTGTAGCATACCCCGCAACAAGTTCGGACTCCGCTTCCGGCAAATCAAATGGGGGTCTGTTGGTCTCAGCAATTGCTGAGATGAAGAAGATCACAAAAGCTGGGAAATGAATGAGCCAGTACCACCCAAACAGGCCAGCGCTGGTGTCCTGCGCGCGAACAATGTCCGATAGGTTGAGCGACCCTGCGGTCATCAACACGCTAACGACAATAAAGCCGAGCGAAACCTCGTAAGACACCATCTGTGCCGCACATCTGAGCGCACCCATGAAGGAGTATTTTGAGTTGGACGCCCATCCACCCATCATGATTCCGTAAACACCCAAGGACGAAAATGCGAGCACGTAAAGGAGGCCAACATTGAGATCGGCAACCACCCAGCCATCATCAAAGGGAATTACCGCCCAGGCGCTCAGCGCCAATGTAGCCGTGATGACCGGCGCCAGAAGAAAGATACCCTTATTGGCACTTGAGGGAATGATCGCTTCCTTGAACAGGAATTTTGTAAGGTCAGCGAAGGACTGCAGAAGCCCCCATGGTCCCACCACGTTTGGGCCGCGGCGCATCTGAACGGCGGCAAAAATCTTCCGGTCGGCGTAGAGGATGTAGGCGGTGAAAAGCAGCAGCCCCACCAGAACACCCAGCGATTGGCCGACAATAATAAACAGCGGAAAGCCGTATGTGGTCCAGAGCTCAGCCATTGGTGCCGGTCGCTCCTTCTTCTTTGTTGCCATAGGTCGCAGCACAATCCGCCATGATCTTGCTTGCGCGGGCAATCGGGTTCGTAAAGTAAAATTCGCTTATGGCGCTGCTGAAAGGTGCATCGTCCATAGATCCACCGGGTCCGCTAGTCACACTTGCGGCACTCGACACAGTGTCGAGCTGTGCAAGATGCGGGTGCTCCTCAAACAGCCCAGCGCGAAGCTGCTGCAAGCTGTCATAAGGAAGTGTCTGTCCCAACACATCAGACAGCGCACGCACAATGGACCAATCTTCTCTGGCATCTCCCGGTGGGAAGGCTGCCCGACGGCCCATCTGAACACGACCTTCCGTGTTTACCCAGAGCGCACTCTTTTCTGTGTAGGTCGCTGCGGGCAGGATGACGTCAGCGGCATGTGCGCCCGCGTCCCCGTGCGTTCCCTGATAGACGACAAACGCTTTTTCGAGCTTGCTGGTGTCGATCTCGTCCGCCCCAAGCAGGAAGACAAAATCCACGTCACCAGATGCGGCTGCGTCCAGAATGCCTGCCACGTCTTTCCCGCCCTCACCCGGCACAAAGCCGAGATCCAGGCCGCCTACGCGGGCAGCTGCTGTATGAAGAACATTGAAGCCATTCCAGTTGGCTGAGATCGCGCCGGCTTTCTCAGCTATCTGAAGAGCCGTTGCATGAACCGCAGCGCCATCCGCGCGGGTCAGCGCGCCCTGGCCCAGAATGATCATTGGGCGCTCTGCCACCTCGAGAACACGGGCGAACGAGTGAGACCCGTCTGCAATTTCCTTCAGCGTCTGTGGTCCCGCGCCAAGATGCTCCGTGTCATATGTGAGATCAACGTCTTCACCAACGATGCCGACGGGCAAGCCACCCTGGCTCCAGCGCTTACGGATGCGCGCGTTCAAGACCGGCGCCTCTGTGCGCGGGTTACTGCCAATGATGAGAAGCGCGTCGGCCTCCTCAATTCCCGCAATGGATGAATTAAACAGATAAGAGGCCCGGTCGCCTGCGTTCAGCTTGGTTCCATCCTGACGGCAGTCCAGGCTCATTACGCCAAGAGAAGCCATCAGATCTTTCAGAGCACTCATGCCTTCAACACACGCAAGATCACCGGCAATAGCCGCCATCTTTTCCGGTGTTGTTGATTGTGCTTTTGCTGCGATCGCTTCGAAAGCTTCGTTCCAGGAAGCAACACGAAGCTTGCCGTTTTCCCGAACGTAAGGACGATCGAGACGTTGAGACTTCAACCCATCCCAGATGAAGCGTGTCTTGTCAGAGATCCACTCTTCGTTCACGTCTTCATTCAGACGCGGCATCACCCGCATAACTTCTTTGCCCCGCGCATCAACCCGAATGGCCGACCCAATGGCGTCCATCACATCGACGGTTTCTGTCTTCCGCAATTCCCACGGACGGGCCGTGAATGCATAGGGTTTTGAGGTCAACGCGCCCACAGGGCACAGATCAATCACATTGCCTGACAGTTCGGAGGTCAGCGACTTTTCGAGATAGGTCGTGATCTCCATATCCTCACCACGACCAATAGCACCGATTTCGGGCACGCCAGCTACTTCCTGCACAAACCGAACGCAGCGGGTGCAGTGGATGCAGCGGGTCATGATGGTCTTTACGAGCGGGCCCATCTCTTTGTCTTCGACCGCGCGCTTGTTCTCATCAAAGCGCGATGTGTCGACACCGAACGCCATTGCCTGGTCCTGCAGGTCGCACTCGCCACCCTGGTCACAGATCGGGCAATCAAGTGGGTGGTTGATGAGCAGAAACTCCATCACGCCTTCGCGCGCGCGCTTTACGGTCTCGGTCTTTGTGTGCACAACCATGCCGTCTGCAGCGGGCATCGCACAACTCGCCACAGGCTTTGGAGATTTTTCAATCTCGACAAGGCACATGCGACAGTTGCCCGCAATCGACAGACGCTCGTGGTAACAGAAGCGCGGCACGTCAGCGTTGGCCTCTTCACAGGCCTGCAGAACGGTTACGCCGTTCTCCACTTCGACTTCTACGCCATCCACTGTGAGTTTTGGCATGGGTCTACTCCGCCGCTACCGGCACTGCACCACCCGCCTTGCGGGCCGCAATACGCTCTTCAATCACTGGTCGGAAATGCCGGATCAATCCCTGGACGGGCCAGGCGGCCGCATCCCCGAGAGCACAAATCGTGTGGCCTTCCACCCGTTTTGTGACGTCCAACAACATTTCAATTTCCTCGACCTCTGCTTCGCCGGTGACAAGGCGCTCCATCACGCGCCACATCCAGCCAGTGCCTTCCCGGCATGGTGTGCACTGCCCACAGCTTTCGTGCTTGTAAAAGGCTGAGAGACGGGCAATTGCTTTGATCACGTCGGTAGACTTGTCCATAACGATCACAGCCGCTGTTCCCAAACCGGACTGCACATCTTTGAGCGAGTCGAAGTCCATGAGGACGGTGTCGCAGATGCTTTTCGGCAGAAGCGGAACAGACGATCCACCCGGGATGACCGCGAGAAGATTGTCCCAACCACCGCGAACGCCGCCGCAATGCTTTTCAATGAGTTCCTTCAGCGGAATGCCCATCTCTTCTTCGACATTGCACGGATTGTTCACGTGACCGGAGATGGAGAAGACTTTGGTTCCCGTGTTGTTCGGACGACCAAGTCCGCCGAACCAGGAGGCGCCGCGGCGCAGGATTGTCGGTGCAACCGCGATGCTTTCCACATTGTTCACTGTGGTTGGCGCACCATAGAGCCCAACATTTGCCGGGAATGGCGGCTTCAGGCGCGGCATGCCCTTCTTGCCTTCAAGGCTTTCAATCAGAGCTGTCTCTTCACCGCAAATGTATGCGCCTGCACCATGCACAACGTACAGCTCGAAGTCCCATCCACTGTCGGCGGCGTTCTTGCCCAATAGGCCCGCGTCATAGGCCTGATCAACAGCGCGCTGCAATTGTTCGCGTTCGAAGATGAATTCACCGCGCACATAAATGTAGCCTGCATTCGCGCCCATGGCGAAACCAGCGACAAGGCACCCCTCGACGAGTTTGTGTGGATCATGCCGCATGATTTCGCGGTCTTTACAGGTGCCAGGTTCGGACTCGTCTGCATTCACGACAAGGTAATGCGGACGCCCATCCGATTCTTTCGGCATGAAAGACCATTTAAGGCCTGTCGGGAAGCCGGCGCCACCACGACCACGAAGGCCCGATTGTTTCATCTCATCGATGATCCAGTCGCGGCCTTTCGCAATAAGGTCTTTTGTATTGTCCCAATCACCACGACGCCGGGCGCCTTCGAGGCCGTAATCATCGAGGCCGTAGAGATTGGTGAAGATACGGTCTTTATCCTGCAACATCAGTCGGCTCCCCCCACTTCGGTGAGGCTTGTGAGCTGCCCTGCTGGCTCAGATCCTTTGCGGCCACCCTGGGGACCAACTTTCACAGGCCGTCCTTCCCTGAGGTCCGTTAAAAGCTTCTCAAAGTTCTCAGCGTCCAGGTCTTCATAGAAGTCGTCATTGACCTGCACCATGGGCGCATTGGCGCATGCCCCAAGACACTCAACTTCCATCCACGACAATTTTCCGTCGCTAGAAACCTGCCGTTCATCGCCGATCACTTTCTTGCAGACTGCTTTCAGTTCATCTGAGCCACGCAACCAGCAGGGCGTCGTTCCACAAAGCTGGACAAAATGTTCCCCCACGGGCGACAGATTGAACATGGTGTAGAAGGTCACCACTTCCATCGCCCGCATGTGCGGCATGTCGAGGAAGTCTGCAATGTAGCGGATTGCGGGTTCAGGCAACCAACCGCCGACCTGTTTTTGAGCCCGCCATAGAAGCGCGATGATTGCAGAGGCTTGCCTGCCATCCGGATATTTTTTTATCTGACCTTCAGCCCAGACTTTGTTTTCTGCCGTGAACTCAAAACTGTCAGGCTGGTTCGGGTCCAGTCTGCGTACACTCATCGGTCAACCTCCCCGAACACAATATCCAACGAGCCAAGGATCGCCGAGACGTCAGCGAGCATGTAACCCTTACATAAGAAATCCATTGCCTGCAGATGCGAAAAGCCCGGCGCTCTGATTTTACAGCGGCTCGGCTTGTTCGACCCGTCAGAAACAAGATAGACGCCAAACTCACCCTTTGGTGCTTCCACGGCGGCATACACTTCACCGGCAGGCACGTGATAGCCCTCGGTGTAGAGCTTGAAGTGATGGATCAGGCTTTCCATCGACTTTTTCATGTCGCCGCGTTTTGGCGGGGCAATCTTACCGTCGGTCGTGACGACCGGCCCTTCCGGCATCTGTTCAATACATTGACGCATGATGCGCACAGATTGGCGGCATTCTTCAATACGAATGAGATAGCGGTCGAAGTTATCCCCGTTCTTGCCAACAGGAATATCAAACTCAAGATCGCTGTAGCACTCATAAGGCTGCGAACGGCGCAGATCCCAAGCCATGCCGGAGCCTCGCACCATCACACCGGAGAAGCCCCAGGCTTGCGCGTCTTCGGCAGATACATTGCCGATGTCCACATTGCGCTGTTTGAAAATACGATTGCCCGTCAAAAGTGCATCCAAATCGTCCACAATTTTCTCAATGAAATCGCAGTAGGCGTGAATGTCTTCAAGTAGCTTAGGCGGAAGATCCTGATGAACGCCGCCAGGACGGAAATAGGCTGCGTGCATCCTGCTGCCCGACGCGCGCTCATAGAAAGACATCAGCTCTTCGCGAACCTCAAAGCCCCATAGAGACGGCGTGAAGGCACCCACGTCCAACGCCTGCGTTGTCACGTTCAGTAAGTGATTGAGAATGCGGCCGATCTCTGAATAGAGCACGCGAATATATTGCGCGCGTTTAGGGACTTCGATCCCCAAAAGCTTTTCGACTGCCAGCGAATAGGCATGCTCCTGATTCATCGGCGCCACATAGTCAAGGCGGTCGAAATACGGGAGTGCCTGGAGATAGGTTTTATTCTCGATCAGCTTTTCAGTGCCGCGGTGCAGCAGACCGATATGCGGATCAACCCGCTCAACCACTTCGCCTTCAAGCTCAAGCACCAGACGCAGCACGCCGTGCGCCGCCGGGTGCTGTGGCCCAAAGTTGATGTTGATGTTTTTGATCTGAGACTCGGCCATGGACTATCCTTCACCCTCAGATGCTTTTTCATCACCGGGCAGCAGGTATTCGGCTGCTTCCCACGGACTTTCGAAATCGAAATTCCGGAATTCCTGAGTGAGTTTTACAGGTTCATAAGCCACCCGCTTCAACTCATCGTCATAGCGAACTTCCACAAAGCCGGTGAGTGGAAAGTCTTTACGAAGCGGATGTCCAGTAAAGCCATAGTCGGTCAGGATGCGGCGCAGATCAGGGTGACCTGAAAAGAGAATGCCGTAGAGATCAAAGGCTTCGCGCTCAAACCAATTCGCCGCGGGGTACACCCCAACAACACTTGGCACCTGCGCCTCTTCATCTGTTTCTAGTTTCACGCGGAGGCGGTGGTTCTGGTGCATGGACAGCAGGTGATAGACAACATCGAAACGTTTAATGCGGCCGGGATTGTCAGCACCGCAAATATCGACAAGCACAGAGAAGTGGCATGCCGGATCGTCTCTCAAGAACTTTAGAACCTTGACGATCTTGTCGGCGCTGGCCGTCAGTGTCAGTTCACCGCGATCGATCTCTGACGAGACAATCGCATCACCCAAACCGGCGGTAATATGGTCTCCTAGATCTTGCAGACTTTCGTCCATGTCGTTTTTCTCAGACAATTGGCATCTCTAACAATGTGGTCGCCGTGGCAAGTTCACCTCACCTTTGCGGTATTCTTTTAGCGTTCGATCGTCCCGGTACGCCGGATTTTCCGCTGCAGAGCAAGAATGCCGTAAAGCAAAGCTTCGGCAGACGGTGGACATCCAGGCACATAAATGTCTACGGGAACAATCCGGTCACACCCGCGTACGACTGAATAGGAATAGTGATAGTAGCCACCGCCATTGGCACAGGACCCCATAGAGATCACGTAACGGGGATCTGGCATCTGGTCATAAACCTTGCGGAGCGCAGGCGCCATTTTGTTTGTGAGCGTTCCTGCCACGATCATCACATCTGACTGGCGCGGACTGGCGCGGGGTGCTGTGCCAAACCGCTCAAGATCATAGCGCGGCATATTGGTCTGCATCATCTCAACGCCGCAGCAGGCCAGACCGAATGTCATCCACATCAACGAGCCCGTCCGTGACCAATTGATCAGATTGTCGAGTGAGGTAACGAGAAAATTCTTGTCGGCAAGCTCGTCCGACATCTGTTTAAAAAAATGGTCATCAGCCCCAACCGGCGCACCAGTCTTCGGATCAATGACACCCTTCGGGGCATCGGTGATGATTGGACTATTGGTCATACGCGCACTCCACACATCTGACGGAAAAAAAGGCTCAGTCCCATTCCAGCGCGCCTTTCTTCCACTCGTAGATAAAACCGATCGTCAGAACGCCAAGGAACACCATCATTGACCAAAATCCGAACAGGCCGACATCGCCCAGCGACACCGCCCATGGGAACAGGAAGGCTACTTCCAAATCAAAAATGATGAACAAGATCGCAACCAGGTAGAACTTCACGTCAAAGCGCATGCGGCTATCGCTGAAGGCTTCAAACCCACACTCATATGCAGAGAGTTTTTCGGGGTCCGGGTTCGAAGGGGCGATCACAAATGGGACCATCAATAAAGCAACAGATATGACGGTCGACAGACCGATAAAAATCGCGATCGGCAGATACTCGCTTAAGAGATGTTCCATTTTCAGCACCTGAATGGTCCGGCCCAGTGTAGTGGTCTGGCCTGACCTGTCGGCGGAAATCACCCCATTGTTTTCGCATCTGCGAAGGCTGAGTGATTCTCGCGTGTTGCCCCTCTAAAATCGCGCGGAGTATAGCCCTCGCCTGCCCCAAGTCAAACGACAGAGCGCGTCAAAAACACGCTAAAACGCACAGATTTTTGAGGCTTTTTGCCGCGCAGGAAGGAGGGTCTAAGAACCACTCGCAGGACAGTCCTGCAAAGGCTCAAATTGATCGGTATTGAAACCGGTTCAACCTGGAACCCGGGCAGATCATTCCGCTCATTTTTTAAGAAAAAATGGCGGGAGTGACGGGACTCGAACCCGCGGCCTCTGGCGTGACAGGCCAGCGCTCTAACCAGCTGAGCTACACCCCCTAAATCGAAGACGAAACGCCTTCGGGGATGCGGTGATGTACGGCAGGCCCTAGATGCTGTCAAGCAGCGAATGGCTGATTTCTGCGTTTATTTGCTTCTCCTTATGAAGCCTAGGGTTGGGGCCACTCAGAACCGGACAGAGGTGCAACCTTAGGGTCTTTTTCGAAGAGCAGGTGGTATCTCCCTGGATGATTCTGCCAAGAAGGACCGAACGATAGACCTCGCACGCCCTGCATGGGTCGTCTTTCGCCTCATTCGATTTGCATGAACTTGCTGGCACCCTAGGCGCAAGCTAAGGTCCCTCATGCTAAAATAAGCCGCCAGAAAAGATTTCGCCAACCTTCGCTCCTATTGGAAGCGAAGGTGTGTCGCCCGTCGCCAAACGCAAGGTCGGGTGTTGCGCACGTATTCACGTCGCGCCCTTTCTGGTTTGTCAAAAATGTTTCTATCTAGCCTGACACGGCAGCTCACGCCTGAGGTCCGCGTAACAAATTACTATTTCTTTCAGGCGATGAGCGTCGGGGTCGTCAACGCCTTCGCCGGTATCTGGTTTGCGTCTGAAGGCATAACGCCAGGGCAAATTGGGGGCATTACTTCGATCCCCCTTTTTCTTCTTCTCTTTATCGGGGTTAGTGTCGGTCGTATCGCTGACCGCGCGGAAGACTGGCGTTCTGTCATTGTCGTTGGCGCCGTCATTTCTGGTGTCCTGCCGGTCGGACTCTTCTTGGTTCAGGGATATGTCGGCATCCTGATTGTCTGGACGCTGTGCGTCGTGTCGCAAATGGCTCTTCTTCCCGTCGTCGACGCGGCATCCATTCGTCTCGGCCAGCGGACAGGATTCGACTTCAGTCGCCTTTATGCCTGGAAGACCATTGGGTACATGGTCACGATCTTTGTTGCGGGCCTCGTCATCTCGGCCTTTGGCATCAGCGCTTTTGTCCCGATGTTTGTGGGGTTATCGCTCCTGCGCGCAGCGATGGCTTTTGGCTTGCCGCGATTTCGCGATGCCCGACACGACCTTGCCAACTCTGTTGCATCTGGAAGATTGCACGACATCTTACGTCCTTGGTTTCTCTTTCCGCTTTTCGGTTGGGCCCTAGTCCACTCTACCCATTTTGTTTTGAATGGATTTCTTGGCCTGCTGTGGCACGAGCAGGGTATCGCCGAAAGCACAATCGGTCTTCTGATTGTCATGGGGAGCGTCGCCGAGATAGCTATGTTTGTGGGCTTTAAGCGTTTCGCCCATCGCCTCTCACCACGGACACTTATCCTAGCTTCGTGTCTCGTTGCCATCGTTCGGTGGACAGCCTTCGCCTTCTCGCCGTCCGTTCCCGTTCTTTTTGGGTTGCAGCTTCTTCAGGCACTCACCTACGCGCTCGGCTTCCTCGCCTGCACTCATTTTATCGCTGATGTTACCGACGAGAGTATTGCGGCGCAGGCCCAGAGCTTTTTCGGAATCCTGCAATCCGGAGTAGCGATCCTTGCGCTTGTGTCCTTTGGCTGGCTCGCCGGACAATTTGGCGCCTATGCTTTTCTGGCATCCGCCAGCCTTGCAGCATTGGGTGCTCTGCTTGTTGTGATCTCGATGACCCTCAAGAAGTAAAGCACCCAAAATCGTCGCGTTAGCCTTTGACGTCAATGTCGCTCGCCTCGTGACGCTCGGGAACCTGACTGTTTTCGTCACCCCAGACACGATTTACTTTCTGACCGCGTTTAACTGCTGGGCGTGTGAAAATCTCGTCGGTCCAGCGGTTTACATTTTTGTAGGAGGCCACATCCAGGAACTCTTTGGACTCGTAGAGCAGGCCTTTGGCCAACGCGCCATACCAGGGACACGTCGCCATGTCTGCGATTGAATATTCATCACCAGCCAGGAATTGGGTGTCGGCCAAATGACGGTCCAACACGTCGAGCTGACGCTTCACTTCCATCGTAAAGCGATTTATCGGGTACTCGTACTTCTCTGGCGCGTAAGCGTAAAAATGACCGAAGCCGCCGCCAAGATATGGCGCGCTGCCCATAAGCCACATGAGCCAGGACATGCATTCTGCGCGCTTCTTGTGGTCTTTTGGCAGGAAGGCATCGAACTTCTCCGCCAAGTACCAAAGGATCGCCCCAGATTCGAACACGCGTGTTGGTGTCTCTGTGCTGTGGTCCATGAGGGCAGGAATTTTTGAGTTCGGGTTGATGTCGACAAAACCACTGCCGAACTGGTCACCCTCTCCGATATTGATGAGCCAAGCGTCGTACTCAGCGCCTTTGTGACCAAGTGCCAAGAGCTCTTCGAGCATCACGGTCACTTTCACGCCGTTCGGTGTCGCCAGCGAATAGAGCTGCAGCGGGTGTTTTCCTACCGGCAGTTCTTTCTCCCGGGTCGGGCCTGCGATCGGGCGGTTGATATTGGCGAATCGGCCCCCGCTTTCGCTGTCCCAAGTCCAAACTTTTGGCGGTACATAAACGTCTGCGCTGCTCATATGAAGTGCTCCTGCCCTGTTGATTTCCGATTGGACACTAAGTGCCCATCCGGTTAGCCAATTTCAATAGTTGGGCAAAACCGTAGCTGATCTCCTGTGTTTATGCCCACCGCAACACGCGCATGTGATTTCCCAGACTGCAGTCACAGCATATGGCTGCCATTGACCGGCTTCAGCCGGTGCCCAGCTGGCAATGGGCCGCGGTCCCGATTTCTTCGCTGGGACAACTGGACAATGGGTGGGAAAAGTAGCTCTACTATGATCGTCGGCACTATCGATCCGACAGATGGCCAGGTTACCGGGTACTAAAGCGATGACGAGCGATCACGATATTGCGGCTGAAATAGCGGCCATGAGGCAGGAAATGGCCGCTCTGCGTGCAGAGCGGGCGCAGCGTGTGGAAGAGAACGAAGCAACACCATCTGCGTCGTCGGAAGAAGCCGCGGCTGCCGGTGCTTTGCCAGCGGAAATTGCAGAGACGCTGGAGCAGATCACCGATGCTATCAAAAACTATACAGAGGACGCTGAAACAGAAATTGCTGACCATCCGGTCGCTTTCCTAGCTGGCTCATTCATGCTGGGCATGGTTGTGGGTTTGCTTCTGCGTCGTTAAAAGTGAGATGAGATAATGGACGCCTTGATCCGCAACATTCGCCTCGCTCTGCGAGCTGAGACACTTATCGCAGAAACACGATTTCGTCTGGCGTTGAAGCGGGCCAGTGCCACCATCTTTGCGGGTCTTATCTGTGTATTCGGTCTGGGCATGGCAAACTTGGCCGCATATTTCGCACTGTTGCCTATGTGGGGCGAAGTCTATGCAGCGCTGGGGGTTGCTGTCGGCGACTTTGGATTGGCTCTTCTGCTGGTCGGCTGGGCCCGTGGACTGCGTCCGGGCCCGGAGATTGAGCTTGCCCGCGAGGTCAGTCAATCCGCTATGTCAGAGATCGAAGCGCAGACTGCGGAAGTACAAGCGGAGATCAAGCACATGCGTGACGAGGTGCTCTCTGTGCGGAACGCGGTAGGCGGCTTTGCGCGCAGCCCGATAGACTCAGCCGTCAGCGCGCTGATTGGCCCGCTTCTGACAATGATTGTCAAAGCGCTCACGTCCAAGTCCAAGAAAGATAAATAGAAGAAAATGGTGGGCGGTGACGGGATCGAACCGCCGACCCTCTCGGTGTAAACGAGATGCTCTCCCAGCTGAGCTAACCGCCCGTTCAGAAGTGTCTGAAGCGCCGCCGACATTAGTCATCGAACGCCCCACGTCAAGCGCCAATTGCACCCATTTTGCCGCAATAATGGCTAAAAGCCTTGATATATGCTCTAGCCTGGTCACAAACTGGGGGCGTCCATGAAAATCATGTTGAGATTGCTTACTGTCATTGCTTTGGCTCTTGGCGTTTCACTTGTTTGGCTGCTTTGGCCAACCTCAACGCCTGCCATCGTAGACGCGGAGGGTACTTCGGTGTTTGGCAGCATTGCCGAGGAAGAATGGGTCGAGGTTAATGGCCTATCGCAATGGACCCTCACCCGTGGCCGTGACCGAGATAACCCCATTTTACTGGTCCTGCATGGGGGGCCGGGTGCTGGCGAGTTCGCCTGGTTTCGTGCCTATAACAGCAACCTTGAGGACGGGTTTGTTGTGGTCCACTGGGACCAGCGCGGTGCCGGCAAGAGCTTCGATCCTAACACTCCCGCTGAGACCATGAATCTTCCCCAGTTCATCGCCGATATTGATGTCGTCGTTGACCACCTGCGCACAAAGTTTGGACGCGAGCGAATTGTCATTCTCGGTCACTCCTGGGGATCACTGCTCGGCACAATGTATGCTGCCGCCTACCCCGACAAAGTGTCTGCCTATATCGGAACCGGGCAGATTGCCGACATGACTGACAATGAGCGTGTTTCCTACGAGTTCGCGCTCGCAGAGGCGATACGCCTGCAACACCAGGAAGCGATTGAGGACCTGACGCAGATTGGGCCACCGCCTTACAGCGTCGATGCGACCTTGATCCAACGAGGGTGGCTCACGGAATTTGGCGGCGGCCTGACCCATGATGGTCGCTCCCAAGCCAGTCTTGCCCGGGATGCTCTGTCGACATCGGAGTTCAACCTGCTTGATCTCACCGCACTCGTAAGGAGTGCCCTCTTCTCAATGGATCATCTGTGGGACCAGATTGGAGACATCAACCTTGATCAGACCTATCTGTCATTTGAGGCGCCTGTCTTTTTCATTCTGGGCCGCTATGACAATCAAACGCCGTCTGAGCTGGCCGAAGCCTATTTCAATCGCCTAACCGCCCCCGATAAGGAACTCTTCTATTTCGAGAACTCCGCCCATGCGCCGCCTTGGGAAGAGCCCGATCTCTTTTTCGACGTGATGGTCAATCAGATCAAGCCGCGATTATTGCCGGATCGCTAGGCGCAAAAAAGCGCTTGCCGCGGCGACAGATTTCAGATCAAAGGCAAATTAGAAACCCTGCCCTCTTTTCGTGTGACCGCCCTGTCTGGCTTCATGTGGAGATGAATCATGACGCGTAGTCTCGCCCCCTTCTTTTCCCTGTTTCTCTCGACAGCGATCTTATTGCTGGGTGACGGCCTGTTTGGCACCCTTCTGCCTATCAGAGGGAGCCTCAACGGCTTTTCTTCCACCAGCCTCGGGCTCATGGGCTCAGCCTATTTTGCCGGTTATATGCTCGGTGCCTTGTTCGGGCCTGCGGGCGTCATGCGCGTTGGCCACATCAGATCCTTCGCCGTTTTCGCCTCAATTGCCTCAGCCGCACCGCTTGCTCATATGCTCTTTTCAGAACCCGTTGTCTGGATCATGCTTCGGGTAGCGACAGGCTTCTGTCTTGCCGGCCTCTACATGATCATTGAGAGCTGGCTCAACGAACAGGCAAGCAACTCTAGCCGCGGGACCGTTTTCGCCGTTTATCGTGTAGTCAGCCTCGCGGCGCTTACGCTCGGCCAGCTGGCGCTTAATCTATTTGACCCAAGTGGCTTCGAGCTTTTTGCGGTTGTGGCCATTCTGACGTCGTTTGCCCTTGTCCCTGTCTCGCTCACAAAGGCGGTGCAGCCAGCCCCGCTTGAGACCGCACGGGTGAAGCTTAGCGAGCTCTGGTCGATCTCCCCGGTTGGTGTGATGGGCTGCTTCATCGTTGGGCTGATCAACGGTCCTTTCTGGGCGCTTGGGCCGGTCTATGCGAGCGAAGTCGGGCTCGACATTCAAGGCGTCTCGTTCTTCATGACGCTGGCTATTCTTGGCGGCGCCCTGCTGCAGGTCCCGGTTGGCCGCTTGTCCGACCGGGTCGACCGTCGGTGGGTGCTGATCTTTGTTCTGGTCGGCGTCGCGCTCACAGCGGCCTATCTCAGCCTTGCTCCGGGACAGGTGGGCGCCTCAGGCATTTATCTCGGAGCCTTTGCATTCGGGGCGTTTGCACTTTCGCTTTATGGCCTTTGTGTTGCGCAAGCGAACGATCATGCAGCGCCGCACCAGTTCGTATTGGTAGCAAGTGGCCTGACACTCGTCTTCGCGGTGGGTGCGATGACGGGGCCCCTTGCCATCTCTGGTCTCATCCCGCTTTTCGGTATTGGCTCGGTCTTCGCATTGTCTGCGCTGTCCTCCTGCCTGTTCATTCTTTTCGTGCTCGCCCGCATCCTTGCCCGCGAGGCGGTGCCGGAAGACGAAAAAGAAGAATTTGTGGCAGTTCCCATCAGCCAAACGACTGCAGCTCCGCTGGAGCTGGACCCCCGGGCAGACGGCGAAGAGGAAACGCGGCCCCAATAGTCCGTTCCAACAAAAAAGGCCGGCTTTCGCCGACCTTCTTGCGTTCTCTGACCTGATATTCCAGGTCGGAAAGCGCTAGAGCATTTCTCACCTAACTGAACTATGAGAAACGCTCTAATCCGTTATTTTGTCGCGTTTCCGAACCATAAAAGTCTGCAACTTTTATTGAAAGCGCTTTAGCTGTTCACAGCGTCCTTTAGGCCCTTACCAGCTTTGAATTTTGGCTGGTTCGATGCCGGGATCTGGATCTTCTCACCGGTCCGCGGATTGCGGCCTTCAGAAGCGTTCCGTCGCGTTACGTTGAAAGTGCCAAACCCAACCAGGCGGACTTCGTCGCCCCCCTTCAGGGTGGAGGTGATTGTATCAAATACGCAGTCGACGGCTTTTGTGGCGTCGCCTTTTGCCAGACCAGTCTGATCAGCAATGACGGCAATGAGATCGTTCTTATTCACGTTCGGCCCCTCTAGGCTGCGGGGAGCGAATCCCCAGGAGATCAGGGAAAAGTGTAAACACCCTGCCAGAGCGGGGTCAAAGAATTAAGCGCAGAAATGCGCAGATTTCTGCGAGTTTTCAGATAATCATCGCTATATTGCAGGTGCGAACGATAGGCACAAAAAAAGCGCTGGTCTCACTGGGGTCCCCAGGCCGAAAAGCGCTTTTTCTGTTTATTTAGTGGGCAGTAAGCCCTTCAGCTGATGTGTTTTGCACGCCCCGCTCTGCTTGTTGCGCTGCGTAGGCTTCTTCGTCCCACTCAATCGCTTCCGGCATGGAAGTCAGAGCGCGGACGAGAACCTCATCGACGGTTTCCACAGGCACAATTTCCAGCTGATTCTTCACATCATCCGGAATATCAGCGAGATCCTTGGCGTTGTCCTTCGGAATCAAGACCGTTTTGATGCCGCCACGAAGGGCTGCCAGCAGCTTCTCCTTAAGGCCACCGATCGGCAGAACACGCCCGCGCAGGGTAATCTCTCCAGTCATCGCCACGTCCTTGCGGATCGGGATGCCGGTCATGATCGACACAATGGTGGTCGCCATGGCGACACCCGCACTGGGACCATCCTTCGGGGTTGCGCCTTCTGGCACATGGACGTGGATGTCTTTTCGGTCGAAGACCGGTGGTTCCACACCGAAGGTTGTTGCACGCGATTTCACGTAAGAGCTCGCTGCAGAGATGGACTCTTTCATAACGTCTTTAAGGTTGCCTGTGACCGTCATCCGGCCTTTGCCAGGCATTTCCACGCCCTCAATCGTCAGAAGCTCGCCGCCGACTTCCGTCCAGGCCAAGCCGGTCACGACACCAACCTGATCTTCACCGTCAATTTCGCCATGGCGGAACTTAGGCACGCCTGCATAATCATGCAGGTTTTCCTTGGTGACATGGATTTCTGTCTTCTCCGACGTAATGAGTTCTTTGACGGCCTTCCGGCACAGGTTCGAGACTTCCCGCTCCAAGTTCCGGACACCTGCTTCGCGGGTGTATGTCCTGACCAGTTCAAGCAGGCCTTCGTCGTCGATGGTCCACTCTTCTGCCTTCAGACCATGATTTTTCATGACCTTCGGGATGAGGTGACGACGGGTGATCTCCACTTTCTCGTCTTCGGTGTACCCAGCAATACGAATGATCTCCATCCGGTCCATCAGAGGCCCCGGAATATTGAGCGTATTTGCTGTCGTTACGAACATCACATTCGAGAGGTCATATTCAACCTCAAGATAGTGGTCCATGAATGTGTTGTTCTGTTCCGGGTCGAGCACTTCGAGCAAAGCCGATGAAGGATCGCCACGGAAATCCGCGCCCATTTTGTCGATTTCATCGAGCAGGAAGAGCGGGTTGGAATTCTTCACCTTCTTCATCGACTGAATGACCTTACCGGGCATAGAGCCAATATAAGTTCGACGGTGACCTCTGATTTCTGCCTCGTCGCGCACACCACCCAGTGACAGGCGGGCGAATTCACGACCGGTCGCTTTGGCAATGGATTTTCCCAACGATGTCTTACCAACACCTGGAGGTCCTACAAGGCAAAGGATCGGACCTTTTAGTTTGTTGGCTCGTTGTTGTACGGCAAGATATTCAACAATGCGTTCCTTGACCTTCTCCAGGCCATAGTGATCCGCATCCAAAATCTCTTCGGCTTTGGACAGGTCTTTTTTGATCCGACCTTTCTTGTTCCACGGAATAGAAAGGATCCAATCGAGATAATTGCGCACCACGGTTGCTTCTGCAGACATGGGGCTCATCTGTTTGAGCTTGCGCATCTCTGCATCGACTTTTTCGCGTGCCTCTTTCGAAAGCTTCGTTTGCTCGATCCGGCTTTCTAGTTCGTGCAACTCGTCCCGGCCGTCTTCGCCGTCGGATCCACCCAGTTCCTTCTGGATCGCCTTCATCTGTTCGTTGAGGTAGTACTCGCGCTGCGTCTTCTCCATCTGGCGCTTAACCCGGCTGCGGATTTTCTTCTCAACGTTGAGAACAGAAATCTCGCCTTCCATCATAGAATAAACGCGCTCCAACCGCTCAGCTGTGCTGGCAATCTCAAGCAGTTCCTGCTTCTCTTCGAGCTTGATGTTGAGGTGGCTCGCAATCGTGTCAGCAAGCTTCGCGTAGTCCTCGATCTGTGTCACAGATCCCAGAACTTCCGGCGGCACCTTCTTGTTGAGCTTCACATAGCTTTCGAAGTGCCCCGTGACGGTGCGCGCCAGCGCTTCGAGCCGTTCATCATCCGCGTCTGTGTCAGGGATCGGAGTTACTTCTGCTTCAAAGAAGTCTTCCCGTCCGGTGAAACGCTCAACCCGTGCACGTGTCGTTCCTTCAACCAAGACCTTCACAGTCTGATCAGGCAGTTTCAGGAGCTGCAGAACCTGGCCTACTGTGCCCACCTCATAAATGTCGCCTGGGTTTGGATCGTCATCACCCGGATCTTTTTGAGCAACCAGGAGGATCTGTTTGTCATCCTGCATCACTTCCTCAAGCGCCCGGACCGACTTAGCCCGCCCGACGAAAAGCGGTACAATCATGTGTGGAAATACGACGATGTCGCGAAGAGGTAGTACAGGCAGGACACCACCGGTGAACTCCGGTGCGTCTTCGCTTGATCCCTGTCCCACTGCTTCGTTTTGAGGTTCGTCGTGATTGTCACTCATATTGGAAACCTTGCTGTTTCTGGAGGCCGGTTTGGTGCTTTGCCTGCGCTCACCCAGGTTCTGAAATTCTCAGGAGTATGCCATAGGATTGCTGAACGAATGCTGACCACAAAACTAGTCGGATTCGCGTAATTCAGGCTGATTATCATCCAAATCGGCTCGTTTCATGTCGATTAACAGAGAAATGGCCCTGAAGGCAAAAGCTTTCAAGGCCACTTCGTTCAATATTATGGAAAATAACCTCCCAGATCAGGCGCTAGTCTCTACTTCGCCCGACCGCTCTGAATAGATGTAGAGCGGTTGTGCATCGCCTTCAACAACCTCGGCGGAAATCACAACTTCCTCAACACCCTCCAATGCAGGGAGCTCAAACATCGTATCGAGCAAGATTGCTTCCATGATGGAGCGAAGGCCGCGGGCACCCGTCCGGCGCTCAATAGCTTTGTTGGCAATTGCCACCTGAGCGTCGTCAGAGAAGGTGAGCTTCACATCTTCCATGTCGAAAAGACGTTCATACTGCTTCACGAGCGCGTTCTTTGGCTGTGTCAAAATTTTGACCAGCGCATCTGTATCAAGGTCGCCAAGCGTCGCAATCACTGGCATACGCCCCACAAACTCGGGGATCAAACCGAACTTCAAGAGATCTTCAGGCTCAAGAGCGGTGAGTACCTCACCTGTTTTGCGCTCGTCTGGATCTTCGACCTTGGCACCAAAGCCAATTCCTGAGCCCTGACCGCGGGAAGAAATAATCTTTTCAAGGCCCGCAAAGGCACCGCCGCAGATGAAGAGGATGTTTGTCGTATCCACCTGCAGGAACTCCTGCTGCGGATGCTTGCGCCCACCCTGAGGTGGAACTGACGCCACAGTGCCTTCCATAATCTTCAGCAATGCCTGCTGTACACCCTCGCCGGAGACATCACGGGTGATGGACGGGTTGTCAGACTTGCGGCTGATTTTATCGACCTCATCAATATAGACGATGCCGCGCTGGGCCCGTTCCACGTTGTAGTCTGCCGATTGCAGCAGCTTGAGAATGATGTTCTCGACATCCTCGCCAACATAGCCAGCCTCGGTGAGTGTCGTTGCATCGGCCATTGTAAATGGCACATCAATGATGCGTGCCAGCGTTTGGGCCAGCAGCGTCTTACCGCACCCTGTTGGACCGATCAGCATGATGTTTGACTTTGCCAGTTCGACATCGTTGTTCTTAGCGGCGTGGCTAAGACGTTTGTAATGGTTGTGAACGGCAACGGAGAGAACCCGCTTGGCGGCAGCCTGACCAATTACATAGTCATCAAGCACTTCCATAATCTCCTGCGGCGTTGGCACACCGTCACGGGATTTCACGAGTGAGGTTTTGTTCTCCTCACGGATAATGTCCATGCATAGCTCAACGCATTCATCACAAATGAACACTGTCGGTCCGGCAATCAGTTTGCGGACTTCATGCTGACTCTTACCGCAGAAGGAACAGTAAAGCGTATTCTTGGAGTCACCGTTTCCGCCGCCGCTTACCTTGCTCATATACTCTCCTTGTGGCCCAACCATGCGGACCGTCTTTCAGTTGGTAAACGTCACGACACGATTACCCAATTTTCATTCCAATAGTCTACACGCTCAAATTGGACATATTGTGGCTCGGTTTAAACTCAGGCCGATGCCCAGATGTTCCGCGATTCACGCCCGTTGAAACTGTCTTATCATACGAGCATGTTAGCGTCTGAGGCATCAAGATTTCATTAATGCGTTCATTTTCAATGGGTTAGGTTGTAGATAACTTAGTTTTGACTTGGTGAAATCAGATCAGAATCGACCAAATCAGTCCTCAGCCTTTCCGAAATCCTCTCGGGTGGCGCCAACTTTGTCGATAAGACCAAAATCCATTGCCTGTTCCGGAGACATGAAATTGTCCCGTTCCAAAGCGTCACGGACAGTTTCGATATCCTGCCCAGTATGCTCCACGTAGATCTGGTTTAAGCGCTCCCGCAGCGCAAGTGTTTCGCGCGCATGGATTTCAATGTCTGTCGCCTGCCCCTGAAACCCGCCTGAGGGCTGGTGAACCATGATTCTGGCATTCGGTAGAGCAAAACGTTGGCCCTTTTGGCCTGCAGCAAGAAGCAACGACCCCATAGACGCGGCCTGCCCCACACAAACAGTCGTTATTGTCGGCTGGATGTATTTCATAGTGTCGTAAATGGCGAGGCCCGATGTCACAACGCCGCCTGGGGAGTTGATATACATCGAAATTTCTTTGCTCGGGTTGTCGGCTTCAAGAAAGAGCAGTTGTGCTGTGATCAGCGTCGCCATGCCATCTTCCACCGGTCCGGTCACGAAAATGATCCGCTCCTTCAGAAGGCGGGAGAATATATCGTAGGCGCGCTCCCCACGGTTGGTCTGTTCGACCACCATTGGCACCAGGTTCATCGTGAGCTCAAGAGGATCTTTCATGGTTCGCTTTCCAAGGGTTTGCACGCATCACTTCACTGGCACACTGTTTTGGGAACAGCGTCGCTGCCAGCCGGGTCGTCCCACAACTAGGCATAGGATGATTCGGTAAATGGACCGTGGAGAACTATAGCGCAAGCGTAAGATTCTTCACTGCCTTGCCCATCATATGGGGATAAAATGCAAAAATGCCATTCGAACACTCAAATTCTCAAAAAGCCGCGTATAATCAGCCAAATGGTTCAAATTTGCGGTCGGGAGGCCCTATGCGTTTCGTTTCATCTGTTTTTGCCCAATCTGGCCGGATTGTTGGGCTTGCCCTGCTCTTGCCGGTCCTCGCCGCCTGTAGCTCTGAAAGAGCCGGGGACGTCACCATCATTAAGCACCCCGCTTACGATTGGGATCTCAATGACAATGGCGCGGTGACGAAGGAGGAATATAAGGCCTATCGGGAGGGCATTTTCACCAGCGCGGATGAAGACCGGAATGGTGTCGTTGATGAAGACGAGTGGGACGATATCCGTGACGAAAACGAGACCGGCATCAGACGGGCTGCTTTCATCGCTCTTGATTTCGATGGAAACGGCGTTTTGACATTTGGTGAGATAATGGCGTTGCCAGAATCTGATTTTCTTGCGCTCGATACAAATGGCGACACTGTCATTAGCTCAGCTGAATTGAATGACGCGTCCAAAAGGCGGGTAAGAGGTGGCTTGAGGCGCCGCGAAGCTGATGACGGCTTCAGACGCGATCCGGATGCTGGGACATATTGAGAGACCCCGGAGTCCGCATCATACAAATACATAGCCTCAAAGTAGGTGGATGTTGCTAGTTGCCGAGAGTCAATGGGGCACGTCTTCAGTCTTTATCGAATAGGGTGTCTTGGAGCTTGGGTGTCGTCTCCCTACTCTCCAAATCAGCATTGCTGCCTCAATCGCAGAGCATTTTTCCCATACCGACTTGACAGACGCAGAAAAAGACTCCATATATGGAGACGTTAATAGATCAAAATTAAATACAAAAAAAACACTGCGCTAACATCGATCAAATCAG
>NZQM01000106.1 GCA_002695905.1 Parvibaculum sp.
ACCTTCCTCATCAATCCTTACGGGTTTTTCTTTGACGAGATTACGGCAAGCAGCCTGGTCAAGATCGACCTTGAGGGAAACAAGCTGGATGACTCACCGCATTTCGTAAACCCGGCTGGTTTCACCATTCACAGTGCGGTTCATGAAATCCGCCACGACGCCAATTGCGTCATTCACCTGCACACAATCCCCGGCACGGCGGTCTCGACAGCTGAAGAGGGGCTTCTGCCGCTCAATCAGACGGCGATGCTGATCCGCGAAGAGCTCGCCTATCATGAATATGAAGGTGTTGCGGTTGATCATGACGAGCGCCCACGTCTGCAGGAAGACCTTGGCGACAAAAACATGATGCTGTTGTGGAACCACGGCACGCTTACCGTTGGTGAAACGGTCGCTGAGGCCTTTATGCGCATGTACTACCTGGAGCGGGCCTGCGAAATGCAGGTGGCGACACTTTCGTCCGCCAAACAGCTCCACAACCCGATGCAGGGTATTCCTGAGCGAACAGCGACACAGGGGACCGACCCTGAGCTTGCTCAAAAGGTGACAAACCATCTGGCATGGCCCGCCATGCTTCGGAAGCTTGACCGGATTGATCCGTCCTATCGCGACTAACCTGGACACACCTGCAGACACAAAAAAGGCGGCACAGAATTAGGTGCCGCCTTTTGATTGGTTGAGGAAATGAGCCTTAAGCTTCTACCTCAAATGTCAGGCCTGCATTGGCACGCAGCCGATCAATGATCTCCATGCCAAAAGCTGGCGCTGGTGTGTATATGCCGCCAGGCAGGTCCGCCACGTTCTGGATCAGGCAGATCGCGCTTTCCGAAATCATTTTGGACGTTGAGCCATAGCCTGGATCCTTGTCCCCGGTAACGCCGACTTTGATTGAAGCGCCGTCTGACATCTCTCCGACAAAGAGAACATCATAGTTACCCGCTTCGCGCTCTTCCTTGGAAGGGCCTTCGCCGGGTTTCGGCGCGTCATCTCCGCCGGTAATATCTGTTGCAGCAATTACTTCCGCGGTTTTCTTGCCGGTGTCACCCGGGCCTGCCAGCATCATCTCGTCATACTGGAAGTCAGTGCCATAGGCATTATCCATCAGGAAGTTTGAGCGGTGGATGTTCTTGGTGTTGATCACCGCCATAAAGAAGGGTGCCACCCACATGCCCACTGCTGGGTCTTCATACGGCTTCATGCCATCAGGCTGCTCAATGCCTTCATAGCCAGGCGCCAATGAGTATGGATTGAACAAGTGTCCCATCATCACAGGGTCGGCCTGAGCAAGTTCGAACGTGGCACGGCCACTCGCGGCTGTGCCACCTGAGAGCGTACCGTTCATCGCGCGAACGCGCCCTTTGACCCGCGGTGCTGGCTTGCCGAACTTGGCTTTCGCTTGCTCTTGCAGGAAATAAACACCCATATCGAACGGAATTGAGTCAAAGCCACAGGAGAAGACGATCCGCGCGCCGGATTTTTTGGCGGCTTCCCCATGGGCGTCGATCATTTTCCGCATGAAGGGAACTTCGCCGCAGAGGTCAACATAGTCTGTCCCAGCTGCCGCACAGGCTGCCACGAGCGGCTCCCCATAGAGCAGGTACGGGCCGACAGTGGTGATCACAACCTTGGTGCTCTCGACCATTTTCTTCAAACCTTCTGGATCAGCTGCGTCTGCAGCAATCAGAGGCGTATCCGCCGGTGCACCAATCAAATCGCGGACAGAGGCGAGCTTTTCCGCACTCCGACCGGCCATGGCCCAGTTCACCGAGCCATCTGCATATTGTTTGCTCAGATATTCTGCTACCAGGCGGCCGGTAAACCCGGTGGCGCCATATACGACAATGTCGAACTCTCTCGTCCCTGCCATCACTTTTTCTTTCTTCTATTGTACGTTCCTCACCGCAGAAAAGCGGCTGAAGCCTTAGGGAACCTATCATGGGGCAACCATATTCAACAGGGACCCCAAACTACGATTAGCGGTTTTCCTCAAAACCATATAAGACCCGGGTTTGCCAGCGCGGCAGCTCCCTCGCCAGCGCTCAGAGCCGGAACATAAAAAGCTATGTCAGACCCCCATAACATCAACCCTGTCCTCGCGCGCGCGCTTGAGAAAAAGGGATATGCCTCTTTGACAGAGGTGCAGGATGCGGTCATCGCACCTGAAACTGATGGCAGCGACCTGCTGGTTTCTGCCCAGACTGGCTCAGGTAAGACCGTTGCCTTCGGGCTTGCAATTGCGCCAACCATTCTCGGGAACCAAGAGACATTCGGCCCTGCGGTCTTGCCTCAGGCTTTGGTCGTCGCGCCAACACGTGAGCTCGCTATTCAGGTACAGCGGGAACTGACCTGGCTCTTTGCCGAAGCAAAGGGGAAAATTGCGTCCTGTGTCGGCGGCATGGACCCTCGTGCGGAACGCCGGGCACTGGCCCGTGGGGCCCATATTGTGGTGGGCACACCTGGGCGTCTGCGGGATCACATTGAACGCGGTGGGCTGGACATGTCTGGCCTTCGCGCCGTTATACTCGACGAAGCTGATGAGATGCTCGATTTTGGGTTCCGTGAAGATCTTGAATTTATTCTCGACACCGCGCCCAAAGAACGCCGAACACTCATGTTCTCCGCGACAGTACCGCGCACCATCGGCAATATGGCGAAACGCTACCAAAAGGATGCGCAGCGCATTTCGACCGTCAGCGAACGCGAACAACATAGCGATATTGAGTATCGGGCTTTGTCCGTCGCCCCGAGCGACAAGGAAAACGCCATCATCAATGTGTTGCGTTACTATGATGCGGAAAGCGCCATCGTTTTTTGCAAGACACGGCAGGACGTTAATCGCCTCTCCAGTCGATTTGGAAATCGCGGATTCTCTGTTGTCTCTCTGTCAGGCGAACTGAGCCAGAACGAACGTACCCATGCGCTTCAAGCCATGCGCGATGGTCGGGCGCGTGTCTGTATCGCGACAGATGTGGCTGCGCGCGGGATTGATCTGCCAGGCCTGGAACTTGTCATCCATGCGGACCTGCCCACGAATAGCGATGTGTTAAAGCACCGCAGTGGCCGGACAGGCCGCGCGGGCAAAAAGGGCATTTGCGCCCTTATTGTTCCCCACACCATGCGCAAACGCGCACAACGGTTGTTGCAGGGTGCACGGCTTGAAGCGGAGTGGGCGTCAGCGCCCAGCCTGCAGGAAATCCAGGCAATGGATACAGAGCGCCTCCTTACAGATCCGTTGCTCACGCAAAGCTATGACGAGAAAGCCCTCAAGCTCGCTCAGGAACTTTTGGAGCGCCATGGGGCAGAGCAAGTGGCCGCTGCGTTCCTGCAACAACGACAAACAGACACGCCGTCAGCTGAAGAACTTCTCGATGCGCCCGTCCACAAGGAAACCCGCGCGAAACGAGAAAAGCAGCAACAGCAGCGCGAGCGTGAGCCGTTTGGCGACAGCGTCTGGTTCAAAATGACAGCGGGTCGCAAGGAGCGGGCAGAACCCAGCTGGCTGTTGCCGATCATCTGTCGTCTCGGCCATGTGACCAAGCGGGAGGTCGGTGCCATCAAGATCGGCGAAACGGAAACCCGATTTGAGATCAAAGCGAAAGATGCTGGCCGCTTCATCGATGCCGTAGCGGCCTCAGGCGGTGGCGAAAAATCTATCCGCATCACTCAGGACGCGGGCGAGGCGGCTGAATGGGTTCCCGAAGTCACCTCGCTTGAACGTCCCAAACCACCTGCGAAAAGGCAAGATAGGGAGCGGAGCAAGTCCAAACCACGCAAGAAGGAAAAATGGACGCGCGCGCAAAAGAACGCCGCCAAAAAGCAGCGGGCCAAAGAGCAATCCAACACCAAGAAGAAGGCTCGAAAATCTGATGCCGGTTCCGGCGGCATGGACGCTCTCATCCGTAAACCGAAAAGAAAACCGTCCTAAGCGGTCTCTCGTCGGTATCGCTCAATCCATTGTCGGCTTTCTTCGTCGGCCATTTTGGCTGTCACCGGTTTGATGCTTTGCGCAATTGCGCGATCATGCCCCGACACTTCTAGGATTTCGGCAACCATAGCCTGCGGATCTTTGGCTAGGTCCTCATAGGTGACTTGCAGGGGTGATAGGCCCTGTGTTGCGAACCAAGCCTGCCACGCGGCGTCATCTCGGCTTAGGGATGTAATCTCTTTACCAATCGACTGAGCATCATAGGTGACAGGCTTGGGCTCCTCTGTTCCCTGACGCACCGAACCATCAGTTGACAGGTGCCATTGACCGCTTTGTTCAGCCCTAATGAGCGACACTGCCTGCGCCACTTTATCTTTTCTTACGAGGTTTACGTATAGAGGCTGACCGAAGGCTCGTTCGAACAAGGCGGCATCACTTAGTTGATCTCCGAAGATGGGCAAGAGGCGGTGGGCAAGACCCTCCACACTGTCCCACATAAGGCGAAGACCAAATGTGCCTGAGGTGTCTGTGCCATGTTTCTGGATCGCCGCCAGATAGCCACGCTCAAACTCTGATCAGCCGGTCGCATGGTCGCCTTTGACGCTCAACTGCTGCGTCCATAGGGTGATCGATTCTGGCCGATAAAACGATTGAGGCTTGCCAAGAACACCGGTCGCGGCCATCAGGTCGCACAGCATCGTGCTCCCGCTTCGCGGGTTCGCGCAGAGAATGATGGACTGGTATTGGGACATAGGCTCAGCCTAGGACTGCCGCTTTGCCCTTGGCAACGTCCAAGCAAAAAAAGGCCGCAGCTGAGCCGCGGCCTTTGTCGATTGTGTTTGGTCAGACAGTATGCGTCAGACCTTATCTCATTCATGCAAGATCAAAACGATCCAGGTTCATGACCTTGGTCCAGGCAGCCACGAAGTCGGTCGCGAATTTCTCGCTTGCGTCTTCACTTGCATAGACTTCGGACAGTGCTCGGAGTTCCGAGTTCGAGCCGAAGATGAGATCGGCCCGCGTCCCTGTCCATTTGACCTCACCACTTGCGCGATCTTTTCCCTCGAAGACCGCATCATCATCCGACGTCGCTTTCCATGTGGTGCTCATGTCGAGCAGGTTCACGAAAAAGTCGTTGGTGAGTTTGCCCGGCTGATCCGTGAACACGCCATGCTTCGCACCGTCGACATTGGTGCCAAGGACCCGCAGGCCACCGACAAGCACCGTCATCTCAGGCGCTGTGAGCGTCAACAACTGTGCCCGGTCGACCAACAGTTCCTCCGCGGAGACCGTGTATTTGGCCTTGAGATAATTGCGGAAGCCGTCAGCTGCCGGTTCCAGCATTGCCACAGAGTCGATGTCCGTCTGTTCCTGCGTGGCATCTGCCCGGCCTGCGGAGAAGGGGACTGTCACATTATGCCCAGCATCCTTTGCTGCCTTCTCAATAGCCGCACCGCCTGCAAGAACAATCACATCAGCCAGCGATACTTGTTTGTCGCCACTTTGAGAAGCGTTGAAGGCGGTCTGGACTTCTTCCAGTTTGCCCAACACGTTGGCCAGCTGAGCGGGCTGATTGACTTTCCAGTCTTTCTGAGGGGCCAAACGGATGCGTGCACCGTTGGCGCCACCGCGCATGTCCGACCCACGGAAGGTGGAGGCGGATGCCCAAGCTGTCGACACAAGTTCCGACACGGTGAGGCCGGCCGCCAGGATTTTTTCCTTCAGGTTTGCAACATCCTGATCATCGATCAGCGCGTGCGTCACTTCAGGGATTGGGTCCTGCCATGTGAGAACTTCCGCAGGCACCTCTGTGCCAAGGTAGCGCGCACGTGGCCCCATGTCGCGATGGGTCAGCTTGAACCAGGCCCGGGCAAATGCATCGGCAAACTGGTCCGGGTTTTCGTGGAAGCGCCGTGAGATGGGCTCATAGATTGGATCCATGCGCATCGCCATATCCGCTGTTGTCATCATGAGCGGCACCCGTTTGCCGGATCCATCAACCTCTGGGGCATGGTCTTTATCAGCCAGGTCTTTTGCTGCCCACTGGTGGGCACCCGCGGGGCTCTTGGTCAGTTCCCATTCGTATCCGAACAGCACGTCAAAGTAGCTATTGTCCCAGGTCGTCGGCGTCGGAGTCCATGCGCCTTCAATGCCGCTGGTGATCGCATCAACGCCTTTGCCCGACCTGTGAGTGCTTAGCCATCCCTGGCCCTGCGCTTCAATTGGCGCTCCTTCTGGCTCAGGACCCACTTGCGCTGTGTCGCCTGCGCCATGCCCCTTACCGAAGGTGTGCCCACCTGCTACGAGAGCCACCGTTTCTTCGTCATTCATGGCCATGCGCGCGAAGGTTTCGCGAATGTCACGGCCTGATGCAACGGGGTCCGGATCACCGTTCGGGCCTTCCGGGTTCACATAGATCAAACCCATCTGCACAGCGGCGAGGGGGTTCTCCAACTCGCGATCACCGGAATAGCGGTTATCGCCAAGCCAGCTGTCTTCAGCACCCCAATAGATGTCCTGCTCTGGTTCCCACACATCGGCGCGACCACCAGCAAACCCGAAAGGTTTCAGGCCCATGGACTCAATGGCACAATTGCCTGCGAGGATCATGAGATCGGCCCAGGACAGCTTAGCGCCGTACTTCTTCTTCACTGGCCAAAGCAGCATGCGCGCTTTATCGAGATTGCCATTGTCGGGCCAGCTGTTCAGCGGTGCAAAACGCTGCGTACCAGTGCCAGCTCCTCCGCGACCGTCAGCTGTTCGATAGGTCCCGGCGCTGTGCCAGGCCATGCGGATGAAGAGAGGACCATAGTGTCCGTAGTCAGCCGGCCACCAGTCCTGGGAGTCTGTCATCAGATCAAAAATGTCTTGCTTCACAGTGCCCAGATCAAGCTTCTCGAACTCCGCTGCGTAGTCGAAGTCTTCGCCAAGCGGGTTGGACTTCGCGGAATGCTGGCGAAGAATGTTCAGCTTCAGTTGATTGGGCCACCAATCCTGGTTGGATGTGCCTTCACCTGCCGTGTGTTTGTTCGCGCCACCTGAGTAGGGGCATTTACCGTCACCGTCCATCGTCGCCTCCGATTGCTATCGAGATTCCAATTTAGAACCCCTCTAAACAGTAATATAGCTACTTAGAATTATTCTAACAAGAGGTATTCGGCGAATTTCTGTGAAAAAGGCGCCTCAGACAACGTTATGGGCTATGAGCGATGCAGCACCGACATTGATCGACTCCGCTGCCGGACGGAACGTAACCCCAAGCATGCGTTGAGCCTTTTCGTTTGACGCGACCCGCTTTTTATCAAGTTCAGGTAGAATTTGCTTCAACACCGGATTGAATATGGCGAGCACAGGAATGAGGAAACTTGGCAGCGAGCGGCTTGGTATCTTCTTGGCGTAGTCTGGATATTCATCCCGCAGCGTCCTCGCGATGTCTCGGAACCATTGATACTCGCCCGCAGCAATAAAGCGCTCGCCAGCGGCTTCTGGTGTTTCCATCGCAGCGACATGGGTGGCTGCCACATCGCGCACATCAACGATCTGAAAGCCAAGATTGGGTGTGGCCGGAAGCGCCCCACTCAACAGCTGCGTCAGCAGCTCAAGCGACGCTGAGAAGTCACCGCTGAGTACAGGCCCCAGAACGGCGGACGGGTTGACGGTCGCTAGCTCAAGCCCCGCACCTTCCCCCTTCACATAAGCCCAGGCGGCTTTCTCTGCAATCGTTTTTGACCGGGTGTAGGCTGTGTTGTCCTTAAGATAGTCCGGGTTGGACCAATTCTCTTCCGTCAACAGTTCGGGAAGTCGTTTGTAGCCATAGCCGACCGCTGCGACCGACGATGTCAATACAACTCGCTTGACGCCCGCTTTCTTTGCGGCTTTTAGCGCTCTCAGCGCACCGTCGCGGGCTGGTTCGATAAGATCATTGGGGTCCTTCGGCAACTGCGGCGGGATAGGGGATGCCACGTGATGAACATAAGTACATCCCGCAGTTGCCTCATCCCAACCATCGTCCGACGTTAGATCTGCCGCAAACAATTCTATTTCATCAGCACAAGAGTTCTCTTTCGCCAAAAGTTCCTTCAACGCCGGGCCTTTGTCGAGGGAGCGGATCGTACCCCGAACTTTGTAATCCTTCACCAACAGCGCCAAGATCACCTGTTGGGCGATGTATCCCGACGCCCCTGTGACAAGGACAGTGGTATCTGCATTGGACATTATGGTTCTCCCTCAACTGATGCGGTCTAACAACAAGATGGGTCCTTTTGCACTTTCCGCCAATGTAGGGGAGAGCGTTCTGGCGTGAATTGCTAATCTTTGGCGCTTTTTGCCGCCTACCAGGACCGCGACATCAGGGTTTCGGCCTGTCAGACAGCCTACAATAAAGGCACCACCTGAAGGCCGGGGCGTTTGGTTGGACAGGAACAATGGCGGAGGGAAGGGAGCCCATCGAACCTTCTATCGGGAAGACAAGGTCTTCCGGTCCTCCTGAAAAGTTGCCAAGACGCGGAAAGGCTGCCTGAGTTTGCAAGTTTGGGATAAATTATCCGGCTATTGCGTAAATCTTCCGAAGCCAATATGTCACGCAATTGCTCAAACATTGCACACCTTTTCCGACAATTCGTCGATTAGCACACGTTTGTTCTCTGAATAGTCGACTGGCACTTCGACCAAATGCACTCCACCCGCTTCAAAACAGGCCTTCAGCAGCGGTACAAATTCCTCGACCGCTGTCACCCGGTGACCGGTCGCCTGGTAACTCTCCGCGTAAGTGACAAAATCGGGATTACCGAAAGTCAGCCCCCAGTCATCAAGTCCGGCAATTGCCTGTTTCCAGCGGATCATGCCGAATGAATCATCTCGCAGCACCAACACCACCAGGTTCAAGCCCAGTCGAACAGCCGTCTCCATTTCCTGCGAATTCATCATGAACCCACCATCGCCGCACACCGCCATGACGCGTTTTACCGGGTTCAGAATGCTGGCCATCATTGCGGCGGGCAAGCCTGCGCCCATGGTCGCCAGCGCATTGTCCAACAAAACCGTGTTGGGCCAGAACGCAGGATAATTCCGGGCGAACCAGATTTTATACATGCCATTGTCGAGTGTTATGATGCCGTCATCGGGCATCACTTTTCGCACATCAGAGACAAGGCGTTGCGGCACTATCGGAAAGCGTGGATCGTCGGTGTTTTCGCCGATGTGGCCCTGAACATGATCGCGGACACGCTGGAAATATGACATTTCTTCGTCTGGCAGCGGATCGATGTTTTCACGCAGCCAGTCAAAGGTCGAACCGATGTCGCCAACCAGTTCAAGCTGCGGAAAATAGACCCGATCCACTTCGGCGGCATTGAAATTGACGTGGATCACCTTTGTGCCGCCATGTTCCATGAAGAATGGCGGTTTTTCAACGACATCGTGCCCCGCATTGATGATCAGATCGGCGTGATCAATGGCGCAATGGATATAGTCGCCAGATGAAAGGGCGGTTGTGCCTATGAAATTCGGATGCGCTTCGCTGATCACTCCCTTGCCCATCTGGGTACTGAAAACCGGAATGCCGGTTGCGTCCACAAACTGCCTGAGAGCATCAATTGCATTGCGTCGGTTGGCCCCGGCCCCGACCAACAGCAGCGGATGCTGGGCCTGCCGGATCATCTGAACCGCCGATTGCAAAGCTGCCACGCTGCACTCGGGCTGTTGATATGCATTGACATCGAACAGGTGGTCATCATCCGTTGTCTCGGCTGCGATGTCTTCGGGCAATTCAAGATGCACGGCACCGGGACGCTCTTGTTGAGCGATCCTGAAAGCCTCGCGAACCAGCGCGGGGATGCTGCCAGCGCTGACGATCTGGCGGGTGAATTTGGTCAACGGGCGCATCATGTCGACGACATCGACGATCTGGAACCGGCCCTGCTTGCTGGTCTTTATCGGTTTTTGTCCGGTGATCATCAAAAGCGGCATCGCCCCAAGCTGCGCATAGGCGGCGGCGGTCACCAGATTTGTTGCTCCAGGCCCCAGTGTGGCCAGACAGACCCCTGGCTTGCCGGTCAACCGCCCGTATGTGGCGGCCATGAAGCCCGCCGCCTGTTCATGCCGGGTCAGGATGAAGCAGATGGAAGAACGGCTGAGAGAGTCGAGAAAATCGAGGTTTTCCTCTCCCGGCACGCCAAAAACATGGCTTACGCCCTCGTTTTCAAGTGCCTTTACAAAAAGATCCGAAGCTTTGATTGTCACCTGATACCCTTCCTGCTGCTGTTGTCGGCCGCAGCGAACGCTGCGACCGGGTCCTGGTTTGAGGTTCCACTCCTGACTGCCATCGCATAGTCCGCCAATGACAGACCAATGCCGATGACTTCAAACCACGCCGACGGTTCCTTAAAGAACTGCGCGCCCAGCAACGAAGGCGCTACCGAAACAATTCCTGAGCATCAGCGGTCCCGATGCTTTGTTTTGTCTGCAATGTCGCTGAAATACGTCACCAGCCGATTCTCGTCATTTGCGATGTAGTTCCGCGTAACCAGCACTGTCTCAACTTTTTTCGCAAGCTGAATTTGAAACACGACGAAGCCGCTGTAGCGAAATCCGGCTTCGCGGGCCGCCAGATAGAATTCGCATATCCGGCAGAAACACTCGTTGTAAATTTCGATCGCTTTTTCACGGTTGGCCATGAAGCGTTCGCGCCATGCTTTCAGTGTTTCGGCATGGCGCAGCGGCAAAACTTTAAGATCCCTGACATTCAGCCCGCTCCGCTCTATTTTGGAGGCGATTTCCGACAGGGGCAGGATGGACCCCCGGAAAAAGGTCTATGCGGATCCAGGGATGCGGCGCTGCAGGCTTGCCGACGCTCCCGATCGTACGGGTCAGAGCGATCCCGTCATCGTCCAGAAGATCGGCCAGTCTCTGAAAGTCGGGATGGCCGCGAACAACTGGCTGATCGGTGATTGATAGGTCTCTGTACCGCAGCAAACATATGAACAAAGCGTTGCCCCCCAAAAGGGAGTTGAAATCGGATTTCGATGTAATTATATGACTGATGCGTCAGTCATATAAGGAAAAACGATGTCAGCACTCCAGAAATCTCCCTCCCATGAGCGTTTGTTGCGGGCGGCGACAGAGGTTTTTGGCGCTCGCGGCTACCATGCAGCGCGGGTATCAGACGTTGTCGCCCAAGCTGGCGTGGCCCAAGGCACGTTCTACCTCCACTTCAAAAGCAAAGAGGCGATCTTTCTCTGCCTCATCGACGATTTCTTCGGCCGCCTGCTTGGCGAAACACTGGGCCGGTTTCCGGCGTCGGCCGTAGCCGATACCGGCGAACTTGCGGTTCAACTGCGGGAAATGTGGTGCGCTATTCTGAAACACTGCCGGAGCGAGGCTGTTTTGACATCGCTGGTGCTGCGGGAGGCGCGAGCGGTCGCGCCCAAGACGCGGGTGCATGTGGAGGAGTGGTTCTCGCAGATGGTCGGCGACATCAACGGCTACCTGCGCGCATTGTCAGCGCTTGGTCTGGTTCGCAAAGGCCTGACCGATGCGTCCGCATGGGCGATTTTCGGGCTCATAGAACGAGCCATACACTATGCCGTCGTAGTCAATCGCGAGATCGAGGTTGAAGCACTGGCAGACGAGATGCTGCAGCTTGAACTGACCGGTCTGTTGGGGGATCGGACAGACGTCGCTACCCCCTGAGTAAAAACAACCCGGGCCACACAAGACGTGAGCTCGGCCTCCAAGGTTCACAGAAAGGAAAACCCATAACATGGATATCAAGATCAGACGTGCCCGAAACGACGACGTACCGTTCCTCGGGTGGGTGATGTACACAGCCGCGCGCTCTCACCTCGAAACATGTCCCTGGAACCAGATTCTCGACGAAGCGGACCAGGGAACCCGCACTCTGCTGGAACACGTATCCCAATCAGCGAACGCCCATTGGTGTCACGTATCAAAATTCTGGATCGCCGAGGCGGACGGCCGCCCCGCGGCCGCCCTCTGCGGTTTCACGCCGGCGACGGAAGGCACGGCTATCTTGGCCGAAGCTGCGCTCGGAGTCGCGGCGACCGAGCTTGAGTATAGCGAGAAAAAGCTGGCAGGCATCGGCGAACGCCTGGTGGTCGCAATGTCGGGCCTGCCCGAGGACCTGCCCGATGTTTGGGGCGTCGAAAACGTGGCGGTGCTGCCGGAATATCGGGGCAAGGGCCTTATAGATCGCTTATTCGACCATGTGCTCGACGAAGGGCGGGAGCATGGTTTCAAGCGGGTTCAGATCCTTTGCCTGATCGGCAACGAACGGGCCGAGCGCGCTTGGGTTCGGAACGGCTTTGAGGTTTTGACCCAACAAACCAGCCAGGAGTTCGAGCAACTAATCGGAACACAGGGAACCAAGTTGCTGGCACGAGATCTATGACCAGAACGGCCTCCGAAATCGGCTTTGTACGAGGAACATAGAAATGTCGTCCAATCTTCGAAACGAGCAGCAGGAAACTGGCAAGATACTGATCGTTGGCGGTTATGGCGAGGTCGGCCTCTCCATCGCCGAAAGACTTGCACCCCGGTTTCCCCGGCGCGTGGTTATCGCCGGTCGCAATCCCGACAAGGCAAAGGCCGCCGCGGCTGAAGTCGGACATGGTGCCGAAGGGCGTGCTCTGGACATTTTCGAGGCAGATTCAGGCCGCGCCCTGGACGGAGTCGCACTGACTGTCGTCTGCCTCGACCAGACCAAAACGCGGTTCGTCGAGCAATGCCTTTCGCGCGGCATCCACTATTTGGACATCAGTGCAGATTACACGTTTCTGTCCCAAGTAGAAAAGGTCGACGATCTGGCCAGGCGCAACGGCGTCACGGCGCTGCTCAGCGTCGGCACTGCGCCGGGGCTGACAAATCTTCTTGCCGCCCGTACGCGTGACAAGATGGACAGCGTGGACCGAATTGACATTCTTCTAGAGTTCGGGCTCGGCGATCACCACGGCCGGGCGGCGGTGGAATGGATGTTCGACAACCTCGATGCATCGTACCAGGTGATGGAGAACGGTTGCGCCACCCCGGTTCGAAGTTTTGGCGACAGCCTGGGTCTTGCTCTAGCGGGGCAAGACAAGAAACGCCCGGCTTACAGGTTCAATTTCTCTGACCAGCACGTGCTGGGCCGTACCTTGAATGGCCCCTCGGTATCGACCTGGGTTCGGTTCGACGACCGCTTTTCGACATGGCTTTTCGCCGTTTCATCCAGGGCCGGTCTAGGTCGGCTGCTGCGGCGGCCGCTCTGGCGGAAACTGGCAGTCTGGTTGTTCATGAATGTCCATATGGGATCGGACATTTGCGGCGTTTCCGTAAGAGCGATAGGTCGGACAGGGGCAGCATCCGCCGAGACGGTGGTCGGCGTGACCGGTCGGAAAGAACCGTTGATGACCGCGATCATCGCCGCCGAATCAGTCCGTCAGATGCTTACCGAGTCCCTCGGACCAGGCGTTCTTCACAGCGATCAGGCTATTGAGATCGATCCGGTCGTCGCGGCGCTGAGGGCGGAGTACCCCGACCTTGTCGTGGCCATCTGACCAAACCTCCTGCGTTGCCCGGACGTATTTCATCCTCGCTGCACCTGTGCCGGATGTCTTGGGTTCTCGGTCGCACCTGCTCATGTGTCGGTCGGACGGCAATACCTAAATCGGCACTCGACTGGGTCGCTGCAATACCACCCGCCGACATGCGACCGAAGCCAAATTCGACACCGGTCACGTTCGCTAATGGCGGAGGGGGTGGGATTCGAACCCACGAGACGCTTGCACGCCTGCCGGTTTTCAAGACCGGTCGATTCAACCACTCTCGCACCCCTCCGCAGGGGTCTTTAGCCGACTCACCGAGTACGCTCCCGGCGCGGTGATCGTTTAGCAAATATCGCTTCGGTGTACAAAAGAAAGCTTCATCAATTTTCTAGCGCCTGATATCGCTGATCGGGAGCGGGACTGGTTGAACCCAGTCTGTCTTGCTCTCAATCGCCAGTTCGACGCCTGTGTCGGTTACAACGATGCGCTTCCCGGCCCGAGCAGGCAGCGGCACCTTGTTTTCGATGCAATAGGCGATCAACGAAGCAACGATGTCGCTTTCGGTGAAACTGATGGTCTCTTCATCGTCGAAGGTAAGTTCCGTCGATCCAGCCCCGGTCTTATCAACCCCGACGCCCCTGATCTGAGGCGCGCGATAACGAATACCGCCGCGCATTTCGTTGTAGCGCATCAATGCTTCCAAAAATTCATTCATTGAAAAGACGATTTCACGTTTTTCATGCGGCATGGTGAATCCGACCGTTCGACACTGATGGTTAAAGTGGCTTAATCAAACCCGAGGGAAACAAGGTTAACGGGCGTTATTTTGCGCTCATTGGGTGAATAAATCTGTAAGAAATGGACTTTGCCAAGTTTCCCGCAGTTTGCCACAATGCGCCGCAACAGACCGGCGTCAGGGGGCGCCGCAAAAAAAGAGTGAGTTGGGTGGAGTTTATGGCGATCGATTTTACGCAGTGGTGGGTACCCGCGATCATAATGCTCGTATTGGGCACAGGGATTTTTATTGCTGGCCTGCGCGAATACAGAATGCCGACACCTGTTGCGCCAGCCCCTGCAGAAACGGAAGAAGCCAGCGCCGAGGCAGCTGTTGCTCCAACGGCTAAACAGAAGAGCGGCTTTCTCATCCGGACAAGTTGGATCTGGGGATCAGTGCTTGTAGGTGCAGCGGCACAAGCCTACCTGAGCTACGTCGCGGTTTAACGACAGCCTCTTTCGCTAAAGACCATCAGGCAGGGCGGGCAGCTCACCGCCATCGGCAAGAGCCAACACAGCATCGATAAACCGGACGGGCTCCGGCAGGCGCGCATGGTTCAACAACATGGTCGCCTTATCGATCATCTCTTCTCGCGAGAGTGCCGCTTCTGGATCACCTTTCGCGTGCGTTCGCGTCTCCTCGATAGTTTCGCCCGATTTTAACGTTACAGTGACCGAACTTCCCCAAGCTCTGGGATAGGCAGCGGCATAGGGTTCTTGAAGGGAAGGGCAAACCTTTGCCCTCACAGATTGAAGGTCAGCTCGGGCTTTTTCTCCAAATGCCGCAAAATCCACCTGATCGCATAGAAGGCCTGCTGCGACCGTGTGATGCAGTGAAAACTTGGCTTCATACTCCGTCAGCGGATCAACCCTGTCGCAGACATCAATAGACGCCTGGTAGACGCCTATGTCTACGGCCTCAATCATATCGTCACTGAGCGTTTGTCCCCGTGTCTTGAGCGTGGCTCGAATGGCTTGAGCGGCATCAATCGCTGGATGCGTATGCCTGCATGAGGGCCAGGGTTTGATGGAGGTGTTCGTCAGCTGCCAGGGCGCGTCCGCATCGGCGAGGACAGCGGAAGGGTTGGCGTCAGGGCAGGCAGCTTTGAAGAAACCTTTGTCGCCTTCAAGAATTTTCGGGGGGCCTGTGAAACCATGTTTTGCGAGTTCGGCAGCGCGAACACCAGCCTCCGCCGCATGGCCAGCATGGAGGTGTTTCGTCATCGCCCCTGTTTCAAGAAACTCCCAGAACCCTGCCGCCTGACTTCCCGCATTGCCAAGCGCATGGGTGGTCTGCTCGTCGTCCAAACCCAACAGTGCGGCGGCAGCCATGGCGGACCCGAAAGGACCGCAGGTCGCGGTGTTGTGCCAAATTCGGTAATGCTCAGCGCCCACCGCCATGCCGACACGGGTCGTTGCCTCAAATCCATGGAGAACTGATGTTAGAAACGCCCGACCCGTAATGCCGTGCTTCGCAGCCAAAACCCAGGCAGGCGGCACCACAACGCAGCCTGGATGAACAACGGACCCTCGATGCAGGTCATCCGTTTCCAAAATGTGTGTGAGCGCGCTCAGCAAGAAGGCACGCTTTCCGGTATCGGGCTGAATGTTCCCGGTGCTCTCAGAGCCGCTCCAGGCAAGCAGAGCTTGGCCTGGTTCAGAGTTCTGGCCGGCACAGGTATTGGTGATCGCGTCCAGCACAAACAGTGCTGCGGCTGAGAGATCTGCGGCTGTTACCGGTTTTGATCGGATCAGGCTCACTAGAGAGCGGGTCAGGGACGGTGCCGGACGGGTCAATTCTTGAACTCTCGTAAAGGTTTTGTTCGCACTCACGGGACAAAATTGAGCTGTCCCAGACTACTCTGTATTGGGGCGCCATACTGACCTCCAGGGACGAGAGACGCAATGAGCGGCCTCTCAGCGAGGCTGAGTTTCATAGCGCCTGGAAATTTGCGGCGGTATAAGAGAATTCTGAGGATTTGACCTGATTCGGCTAAACGCAGGCAGCGCAAAACATGGACAATCAGAAAGCCACCGATCATTCATGCCACTATGGCAAGAGCAGGAGAGCGCCGCCGCTACCAAAACGTCCATCTCTTCGTCGGCTGTCGGCGGTGGTTGGCTTGTTGATGAGCCCCTTAGTCGCTGCAGGATGCGCAGAAGCACAGCTGGGCGCCCATGTCGCAAAGTCCCTTGGACAAGGCACCGGGGGCGGTGTTTATAAGGTTGGCAATCCGTATAAAATTGATGGTGAGTGGTACTATCCGGCAGAAGATGAAAACTATGACCGGAAGGGCATAGCTTCCTGGTACGGGCCCAATTTCCATGGAAAGCCCACCGCAAACGGCGAAGTATTCGATCAGAACCTCGTAACCGCTGCCCATCCCACGCTTCCTATGCCGATCTATGCGCGTGTAACAAACCTCGAGAACGGTCGGTCGCTTGTTGTCCGGATCAATGACCGGGGTCCGTTTGTTGCTGACCGGGAAATTGACCTCTCAAGACGGTCCGCCGAGCTATTGGGATATCTGAAACAAGGCACGGCGCGGGTCCGAGTTCAATATTTGCGGCGCGCTCCCTTGGATGGCGATATTCCAGATGTCCAATCGGTCGTTGCTGAAAACGAATTTACATCACCACCACCTGAACAACCGTCTGATCGAGAGCGCGCCATCGCAGCCCCAACCGAAGCAGTGCAGGTCGCATCGCTCACGCCGACCTATCCTGTGAGGGCGGCGGCAGGCACATTGCTTCCGACGGACATGGCGCCGATCCCTGATACGCCTGCAGCAACACGGTCGTCATCCGTCCAATCTTCTAATTTGGCCGCGCCGGTGCTGCCGGGTACATATGTGCAAGCTGGCGCATTTGCCAATCAGGCCAATGCCGAAGCTCTCAAAATCCAGCTGTCTGACCTCGGGCCTGTCGATGTGAACCCGATCAATGTCAATGGCACAGACCTCTATCGTGTCCGCGTCGGCCCGGTTCAGGACCCGCAGGCGGCGAACAGCCTGCTCCAACAAATAACGGGGCGTGGTCACACAAATGCCAGAGTTGTCATCGAATAATGTATGGCGCGCAGATAGTTTGCGCGCCTTAACATCCAAAATCTGAAGAGTTTCATGATCGTTCGTCTTATTTCTCATAGCATTATCGCACTGCTTTTCGTCGTCGGCTCGTTTTCTGCGGTGTCCGCATCGGGTTTTGAAACCAAAGCCACTTTCGCCGTCCTGATGGACGGTGAGACCGGCGATATTCTCTATGAGAAAGAGGGTGATGTCCTGATGGCACCCGCCAGCATGACAAAGCTCATGACTATGACGCTCTTGTTCGAGGCGCTGAAAGAGGGACGTCTCAGCCTCACTGACACGATGAGCATTAGTGAAAATGCCTGGCGCCGCGGAGGTGCCGCGTCTGGATCGTCTACTATGTTCGCAGAGGTGAATTCACGCATCCCGGTTGAGGACTTGATCAGAGGTGTGATTGTTCAATCGGGCAATGATGCCTGCATTGCGATTGCAGAAGGCATGAGCGGCTCAGAAGAAGCTTTTGCCGAAGAGATGACCCGCCGGGCCAGAGAGCTTGGTCTCGCGCGCGCTGAATTTCGGAACTCTACCGGCTGGCCACATGCTGAGCATCAAATGACTGCGCGGGAGCTTGCCCAGCTTGCCCGCCATCTGATCTATAATCTGAGCGACTATTATCCCTATTACGCGGAGCGGGAATTCACATGGAACGGGATCACCCAATCCAACAGGAATCCACTGCTTTACATGAACCTGAATGTAGATGGACTGAAAACCGGTCACACAGAGGCTTCTGGATATGGTCTCGTCGCATCAGGGGAGCAGAATGGTCGACGCCTCATTCTGGTGGTGAATGGTCTTAGCTCCGAACGCGAGCGGTCGGAAGAAAGTGAAAAGCTTCTTCGGTGGGGTTTCCGGGAGTTCAAGACCTATGACCTTTACGCCGCCGGTGACGTCGTGGAGAACGCTGAAGTCTGGCAGGGTGTCTATGACCTGGTGCCACTGGTCGTCGCTGAAGATGTGAGCCTGACGCTCACCCGCGCGGCGCGGCGCGACATGAAAGTGTTGGCAAACTGGGACGGCCCGATTGCGGCGCCCATCAAGGCGGGCCAGGAGGTTGGGACGTTGACCATTGAAGCGCCCAATGCGCCCACACGGCAGTTCCCCATCTATGCCGGTGCCAATGTCGATCAGATCGGCCTGTTTGGGCGCGCCATGGGTTCGCTCCTTCAGATGGTTACGGGCGAATAAGTCCTCATGAACGCCGGTCGCCCGCAATCAGGACACTTCATCACGTTTGAAGGCGGCGAAGGGGCGGGCAAGTCAACTCAGATCCGCCTTCTCAGTGAAGCCCTGGAGAAAGCCGGACACGCTGTATTGCAGACACGAGAACCTGGCGGATCACCCGGTGCTGAAGAAATACGGTCGCTGCTTGTGACCGGCGATGGCGACCGATGGACCAGTATGACGGAAGTCCTGCTGCACTTCGCAGCACGGGCAGACCATCTGGAGCGCGTTGTTCGTCCCGCCCTGACTGAAGGGAAATGGGTTCTGTGTGACAGGTTCGTCGACTCTTCCATGGCCTACCAGGGCATCGCGCAGGCGTTGGGCAAGGATGTCATCCGTGGTCTCACCAACCTTGTGGTCGACACCACCATGCCCGATCTCACCTTGATCCTCGACCTTCCGGTGGCCGATGGCCTTGCGCGCGCCGGTGCCCGCGGGGAAGGCGAAGACCGGTATGAGAAGATGGGGCAGGCGTTTCATGAGACGCTGCGTCAGGCCTTTCTGGACATTGCAGCTGATGCAGCTGATCGCTGCAAAGTGATTGACGCAATAAATGAGATCGACGCGGTGCATCAGGCCATCTGGTCAGAGACAGCGACACGTTTCGACCTCTGACAGACGGCGCTTGCCATGCTAAGCTCACCATATGAGTGACCTGCCCGAACCAGACCGCCTTGGCGACTTCCCACACCCACGCGAGACTTCCGTCCTTTACGGACACGCCCGCGAAGAACAGAATCTGTTCGATGCGTTCATGAGTGGGCGGATGCATCATGCCTGGCTGTTGACCGGCCCCAAAGGGATCGGCAAGGCGACACTTGCATACCGGATGGCCAAATTTGTGCTCACCTATTCAGACGCTGAAAAGGCGCGGGCCATGGGCGCGGAAAACCTGTCTCTTGCTGAGGACATGCCTGCAGCGCGTCAAATTCTGGCTCAAGGACATCCAGACCTATTGGTTATTCGCCGTCCCGTCGATGAGAAAACGAAGAAAGCTAAGTCTGTCATCCCAGTTGATCAGGTCCGAAAGACCGCTGGCTTTTTCGGCAAAAGCGCAGGGGCGGGCGGATGGCGCGTCTGTATCGTAGACAGCGCGGATGAAATGAATGCGAATTCCGCAAACGCCCTGCTCAAGGTTTTGGAAGAGCCTCCTGCAAAGTCTTTGTTTCTGCTTGTCAGCCATCAGCCTGGACGGCTGCTGCCCACCATTCGGTCTCGATGTCGGCAACTGCCTATGTCGGCACTCAGCAGCAGCGCCATGGATCAGGTGCTCGGCGCGAATGGGGCTGATCTCAGCGCTGATGATATTGCCGCTATCGATGTTTTGGCGGAGGGAAGTGCCGGACGGGCGCTCACCATTGCATCAGGTGATGGTCTGGAACTTTATCGGTCCATGGTCGGGCTGATCTGCCAGCTTCCACGGCCGGACATCGCAGCAATGCACACTCTTGCGGACAAAGCAGCCCGACGGGGCGCTGAACAGACATTTGACATATTAGTCGACCTAATGCGCGATTGGGTCGCCCGGGCGGTACGCCAGGGTGCTGGAGGTCCGGCAAACCCCGATATTGTTCCTGGCGAAGCCGCTGCCATGGCCAAGCTGGTTCATGGGCAAAACCTTGATCGCTGGGTCGAGGTGTGGGAAAAGATCGGCGAATTGGCCACACGCGCAGAGGCGCTTAACATGGATCGCAAGTTGGTGATTTTGAACGCATTTTCGATGCTCGAGGCGGCTGCTTCCAGCATGACCCAGTCTGCTTAAACTGTCGCCCACACCTGTTCCATTCCCACACGTCATCCTGAAAAGTGCTTCTCAAAATGTCCGCCGCAAAATCCTTCTACATCACGACCCCGATCTATTACGTCAATGATGTGCCGCATATCGGGCACGCCTATACGACGCTCGCGTGTGATGCGCTGGCGCGTTTCAAACGGCTTGATGGCTATGACGTTCTCTTTCTGACCGGAAATGATGAGCACGGTCAGAAGGTGGAGAAGTCGGCGGAAGCGCAAGGCATTACCCCACAGGAACTTTGCGCACAGATTTCGGGTCGCTTTCAGTCTCTTGCCGAGACTATGAATTTTTCAATCGATGACTTCCTTCGCACGACCGACGAGCGACATATCAAGGCGG